>NZ_JBSUSR010000003.1:0-410646 GCF_054072455.1 Methylobacillus pratensis
GTTATGTCTGGCGGCCATAGCGAATTGGAACCACCCCTTCCCATCTCGAACAGGGCCGTGAAACGATTCCGCGCCAATGATAGTATGCAACTCGCATGCGAAAGTAGGTCACCGCCAGACTTTTATTTAACATCCAGAGCTCTCTGGATGATGACAAAAGCCCTCTAAAAGAGGGCTTTTGTTTTTGTGTTATTAACGGCTGGTTGCTATAATAGCGACCATTGGGGATGGGCTTTGAGCCCATTTTTTATTTGTAGAATCAGGCAATAAGGTTTTTATGCAGGATTTAAACGCATTGTTGGAAAAGTCCCTCGAGCAGCTTGGATATGAGCTGGTCGATATGGAGTTGGCCAATCGCGGAAAATTGATCCGCTTGTTCATCGACAAGCCGGAAGGCATTGATATTGACGACTGCGTATTGGTGAGCAATCACTTAAGCAACTTATTGGCTGTCGAACACGATATAGATTACGACAGGCTGGAAGTCTCTTCCCCTGGCTTGGATCGGGTATTGAAGAAAGAATCGGATTTTGTACGGTTCGTGGGTGAGCGAGCCCAAGTGAAATTACGGGTGCCGGTTGAAGGCAGGAAGAATTTTTTAGGCATATTGCGTGGCGTGGATCAGGAGCATCTTGTATTGGAGTGTGAAGGCGTGGAACAACGCGTGCCATTTTCCAATATTGACAAGGCAAGATTGTCCCCTGAGTTCTAAACACCAATTTTTTGGCGGAGATTGAAATGAGTCGCGAAATATTGTTATTGGTCGATGCATTGGCCCATGAGAAGAATGTGGCTAAAACCGTTATTTTTACGGCACTGGAGCTGGCTCTGGCCTCTGCTACCAAGAAGCGTTTTACTGAAGATGCCGATGTCCGCGTAGAAATCGACCGCGATAGCGGAGAATATAATTCTTTCCGCCGCTGGCAGGTGGTTGAGGCTGAGGAACTGGAAAACCCGGATGCGCAGGTTGATACGGACGATGTCCGTGCTGAAGGCCTGGCTGTCGGCGACTACATCGAAGAGCCTTTGGAGTCGGTGGAGTTCGGCCGCATCGGGGCACAGGCCGCCAAGCAGGTCATTCTGCAGAAGGTACGCGAAGCCGAGCGTGAACAGATCCTGGATGATTTCCTTGCGCGCAAGGAGCACCTGGTGACCGGTGTCATCAAGCGTATGGAAAAGGGCAATGCCATTATTGAAGTGGGCCGTCTCGAGTCGGTACTGCCGCGCGAGCAGATGATTCCCAAGGAAAACCTGCGCGTCGGCGACCGTGTCCGTGCCTACCTCTCGCGTATCGAGCGCGGCGGCCGCGGCCCGCAACTGATCCTGTCGCGCGTGGCGCCTGAGTTCTTGGTCAAGCTGTTCGAGCTGGAAGTACCTGAAATTGAAGAAGGCTTGCTGGAAATCAAGTCGGCAGCCCGTGACCCCGGCTTGCGCTCCAAGATTGCGGTGAAGTCGAATGACCAGCGTTTGGATCCTGTAGGTACCTGTGTTGGCATGCGCGGCTCGCGTGTGCAGGCCGTCACCGGTGAATTGGCAGGCGAGCGCGTGGATATCGTATTGTGGTCCATGGACCCAGCCCAGTTCGTTATCAACGCCATGGCGCCTGCCGAAGTTTCAGGCATCGTGGTGGATGAAGATGCCCATAGCATGGATGTCATCGTGGACGAAGAGCAATTGGCCCAGGCGATCGGGCGCAATGGCCAGAACGTGCGCCTTGCTTCGGAATTGACCGGCTGGACATTGAATATCCTGACCGAGGAAGAAGCGGCCAAGAAGAACGAGGAAGAGCACAGCAGTATCCTGCAATTGTTTGTCGAGAAGCTGGATGTGGATGAAGAGGTGGCCGATATCCTGGTGCAGGAAGGATTCAGCACCCTGGAAGAAATCGCCTATGTGCCTCTGGCTGAAATGAGCGAGATCGAGGCTTTCGATGAAGATACCATCAATGAGCTGCGCAAGCGTGCTCGCGCTGCCTTGTTGACCGAGGCGATTGCCAAGGAAGAGAAGGTGGGCGAGGCCTCCGAGGATCTGCTGCGCATGGAAGGCATGGACGAATTGACTGCGCGTACCTTGGCTGGCAAGGGCGTAGCCACCATGGACGACCTTGCCGACCTGGCGGTGGATGACCTAGTTGAACTAACTGGCATGGATGTCGAGCGCGCCAAGCAATTGATCATGACTGCGCGTGCCCCCTGGTTTGCTTGAGGCGTGTACAAATAGCGTAGCTAAGAAGAAATGCACTGGCTGACAGTGCAAATGAAAGAGATTGGAGTAACAGAATGGGACAATCGAGCGTAGCACAGTTTGCCAGTGAATTAGGGCTGCCGGCTGAACTGCTCCTGGAGCAGTTAAAAGGGGCAGGCGTCAACAAGACTGCGTATGACGACACACTCACAGAGCAGGATAAAACCTCCTTGCTGGAATACCTGCGCAAGGAGCACGGCGCACAGGAACCCAAGAACAAGATTACGCTGACCCGCAAGCAAGTTACTGAAATCAAGAAGTCGGACAGCAGCGGCAAGGCACGCACCATCCAAGTGGAAGTGCGTAAGAAGCGCGTGCTTGTGCGCCGTGACCCTGCATTGGAAGCAGTCCCTGAAGAAGAGGCTGCGCAGGAGTCGCTTGCGATTGCTGACGAACCGCTAGTCGAATCTGCGCCGGTTGCCGAACATATACCTGAGCCAGTGGTTGAAGCGGCTCCCGAGCCGGAACCAGTCGCCGTGCAAGCTGAAGTGGAGCCAGTAGCACCTGAGCCTGCCGTTGAGGTTGCGCCAGAAGCGGTAGAAGCTGCGGCACCGGTAGAGGAAAAGCCTGTAACCGAGGCGCGTCCGAAACTGACAGCCAAGGAACTGCTTGGGGCCGATGAGTTGGCTTTGCGCGAGCGCGAAGCAAAACGCCAAGCCGCCTTGATGGCGATCCAGGCTGAGGAATTGCGCAAGAAACAGGAGTTGGCCCAGCGCCGTCAAGAAGAAGCCAAGCGTGCAGCCGAGGCTGCTGCGACCAAGCTGTCTGAAGGAACGTTGCATAAGCCCGCAGCCAAGGAGGCTCCCAAAACCGACGACAAGAATGCCAAGAAAACTGGCAAGAGCGGCGGCAAGGAATGGAGCGACAGCGACGGCAAGAAGCGCGGCGCGGTAAAAACCCGCGGCGATACAGGCGCTGCCGGCCAGGGCTGGCGTGCAAAAGGCAGCAAGTCCAAATCCAAGGGCAATGAAAACCAGCAGCATGCATTCACGGCGCCGACAGAGCCGATCGTGCATGATGTATTGGTGCCAGAAACCATTACCGTGGGCGATCTTGCCCACAAGATGGCGGTCAAGGCCAGCGAAGTCATCAAGACCCTGATGAAGATGGGCATGATGGTGACGATCAACCAGGTGCTGGACCAGGAAACCGCGATCATCATCGTGGAAGAAATGGGACATAACGCCAAGGCGGCCGCCTCCAACGATCCGGAAGCCTTCTTGGATGAAGCGGAACACGCAGAGGCGACCCAAGAGCCGCGTCCGCCAGTGGTGACGGTCATGGGTCACGTCGACCACGGCAAGACCTCACTGCTGGACTATATCCGTCGCAGCCGCGTGGCTTCTGGCGAAGCCGGCGGCATTACACAGCACATCGGCGCCTACCATGTGGAGACGCCGCGCGGCATGGTGACTTTCCTGGATACTCCAGGCCACGAAGCGTTTACCGCGATGCGTGCACGCGGCGCCAAGGCAACCGACGTGGTGATCTTGGTGGTGGCGGCGGATGACGGCGTGATGCCGCAAACCATTGAAGCGGTGCACCACGCCAAGGCTGCCGGCGTGCCGCTGGTCGTTGCCGTGAACAAGATTGACAAGTCTGAAGCCAATCCTGAACGTGTGAAGCAGGAATTGGTCAGCCATGAAGTCGTCCCGGAAGACTGGGGCGGCGATACCATGTTCGTCGAAGTGTCTGCAAAGACCGGCATTGGTATCGACAACCTGCTGGAAGCTGTACTGCTGCAGGCCGAAGTGCTTGAGCTCAAGGCGCCTAAGAACGTCCCGGCCAAGGGCCTGGTGATCGAAGGCCGGCTGGACAAGGGCCGCGGCCCGGTATCGACGATCCTGGTGCAGTCCGGCACATTGCAGCGCGGCGACATGATCCTGGCCGGCACTGCCTATGGCCGCGTCCGCGCCATGCTGGATGAATCCGGCCGCGACGTGAAAGAGGCTGGCCCTTCCATTCCAGTGGAAATTCTCGGCCTTTCCGACGTGCCGAGCGCCGGTGAAGAAGTCATTGTGCTCAACGATGAACGCAAGGCGCGTGAAATCGCCTTGTTCCGTCAGGGCAAGTTCCGCGACGTCAAGTTGGCCAAGCAACAAGCTGCCAAGCTGGAAAGCATGTTCGAGCAGATGGGCGAGGGCGAGGTCAAGGTATTGCCGTTGATCATCAAGTCCGATGTCCAGGGTTCTTACGAAGCGCTGTCCACCTCGTTGCAGAAGCTGTCTACCGACGAAGTCAAGGTCAACATTATCCATACTGGCGTGGGCGCCATCAGCGAGTCCGACGTCAACCTGGCGGCTGCGTCCAAGGCCGTGTTGATCGGCTTCAATGTGCGTGCCGATGCGGGCGCGCGCAAGCTGATTGAAAGCTCCGGCGTGGATGTGCGCTACTACAACATCATCTACGAGGCTGTGGATGAAGTGAAGGCGGCGCTGGGCGGCATGTTGTCGCCAGAGCAGAAGGAAAACGTCATTGGCACTGTGGAAATTCGCGAAGTGTTCCGTATCTCCAAGGTCGGTTCTGTTGCCGGTTGTTACGTGCAGGATGGCGTAATCCGTCGTAACTCCAAGATCCGCCTGATCCGCGACAATGTGGTGATTCATACCGGCGAGCTGGATTCGCTCAAGCGCTTCAAGGACGACGTCAAGGAAGTGAAGTCGAACTTCGAGTGCGGCTTGTCCCTGAAGAACTACAACGAAATCGAGGTTGGCGATATCCTCGAAGTCTTTGAAGTTGTGGAAGTCGCGCGGACCCTGTAAGCCATGGCCAAGGAATTTTCCAGAAGCGACCGTGTTGCCGAGCAGATTCAGCGTGAACTCGCTGATCTGCTGCAATTCGAGGTGAAGGACCCCAGGGTTTCTTCCATGGTGACCGTGACCGAAGTTGAGGTCAGTGGCGACATGGCGCATGCCAAGATCTATTACACTGCGCCGCAAGGCACGCCTGAATTGCAGAAAGGCCTGGAGAAGACGGCTGGTTTCCTGCGCAGCCAGCTGGCCAAGCGTTTGCTGTTGAGGACAGTGCCGCAACTGCATTTCAGTTACGATGCCTCGATTGACCGCGGCATGCATATCGCCAAGCTGATCGACGAGGTATTGCCTCCCTCCGCGCCTGACCAAGACGACGAGTCTGCCTGAGTAAAGCGGTTGTGCAACAATTCAGGCGAATCAAGCGCAATATCGATGGCGTGCTATTGCTGGACAAGCCATTAGGTATTTCATCTAACCAGGCCTTGCAGATCGCCAAGCGGCTCTACCAAGCGGCCAAGGCTGGCCATACCGGCAGCCTCGACCCGTTGGCTAGCGGCTTGTTGCCGATCTGCCTGGGCGAGGCCACCAAGTTTTCCCATTTTTTATTGGATGCCGATAAAAGCTACCGCGCATTGGTGACGCTAGGCAGCACAACCACGACAGGCGATGCCGAGGGCGAAGTGCTGGCGCGCTTGCCTGTTACTACGACGCAGCCCGAATTGGAAGCCGCGCTAAAAAAGATGGTCGGCGATATCCTGCAGGTGCCTCCCATGTATTCCGCCTTGAAGCATGGCGGCAAGGCGCTGTATGAGTATGCCCGGGATGGTGTGGAAATTGTCCGCGAGCCCCGACCGGTGACCATACATGCCATTCAACTCGAGCGGTTTGAAGGCGAGCAGTTCGAGATGGTGGTCTCATGTAGCAAGGGCACGTATATACGGACGCTGGCGGAAGACATTGGCAAGCTATTGAGGTGCGGTGCCCATCTCGGTGGCTTGCGGCGACTGACGACGGCGCATTTCAATCTGCAGGATGCGGTTACGATCAAGCAGCTCGAACAAATGTCGCTCGAACAGCGTGACGAATTCCTGCTAGGGGCTGATGCCGCGATTGAGGATTTGCCTCAAGTCACCCTTGACGACGACAGTGCTTTTTATCTGTTGCGCGGCCAAGAGGTCTGGAAGTCTGGCTTAAGCATCGAAGGATTGTTCAGGCTTTACTCTGAACAGGGTGTTTTTCTCGGCATTGGCGAACAGACCTCCCGGGGCTCCATTGCCCCCAAGCGCTTGCTGCGCCAGGCAGGTTGATCGGTAACGATTGATTGATTCGCCTTGTAATAGGCGGATGAAAGCTTGGCATTTCCAAAGAGGCAGTAAGCGAAAAATCGCTCTAGTACTGCTTCATTGAACTCATATTGAAATAGCGTTATAATATGGAGTTGATTGTAAATGAATGCTCTAGCGGGATTGATGTAGCCTGCATTTGCATTGACGCAAAACACATCTCACAACATTAGGATTAAGTTATGGCAATTACAGTTCAAGAAACAGCAAAAATTGTTGCTGATTTCCAACAAGCTCCAAACGATACAGGCAGCCCGGAAGTTCAAGTTGCGCTTCTTAGCGCCCGTATTACTTATTTGACAGAGCATTTCAAAAGCAATGCCAAGGACCACCACTCCCGTCGTGGTCTGTTGAAGCTGGTAAGTCAGCGCCGCAAGTTGCTGGACTATCTCAAGCGCAAGAATGCCGATCGCTATCGTACATTGATCGAACGCTTGGGCCTGCGTAAGTAATCATCGCGCACTTGTGAATTCATAGATAAGCCGAAAGCAAAGCGGAGACGCAATGCTTGTCGGCTTATTTTTTTATTAAAAGGACAAATATTGTGACGGCAATCAAGAAAACGATTACCTATGGTCAGCATGAGCTGACACTTGAAACCGGAGAAATTGCACGCCAGGCGGATGGCGCAGTGATGGTCAGCTACGGCGACACCGTGGTGCTGGTGAGCGTAGTAGGCAAGCGCGAAGTGAAGGAAGGCCAGGACTTCTTCCCGCTGACCGTGGACTATCAGGAAAAAACCTATGCCGCCGGCAAGATCCCTGGCGGCTTCTTCAAGCGCGAAGGCCGTCCTTCCGAAAAGGAAACGCTGACCTCCCGCCTGATCGACCGCCCATTGCGCCCGCTGTTCCCCGAAGCCTTCTATAACGAAGTGCAAGTGGTCGCCACCGTGATGTCTTCCGATCCCGAGATCGATGCCGATATTCCAGCGATCATTGGCGCTTCCGCCGCACTGGCGATTTCCGGCATCCCGTTCTACGGCCCGATCGGCGCAGCGCGCGTGGGTTACATCAATGGCGAGTATGTCCTCAATCCGACTGCCTCCCAGCTCAAGGAAACGCAGTTGGACCTGGTTGTCGCGGCAACCGACAGCGCCGTATTGATGGTGGAGTCCGAAGCCAAGGAACTGCCGGAAGATGTCATGCTGGGTTCCGTGGTCTATGGCCACGAGCAAATGCAGGCTGTCATCAATGCCATCAACGAGCTGGCTGCCGAAGTCGGCAAGGAGCCTTGGGACTGGTCGCCTCCAGAAGCCAATAACGAGCTGATTGCCAAGATCGAAGCATTGGCTGGCACGGACATTAACGAAGCCTACAAGATCAAGTCCAAGGGTGCGCGTTCCGGCAAGCTGGACGAAATCAAGAGCCGCGTATTGGGCGAGTTGATTACAGAAACGACTTCTACTGCTGAAGCTAACGAAATCAAGGGTGCACTGTTCAACCTCGAAGCCAAGGTTGTGCGCAGCCAGATCCTCAACGGCGAGCCGCGCATTGACGGCCGCGATACACGCACCGTGCGTCCGATCAGCATCCGCACCGGCGTATTGCCGCGTACCCACGGTTCTGCGCTGTTCACTCGTGGCGAAACCCAGGCGCTGGTAGTGGCGACATTGGGCACTGGCCGTGACGAGCAGATCATCGATGCGCTGCAGGGTGAGTACGCTGACCGCTTCATGCTGCACTACAACATGCCTCCATACGCCACCGGCGAAACTGGCCGTGTCGGTACGCCTAAGCGCCGCGAAATCGGCCATGGCCGCCTGGCGAAGCGTGCTTTGCTGGCAGTGTTGCCAAGCCAGGAAGAGTTTGGTTACACCATTCGCGTGGTGTCCGAAATCACCGAATCCAACGGTTCCAGTTCCATGGCCTCCGTCTGTGGCGGCTGCCTGTCCTTGTTGGATGCCGGCGTGCCTTTGAAGGCGCAAGTGGCTGGTATCGCCATGGGCCTGATCAAGGAAGGCAACCGCGTTGCCGTTTTGACCGACATCCTGGGTGACGAAGACCACCTGGGCGACATGGACTTCAAGGTGGCTGGTACCGAATCCGGCATTACCGCGCTGCAGATGGATATCAAGATCACCGGCATCACTGCGGAAATCATGCGTGTCGCCTTGTCGCAAGCCAAGGAAGGCCGTCTGCATATTCTCGGCCTGATGAAGGAAGCTGTCGGCGAGAAGCCTCAAGAGCTTTCCGCATTTGCGCCGCGCATCATTACCATGAAGATCAACCCCGAGAAGATCCGCGATGTGATCGGCAAGGGCGGCGCTGTAATCCGCGCGCTGACCGAGGAAACCGGCACCACGATTGATATTGAAGAAGACGGCACGATCAAGATCGGTTGCATCAGCGCCGAAGCAGGCGAAGAAGCCAAGAGGCGCATCGAGGCGATCACCGCCGAGGTGGAAGTGGGCCAGGTCTATGACGGCACCGTCCTCAAGCTGCTGGATTTCGGCGCGATCGTTTCCTTGCTGCCAGGCAAGGATGGCTTGCTGCACATTTCCCAGATCGCACACCAGCGTGTGAATGCCGTGGCTGACTTCCTCAAGGAAGGCCAAGTGGTCAAGGTCAAGGTGCTGGAGGTGGACGACAAAGGCCGCGTGCGCCTGAGCGCCAAGGCGTTGATCGAGGCGCCTGCTGCGGAAGAAAAGGCAGAAGACTCAGCGACAGTAACTGACCAACAGTAACAGTTGCGTTAGTCCAACAAAAAGGCCGATTTGAAACCGGCCTTTTTGTTTGGCATTTCGAAACGAAAATAATGGGCGAATCTTGTCGGAAAATTAGGGCGCGATAAGCCCGTCACAACAAATGCGACGGGCCTCAATATTGAATGAATGACTTGGCAACCTGCTTTTGCGTTCAGCTAAACGTGTTATACGCATGAAGGCAGGTGGTGGTTAATTATTTAGCTACCTGCTTTTCGCGGATTTCATCCAGCGTTTTGCAATCGATGCACAATGTTGCAGTCGGGCGGGCTTCCAATCGTTTAAGGCCGATTTCAATGCCGCAACCATTGCAATAGCCGTAATCACCTTCATCGATCTTGGACAGGGTCTCGTCAATCTTCTTGATCAGCTTGCGTTCGCGGTCGCGATTGCGCAACTCCAATGCCATGTCGGACTCCTGGCTTGCCCTATCGTTCGGATCGGCAAACATGGTGACTTCGTCCTGCATGGTATGGACCGTGCGGTCAATGTCATGACTAAGCTCTGCTTTCCAGTCGTTTAGAATTTTCCGGAAATGATCAAGCTGCTTTTCATTCATGTATTCCTCGCCAGCCTTAGGTTGGTAAGGAACAAATTGTCTTGTAATTGCTTCAGCCATGTGCGCCTTAAGAGTTAATGTTCGATTAACAGAAAAATAAAGCAGGCGCAAGTGTACACTGAATAATTCAGTGATGCAAAAGCCTTGTGCTGCAAGGCTTGAACTCCTTAATACAGGCGAATAAGCAACTCTAAGCAGTCACTTAGTTGGATTCACGCAATTCAAGCGCTGACAGCGTGTTCTGCATCAGTGTGGCAACAGTCATGGGGCCCACGCCACCTGGGACAGGCGTAATCCATGCTGCGCGTGTCTTGGCGGTTTCGAACTCAATATCGCCGCACAGGCTGCCATCTGCGAGGCGGTTGATGCCGATATCCACCACAATTGCGCCAGGCTTGATCCACTCGCCCTTGATCAGATGCGGCTTGCCTACTGCGGCGACCACGATATCTGCACGTGCTACGTTTGCTTGCAGGTCCTTGGTATGGCGATGGCAACTGGTGACGGTACAGCCAGCAAGCAGAAGTTCCAGGGCCATGGGGCGTCCCACGTGATTGGAAACCCCGACAACCACGGCGTCTAGGCCTAATAGCTTGATTCCTGTGGATTGCAAAAGCCTGATCACGCCGTAAGGCGTGCATGAGCGCAACGTGGGCTGTCGCACCGCGAGCCTGCCGATGTTGTATGGATGGAAGCCATCGACGTCTTTGGCGGCGCTGATGGTTTCTATGATCTTCTTTTCTTCAATATGGGCTGGGAGGGGTGACTGCACCAGGATGCCGTCCACTGTATCGTCCTGATTGAGCTGTTCGATCAACGCGAGCAATTCCGCCTCGCTCGTGGTGTCAGGCAGGTCGTAAGCTAGGGAGCGGATGCCGGTTTTCTCGCAAGCTAGCCTTTTGTTGCGTACATAGATGGCAGAGGCGGGATCTGCGCCAAGCAGGATCACGGCCAGCGTCGGCGCCCGTAAGCCTTTTTCCAACCTTTTGTCTATTAAGGATTTTGTTTCGGCTAGCGTGGTTTCGGCAATGGCTTTTCCGTTGATGATTTGGGCGGTCATGACAAATTTTTTCAAAAATAATGCGATATTTTAGCAGAATCAGTTTGACCTTCCTGCTGGAGTGCGCTATATTTCTCGCCCTCGGGGTGTAGCGTAGCCTGGTAGCGCGCCTGGTTTGGGACCAGGATGTCGGGAGTTCGAATCTCTCCACCCCGACCATATTTTTCCCAAGATGATTGTCCGACAATCTGCCCGTAGCTCAACCGGATAGAGCACCAGCCTTCTAAGCTGGGGGTTACAGGTTCGATTCCTGTCGGGCAGGCCATTCACTGGTTTTTATAATCCAGTTTCAATGGTGGCTGTAGCTCAGTTGGTAGAGCCCTGGATTGTGATTCCAGTTGTCGTCGGTTCGAGCCCGATCAGCCACCCCATTCTCCTTGCAACCTTGTGTCAACAGGGCGTTATGCTTATAGTAGCGCCATGGTTTGTACTCATTTCTCCCCCCGCATGATTCACGGAAAGCCGTTCTGATGGTTGCACAGCTTCCTGCGCTGATCATTATTGACGATGATCCCTTGATCACCGATACCTTGCATTTCCTGCTGGGCAAGGATTTCGAAGTCTATGTCGCCGAGTCGCGCATGCAGGCCAGGAGCCTGTTGCGCCAGCTTGAAAACCCGCCGCCACTCGCGTTGGTGGATCTTGGACTGCCGCCGGTGCCTCACAAGCCTGACGAGGGTTTCAAGGTGATCGGCGAATTGCTCGCGCATGCGCCCACCATGAAAATCCTCGTGCTGTCGGGCCAGAATGAAGAGGCCAATGTCAAGCATGCCCTGGCCTTGGGGGCCGTGGACTTTATCCCCAAGCCTTGCGATGTCGAGCGCTTGCGCCAATTGCTACACAATGCCTTGAAGCTGCAGGATGCCGAACTCAGCGAGACGGCAAGCGCCGAGGACGGGTGGGGACTGCTCGGCGGCAGCCTGCCAATGCAGACGTTGCGCACGCAGATTACGCAGTTTGCGGATGCGCCGTTTCCTGTGCTGATAGAAGGAGAATCCGGCAGCGGCAAGGAATTGGTCGCTAACTGCCTGCACCGTTTCAGCCGTCGTTCGCAACAGCCTTACCTTTCCCTGAATTGTGCCGCGATTTCACCGAATCTTGCCGAGTCCATCCTGTTCGGCCATGGCAAGGGGTCGTTCACGGGGGCGGCGAACGCGCATAGCGGTTATTTCGAGGATGCCGGCGAAGGCACGTTGTTTCTTGATGAAGTGGGCGAGCTGCCGCTGGAGTTGCAGGCCAAGCTGCTAAGAGTCTTGGAAAACGGCGAGTACCAGCGCATAGGTGAAACCCAGACTCGCCGCAGCCGTGCGCGCATTGTGGCAGCGACGAATCGCGACTTGCGCGAAGAAGTCCGCGCCGGCCATTTCCGCATCGACCTTTACCACCGCCTGAGCGTGTTTTCAGTGCGTGTGCCGCCGTTACGGGACCTGGAACAGGATCGCTACGTGTTGCTGGAGCATTTCAACCAGTTCTATGCGCGTGAAACCGGGCAGAAAACCTTTGCCCTGGATGAGCAGGCCAAGCAGCGCTGGCTGGACTATCACTTCCCGGGCAATGTGCGTGAGCTGCGCAACATTATTATCCGGCTGGTGGCCAAATATTCCGGCCAGGTCGTGACCGATGCACAACTGGCCTCTGAGCTGGACCTGATGCATACCGGCCTGGGCCCGGCAGCCGGCAATGGCGCCGAAGCGCCGTTGATGGCGGACGAAAACGCCATGGCAAGCCAGGCGCACAAGCATTTGCAAACGCAGGCCAATGTCAACCTGGACCAGGTGCTGAAGTCCTGGGAGCGGGCGTATGTCGATGCCGCGATGAAAATCACCCACGGCAACCTGAGCCAGGCGGCCAAACTGCTGGGCATCAACCGCACGACGCTCTACAGCCGCATCCAGTTGCAGCAGGATTACAAAGGCGAATAGTGTATTACGCGCACTTTGGCCTGAAACAGCCGCCGTTCAAGATCACCCCCAATACCGACTTTTTCTTTCCCGGCGGCAATCGCGGCGCAGTGCTGGAAGCGTTGCGCTATGCCATCCTGCATGGCGAAGGGATAGTCAAGGTAGTAGGCGAGGTAGGCAGCGGCAAGACCATGTTGTGCCGCATGCTGCAAACGCAGCTGCCGGACCATGTGGACAACGTCTACCTGGCCAATCCCAGCATGGCGCCCGAGGACGTGCTGCATGCGATTGCGCTGGAGCTGCGGCTCGATCTTCCCGCCGGCCTGGGCAGGCTGGAGGTGATGCAGCGGCTGCAACAGGCATTACTGGAAAAGCACGAGGCCAAGCGCCAGGTGGTGGTGTTCGTGGAGGAGGCGCAAGGCATGCCCTTGGCGACGCTGGAGGAAATCCGCTTGCTGACCAACCTGGAAACCCGCCACGACAAACTCCTGCAAATTGTGCTGTTCGGCCAGCCCGAGCTGGATGACAACTTGAACCGGCGCGAAATCCGCCAACTTAAGGAGCGCATTACCCATAGCTTTTATCTTGGCCCGTTGAACCAGGATGAAATTGCCGAATACCTGACGTTCCGCCTCCGGGCTGCCGGATATTACGGGCCACCATTGTTTACCAAGCGTGCTGTCAGGCAATTGGCGGCCATGGCGCAGGGCTTGGTACGCCGGGTCAATATCCTGGCGGATAAATCCTTGCTGGCGGCATTTGCGGCCAATACTTACCAGGTAACTCCCAGGCACGTTGCGGCTGCGATCCGGGATAGCGAGTTTGCCAGCGAAATTCAACGTCCTTCAGGACGCTGGGCAGGTCTGGCTTTAGCGGGCGCAGTCCTTGTCGTTGCCGCTATCGCAGCATTCGCCTGGAGGCAGGGAATGCTGGCGCTGCCCGTTGCGCCTGACGCGGTAGCGCAGGCCGAGGCGGAACAGGGCCCGGTGGAAAACCGCTTGGTGGAGAATATAGAAAATAAGAATAAGCCAGACACGCCCGACGTCATGCAGTTGATGGAGCAGCGTGAAGAGGCGACGTTAGCCTGGCTCGGCAGTATTCCGCCGGAATACATCACGATAGAGCTGGCACGCGATCCTGCGGAAACCGGCCTGGAGGAACGGCTGCAGCCATTATTGGCCCAGCTGGTGCTGGATGATCTGCATGCCGTGAAAACTAAAGTTAACGACGAAGGCAGCGTTATCATATTGTATGGCGCATATGGAAACCGCCAGGATGCCTTGGCGGAGCTCAAGTTGTTGCCGGAAGCGCTGCAAACCGGCGCACGCTTGCGGACTATTGCCGGCATCAGGGAAGAACTGGTGCAACATCAATAACTTGTTGCCGTCATGTAATTGCGATCTTAATTTGCAATCGTATACTGATTATGGGATAAATCCCGGAAATAGAAATCATCAGCTGAGGGGAGTTACGCTTTGTCAGGCCATTTGCCAAAAATTGCCAGCATTCTGATCGTGCCATGTGTGCTTGGCTTGGCGAGTTGCGCCCATCAATCCACGGTTTCCCCTTCCACCGGCCACATCGAAGAACAACCCTCAGCCGCACCGGCTGCCGCCGATATTCCCAAGCCGGTCAAGAGCGGCAATTACCTGCCGCCGCCCAAGCCCAGGGCCAAGGAGCAGACCTATAGCGTGGTGGTCAACGATGTGCCGGTCAAGGAAATCCTCTTTGCCCTGGCGCGCGAAAGCAAGCTGAATATCGACATCCATCCCGCCATCCAGGGGCGCGCAACGCTTAATGCCGTCGACCAGACCCTGCCCGCCATCCTGGAGCGCCTGGCGAAACAGGTCGACCTCACCTATCGCGTGGACGGCAATGTGCTGAGCATTACGCCGGATATGCCGGTGCTGCGCAGCTACAAGGTGGATTATGTAAACATGTCGCGTGATACCACCGGCTTCATCGGTGCGGCGGCAGAGATTGCCAGTACCGGGCGCAGCGCATCCACCACGAGCGGCGCCGGCGGTACTTCCGGCACTAGTACGTCTTCCGGTACGGGAACAGGGGCGGCAAATAGCTCGCGTACCGCAGTGAATAGCGTGGCGACCAATCATTTCTGGGAAACCCTGATCCAGAACCTCAAGGACATCCTTGCCGAAACCGACAAGGAAGTCATCATCACCCGTACCGGCACTGCGGCAGCATCGCAGTCAGCGGAACCGCCGGCTGCAGAGTCGGGGGATGGAGCGGCAGCCCAGCAACAGGCCCCTGCGCCGCGTAACGCCACGCAAGAGCGCGAGGATGCCCGAACGGAATACAGGACGTTGTTTGCGGCGACGGTGATCGCCAGCCCGGAGACGGGCATTATCAGCGTGCGCGCCACCCATCGCCAGCATGAGAAGGTGCAGGAATTCCTTGATAAGGTCATGAACAGTGCCAAACGCCAGGTGTTGATCGAGGCTTCCATTGTGGAAGTTACATTGAACGACACCTATCAGGCTGGTATTGATTGGGAAAAACTGGGTAATGGGTTCAACATGACTAACCAATTGGGGCTGAGTACAGTGTTGACTCCAGCAGGCGTTGCGGGGACAGCGGGTACAACTCTGCCTTTTAGTATTGGATATTCTAGTGATAACAGCAGCGTGGAGTTCAATCTACGGCTATTGCAGAGATTTGGCGATACCAAGGTGCTCTCTAGCCCTAAATTGATGGTTTTGAACAACCAGACGGCAGTCATGAAGGTCGTGGATAACCTAGTGTACTTTACGATTCAGTCTCAAGTTTCTCAAGGCGTGGGGCAAGGCTCTACTAATCTACAGTCCGTGACTACAACGCCTAATACTGTACCAGTGGGTGTAGTGATGAGTGTGACACCACAAATTAATGATAATGGTGCGGTTAATATTAATATTCGGCCCACTATTTCACGAGTATTGCGCTATGTGGAGGATCCCAATCCGCAACTGATGGTTGGGGATACAAGAATTATTAGTGAAATTCCTCAAATTCAGGTACGTGAATTTGAGTCCATGCTGAGAATTAATAGTGGCAACACGGCTGTCCTTGGTGGGCTCATGCAAGACAATATTCAGCAAGCCACAGACAAAGTGCCAGGTCTCGCCAAGGTGCCGCTGGTGGGCAAGCTGTTCACCGCGCGCAGCAATTTCAACGTGAAGACCGAGCTCGTCATTTTCCTGCGGCCCATCGTGGTCCAGAACGCCAGCCTGGAGAGCGAGGAGCTGAGTTCGTACAAGCAGTACCTGCCCGCCCAGCAATTGCAAAGGTTGATTAATGAGTCTGTTAATTAGCGCATTGCAAAAAGCGGAACAGGCCAAGCAGCAGCCTTTGGAAAAGGCTGAGATCGAGGAGTTCTTGCTGGATATCGCACCGGCCGAGCCTGTGCACGGAGGAGAGGCCAGCCAGCCTTCCGCAGCCACGGCGGGCGCAGCGCCGGCCGCGGAGCCAGCCGCACAGCAGCGCGCTGCTGCCCAGTTGCTGGCCGCCAAGTCTGGCGCGGTCAAGCGGGAGTCTCTGTTGTCGCCATTTACCCAGGGGCTCTTGTTGCTATTGCTGGTGCTGCTGGTGGGCGGCGGCGTGTTCTGGTACGTAAGCTCCTTGACCCAGCCCGAGGTCATCGTGCCCAAGCCTGTCGTGTTGAACACCGCGCAGGACGCCCGCGAGCAGGAGCAAGATATGCCGGACGAGGCCGCTGCCGAGCCTGTGGAGGCTGAGGGATCTAATTTGCTTCCGCCCCAGGTGGAAACGGTTGTGTCGCCTGCACCAGTTACCAGTGCGTCAAGTGCTAGAGCCAATGTCCAGCAACAAGCACCAGCCTTGCCCAAGGTGTTCGGCGAGCCGCCGAAAGAGCCTGTGAACGATCGTATATTGGTCACCCGTAACCGTCCGGCGGCCACGGTCAACCAGCATGTGCTCGATGCCTACCAGGCATTCAACCGTGGCGACGATGCCGCCGCGCAGCAGGCCTACCGGCAGGCATTGCAGGCGGACGTGCGCAATATCGATGCGTTGCTGGGCATGGCGGCGATTGCCGCGCGTCAGGGCCGGCAGCAGGATGCGGTGGGCTGGTATCAGCAGGTGCTGCAGGTGGAGCCGCGCAACGGCATGGCACAGGCGGCATTGCTGGATTTGCAGGGGCAGGCCGATCCGCTGAGCAGCGAAACCCGGCTCAAGAATCTCATCAGCCAGCAGCCGGAGGCAGCCTACCTGCATGCCGCGCTGGGCAACCATTATGCCGACCAGGGGCAATGGCCGTTGGCGCAACAGTCTTATTTCCAGGCGCATCACCTCGATGCCGCCAATCCCGAATATGTATTCAACCTGGCGGTGAGCCTCGACCAGCTGGGAAAATCCAGCCTGGCGTTGCAATATTACCAGCAGGCCCAGGCGTTGCTGGCCGGCAAGGATTCGCCAGGCGTGAACCAGGCGCAGCTGGCGGCCAGGATACGCCAGCTTCAGTAGCACTTTCCGCTCGTAGGATATGCTCATGGCCCGGCGTGCCCGGGCCCACACATAACGGATGCAAGATCATTCATGGTAGAACAACGTCGCAAGCTCCGCTTGGGGGAACTAATGGTACAGCAGGGCCTGATCAGCCAGGACCAGCTGCGCATCGCCCTCATGGAGCAGGAGCAGAGCAATATTCCCCTGGGGCGCCAGCTGGTGCGCCTGGGCTTCGTCACCGAGGCGATGGTGCGCGACCTGGTCGCGCATACCATAGGCCAGGAGAGTATCGACCTTTCTACAGTGGTGGCTGACGCCGAGGCGCTGAAAATGGTGCAGGAGGGATTTGCGCGCCGCTACCATATCCTGCCCGTGGCTTTCGATGCCAATACGCGCCAGTTGACGGTGGCGATGTCCGATATGTTCAACGTGGTGGCGTTGGACCAGTTGCGCGCCGCCGTTGGTGCCCAGGTGCAGGTCAAGCCGGTGCTGGCCGCAGAGGCCCAGCTCGAGGACTACATCGACCAGTTCTATGGCTACGAGCTGTCGGTCGACGGCATCCTACGCGAGATCGAGACCGGGGAAATCGACTACCAAAGCCTGCAGGCGGGCGGCGACGAGTACACCCAGCCCGTGGTGCGCCTGGTGGGCGCCTTGCTCATGGATGCGGTGAAGCGCGGGGCGTCGGATATCCATTTCGAGCCGGAATATGCCTTCTTGCGCATCCGCTACCGTATCGACGGCGTATTGCAGCAGGTGCGCAGCCTGCACAAGACCTATTGGCCGGGCATTGCCGTGCGCCTCAAGGTGATCAGCGGCATGGACATTGCCGAGACGCGTTCCCCGCAGGACGGGCGCCTGAACATGAACCTGTCCGGCAGGCCGATCGATTTCCGCGTCGCCAGCCATCCCACCATCCATGGCGAGAACATCGTGCTGCGCGTGCTCGACCGCGAGAAATCGATCATCCCGCTCGAGCGCATGGGCTTGCGGAATCAGGCGCTGGACGAATTGCAACTGATGATGACGCGGCCCGAAGGCATCGTCATCGTCACCGGGCCTACCGGCAGCGGCAAAACCACGACGCTGTATTCGTTGCTTTCCTTCCTCAATACCGAGGGGGTCAATATCATGACCCTGGAAGACCCGGTCGAATATCCCGTGACCATGATGCGCCAGACCTCGGTGGCGGAAGTGAACAAGGTGGATTTTGCCAACGGCATCCGTTCCATCATGCGCCAGGACCCGGACATTATCCTGGTGGGCGAAGTGCGGGATGCCGACACCGCCACCATGGCGTTCCGCGCCGCGATGACCGGCCACCAGGTGTTCACCACGCTGCATACCAATTCTGCGCTGGGCACGTTCCCGCGCCTGCTCGATATCGGCATTTCGCCCGACATCATGGCCGGCAACATCATCGGCGTGGTGGCGCAGCGCCTGGTGCGCGTGCTATGCCAGCACTGCAAGGAAGCCTATTCCCCGAATGAAGAAGAGCGCAAGCTGCTGGGCAAGAATATCCGCCCGGACTTACGTATCCACCGCGCCACCGGTTGCAAGCAATGCGGCTATACCGGCTTCCGCGGGCGCATGGCCATCATGGAGCTGCTGCGGGTGGATAGCGAGATGGATGCGCTGGTGGCGCGCCGCGCGCATTTTGACGAAATGCGCGACCTGGCCTTGCAGAAGGGGTTCGTCACCCTGGCGGAAGACGGCATCCGGCGCATCGTCGAGGGGCATACCAGCCTGTCCGAAGTGATGCGGGTGATCGATCTCACCAGCCGCATCGGTTAAAGTGCCATGCCAACCTTCAACTACAAGGCGGTCGATCAAACGGGCAAGGCGGCACATGGCCAGATCGATGCCCTGAACGAGATCGACCTGGAACTGCGCCTCAAACGCGTGGGCCTAGACTTGATCACGTTCCGGCCTTCCAGCCTGCGGCCCTCAGTCTTGAGCCGTCGCAAGGTCAGCTTGCAGGACTTGGTGATTTTCTGCTTCCAGCTCGAGCAACTCACGACTGCAGGCGTTCCATTGCTCGAGGGACTGGTGGATCTGCGGGACAGCACCACCAACCCGCATTTCCAGAAGATCATCGGCTCCCTGGTGTCGTCGGTGGAGGGCGGCAAGATGCTGTCGCAGGCGTTGGCCGAGCATCCTTACGTATTCAACCGCGTTTTCATCAGCCTGATCAGGGCGGGGGAACAGACCGGGCGCCTGCCGGAAATCTTCCGCCACCTGGCCGATACCCTCAAGTGGCAGGACGAGCTGATCGCGCAGACGCGCAAGTTGCTGGCATATCCCATGTTCGTGCTGGTCGTGGTGGTCGCGGCGGTCATATTCCTCATGGCCTATCTGGTGCCGCAGATGGTGTCCTTCCTGGGCAATATGGGCCAGGCGCTGCCGCTGCAGACCCGGATATTGATCGCGGTATCGAACGCCGTGGTGGATTACTGGTGGCTGATGCTGGGCTTGCCGGTGTTGGCCGCTATCGTACTTGGCACCGCCATCCATCGCAGCCCGGAAGCGCGTTACCGCTATGACTTCATCAAGCTGCACCTGCCGGTGACGGGGAATATCCTCAATAAAATCATCCTGGCGCGCTTCTCGCGCTATTTCGCGCTTATGTACCAGACCGGTATCCCCGTGCTGGACGGCATACGCAGCTGCGAAGAGGTCGTGGACAACCTTGTGGTGGCGGAGGCACTGAACCGTGCCTTGCAGCAGATCAACGCCGGGGAGAGCATGAGCGACAGTTTCCGCAACGTCGGCCTGTTCCCGCCGCTGGTGGTGCGTATGATCCGCGTCGGAGAGAGCACCGGCGGGCTGGACAAGGCGTTGCTCAACGTCAGTTATTTCTATGACCGGGACGTCAATGAGTCCGTGGAAAAATTGCTCAAGATGATAGAGCCGGCATTGACCGTGATATTGGGCGCCATCCTGGCCCTGATCATGTTCTCGGTGCTCGGTCCGGTGTACGATTCCTTTAGCCAACTCAAGTTATAACCATGTTCGAACGCCTCATCCTTTGTGCAACGCATGACCGGCTGATTGCCGGCCGCTGGCGTTTTGGCCGTCTGCGCGGGATCGAGATATTCGACAACCAGCCGCAAGGGCATCTCGAATTCACGGAATTCCTGATGCACCATCATTACATCCCGACCTATCTCATGGTGGATGCGCTGGAAGAGGATTTCCACCTTGAAGTCCTGCCCCATACCTCGGGGCGTTCGCGCAAGGAACTGTTGCAGCGCAAGCTCAACCAGGTATACCGCGGCAATACGTTCAAGGCGGCGCAGTTCCTCAGCCGCGAGCGCGACAAGCGCCGCGACGACCGCTTCCTCTTCGTGGCATTGAGCAATACCGAATCGCTGCAACCCTGGCTGGACGCGCTCATTGGCCAGCAGGTGCCGCTTGCCGGCGTATATAGCCTGCCGATGGTCAGCCAGCTGTTGCTGCACAAGCTCAAGTTCAAGGCCGGCGATATCCTGCTCAGCGAGCAACTATCCTCCGGCTTGCGCCAGAGCTACCTCAACCAGGGACGCTTGCGCCTCAGCCGCCTGGTGCAAATACCGTCAGAGGCCTACCGGCAGATCTCGTACTTCCACCTGGTGGAAACGGACAAGGCCAGGCTCTACCTGTTAAGCCAGCGCCTGATTGCACGCGATACCTCGTTGCGTGTGGTGGTACTGACACCAGCTGAAGATGCTGAGCAGATCAGCCGCAATATCCAGCAAGAACAGGGCCTGCAGTGCGAACATATCGACTTGGCCAAACTGGCAAAAAGCAGTGGATTGCCGTTGGAGCAAGTGCGCCAGCTGCCCGAACTGGTGCATATGCAATTGCTCGCACGCGGGCACAGGCCGGACAACCTGGCGCCGGAGCCGCTGGTCAAAACCTACAGGATGGAATTCCTGCGCAAGAGCCTGGTGCTATCCGCGTTGATCGTCGCCGTCCTGGGGTTGCTGCTAACCTTGCTGTACCTGGCGCAAGCGGTCGAGGACGTGAAGCAGCTCAACGCGCTGGCCGTCGAAACGCGCCAGCAGGAACAACGCTATAACGAAATCGCCAACAACTTCCCGGCAACGCCTATCCAAGGCATGGATTTGCACGTGGCTGCCAACGTGTATGACGCCATCATCAAGCAGGCGGCCACACCAGACAGGATGATGCAGGTGCTGGGCACCGTCATGGACCAGATGGGCAACATCCAATTGAGCCGCTTGCGCTGGGTAGTGAGCCAGGACTTGGGCATCAAGGATGAGGCAAATGCCGTTGCTACCCAGCCGGCACAATCCGCAGCCCCAGGAGAGATTGCATACCAGATTGGGTTTATGACCGGTGAAATCCGTGGCTTTAATGGAGATTACCGCGCGGCACTGGAAACGGTGCACCGTTTTGCCGAAGCATTGAAGGCAGACGCTGCCGTGCAAGAGGCCACCGTGATACAGCAGCCAGTGAATGTAAGCTCTTACTCCAGCCTGCAGGGCAGCACCACCGACGAGCGTACGGCGCGGAGCGAAAAAGCCGTATTCAGGCTCAAGTTGGTGTTAAAACCTGAGGCGAAGTCGCCTGCAGAAGGAGTACAGCCATGAAGCTGAACCGGCAGGATTGGCAAAGGCTGGCGTTGCCATTGGTCGCCTTGCTGGTGGCGTTGGTCTTTGCCATCGGCATCGTGGCGTATGCCCAGGCCTACCGGGATGAGGTCGGACAACGGCTGCAGCAACAGCAGAGCCAGCTGATGCAGGCACGCTCGCGCTTGTTGTCCTCGGACCAGGAGCGCGAAAACATCATCCGCTACCTGCCAGTCTACCAACGCCTGATCAGCCAGGGCTTTATCGGCGAGGAGCACCGCATCGAGTGGGTGGACGCCCTGCGCAATATCCACCAATCCCAGCGCCTGTTCGGCATCAAGTACAGCATCGGCGCACAGGCGCCCTACCAGCCGGGCTTCGTCGGCAATACGGCACCCTTCACCCTGTACCGCTCCATCATGAAGCTCGAGCTGCCGCTGTTGCACGAGGGCGACCTGCTGGTATTGCTGGACGGCCTCAAGCGCAACCAGAGCACCCCTTTCCTGGTGCGGGATTGCACCATGGAGCGCAGCGGCATCGCTGTTACCACCATGCTCGCGCCCGTAGCGTCGGTTGCCTGCGAGATAGACTGGCTGACCTTGCGCGAATCCACGCCAGGAGCCACGCCATGATGAGAATCCTGCTGTTGTCCTTGTTGCTGTGCGTCCACACCAGTGCGGCGGCCGAATCCTTTGGCCGGTTGTTCACCACGCCTGCCGAGCGGGATAGCCTGGATAGGTTGCGGCAAAGCCAGCGCGGCCAGTTGCTGGAGCAACAGCCGATACCGGAAACGCTGGTCGATGCCGAACAGGTTCCCATCCATTTGACGCCTCAAGAATTCAGCGTCCAAGGCTATATACAGCGCAGCGACGGCGGCAAGGGCACAGTCTGGATCAATCACCAGCCATTGCAGGAAGGCAGCAACAATGGCCAGGTGCAAGTGGGCAAGGTCAACCAGCAGGGCATTCCTCTCACTATTCATGAAAGCGGGCGACAAGTGCGCCTCAAGGCCGGACAGATATTCAACCCGGACACAGGAGAGATTATCGAGCGCAACGTACACACGACGGCACCCGGGCCAGCGACCAACCCGGCTGAACAGGGCGTGATTCGGTAGGAGGCACTGATGCACGCCGCTCATCACCCCCATTCTTGCCGTGCTCAACGAGGGGCGGCGTTGTTGCTCGCCATGTTCATTATCGGGTTGGCAGTCACAGCATTGGTGATGAGATCTTACGATGCTGCTGAAATGAAGGCCCGGCAAGAAGAAAAGACCATGAAGGCGTTGGCGGAGGCGAAGGAGGCGTTGATTGCTTGGTCGGTAACGCATCCTGATACACCTGGCCAAATGCCATGGCCTGATAGGCGGGAAACCAGTAATCCTAACTATGATGGCAGGAGCGATTGCTCTAATGCATCGTTTGATTTAGTGAACCAACAGGGTGAAGCTAACTTTCTTGGTCAATTGCCATCTTTGCCTTCTACTACTCCATGCCTTATTTATCCTGGAATAGGACATTATCAGGATGCCTATGGCAATAATTTATGGTATGCAGTATCTCGCAATTTAGTGAGAAACTACGTATCTCCTGCTAGTAACCCTATAATTAATCCAAGGTTGCTAACTAACAACAAGTATCCTTGGATGATAGTGCGAGATGGGCAAGGCAATATTCTGTCAGATCGTGTGGCAGCAGTAATTATTGCTCCAGGGAGAGCTCTATCAGGACAAAATAGATCATCAGATACTCCTCCCGCTTCAGCATATTTGGATACTTTCGGTGATTATTCAAATGCTAATTATCAGGTTGATGATGAGGATTTTATCCAAGCTTCAGAGAGTGATAGTTTTAATGATCGATTAATTTATATTACAGTGGATGAATTGATTGTAGGATTAGCAAAGCGTGTCGCACGAGAAGCGAAGAATATAAAATTTCCTGTTAATGGGGTTATTGCCAATTGCATTCGAGTTGGCGATTGCAATTTACGTGACATCCAATTGACTTGGAATATATCAAAACCTTACGTTACGACGGGTCACCCACCGGTAAGCGATCTAGATACCTCTAAGAAGTTTCGTTGTACACGAAAGGAGTTTTCGCTTGAATGTGATGAGGTGACGGAATCAGATTCTGGAATTCATTTGAATATTCCCCTGGATGACTCGTATCTGGGATTAATGTTGAATAAAACCCAGACTCAGCAAGTTCAGACAAATGAAAAGATTAGGACAGTAAAAGCTGTCATTCAGACAGTTAAAAAAAATCAGGAGGATCATGATGTAGTGGTTGGGAGTATGTTTCCTACTGAAACATCTGGAATTCTAAATATTGACATTGCAGATGTTATTTTGGGTGATGAACAAGTAGCCGTGTCTAATTGGTATTTCGAAAATAAGTGGTCTGATTATACGGATATAAATGAATCACCGGCTTTTCGTAAAGGAACAGATTGTAGTAGCGAAGTGTGCTTTACTATCACCCGCAAACGAGGGGAAAGGTTAAGAAATGTCAGGCTACTTGTTACTGTGAGAAAGGACAATGTAGGGGTTGGTGGCGCAAAATTACCAGATTTTGATGAAAAGATATCGGATTTTATTGCAATACATTGGGAACAATAAAAATGATATCTCGATATAAGAAGCATGGTGGTTTTTCTTTGGTAGAAATGGCTGTGGTTCTGGTCATTCTTGGTTTTGTGATTTCCGCATTAATGTTGCCAGTAACTGCACAAAGGGAAGTTGGGTTTTTACGTCAAACAGAAACCCAGTTAGAGGTTGCTCAAAAAGCCTTGATTGGTTTTGCACAAGCTAACGGGCGGTTGCCTTGTCCTGCAACCAACGAAAGCGCAGGCGTTGAGTCTCCAGTTGGTGGTGGGATATGTGAAAGACTAGTTGGATTATTGCCTGCGACAACATTAGGAATTAAACCCATTAATGATAGAAAGCAAGCTATAGACGGTTGGGGTAATCCAATATTTTATGCTGTAACACAGTTTGATAACCCTAAGGGACTAGATATTTTCCCAGGTAATGAATTTGGCATCAAAAATGCTCCTGACTTTACGACTTCTGGAGAGTTGGGGCGAATTGGGATTTCTAAGACAGAAATTATTGATGGAAAGACAGTACTTTCTTTGCGGCCAGATTTGGTTGTACTTTGTGCCAATGTGCCTACAGATCAATGTCCTGCTAATAATCAGACGTTGATTAATAATGCTGTCGCGGTTGTTTATTCATTAGGCAGCACAGGCGCTCAGGTTTTGGCTGGGGCAGCCACAGGTGGTGCCGATGAGCAGGCTAACCGTAATAATGATAATGTTTTTGTCAGTCATGATATTCGTGTCAATGACCCCAATGGCAGTTTTAATCACATTGTCACCTGGATTTCCCCTTACGTCCTCTACAACGCCATGATCCAGGCCGGGCAATTGCCATAATGCCATGAAGTTTGCGGATTGCTCCACGGGTGATTACAATGATTGCATTGCAATCATTCTGTGAGGTGGCATGATGGCGAGTTTGACGATCAGGAACCTGGATGAGGATGTGAAAAGCAAATTGCGGTTGCAGGCAGCGGCGCATGGCAGGTCCATGGAGCAGGAAGCCAGGGAGATTTTGCTGCGGGCTGTCAGTGATGTGGGCCACCCGCAGGTGAATTTTGCCGAGCGGGTGCGCCAGCGGTTTGCCGGGATTGAAATTGACGCATTGCCGGTTCCGCAGCGGCAGCCGGCACGTATGACATCGATGGATGAATAATGGTGCGGGGCGGGATTCTGCTTGATACCAATGTGTTGTCGGAGTTGATGCGTCCGCTGCCAGCCCCTGAGGTGATGGCATGGTTTGCCCGGCAACCGGTTGCGAACCTTTACACAAGTGCGATCACGCAGGCGGAAATGTTGCTGGGTGTGGCCTTGCTGCCCGACGGCAAGCGCAAGCACGCCTTGGCGACAGCCGTCAGCCAGATGTTCGAGGAGGATTTTGCCGGTGCTTGCCTGGCTTTCGACCATGTTGCCGCGCAGGAATATGCATTGCTGGTGGCAGGGTCACAGTTGAAGGGAGTGGTGATGACGACTGAAGATGCGCAGATCGCTGCGATTGCCTTGCGTCATCAATTGGTACTCGCCACTCGCAACACCAAGGATTTTCTTAATGTGTCGGGATTGCAACTCGTGAATCCCTGGCAGACTTCTCCATGAACGATAACCAGCTTCTCCGCTACAGCCGCCATATCCTCCTGCCGCAGATCAGTTACGAGGGGCAGGAGCAGCTTGTCAACAGCCATGTCCTGGTGATCGGGGCCGGTGGGCTGGGTTCCCCGGTGGCGCTTTATCTTGCTGCCGGCGGCGTGGGCAGGCTGACGATATGCGATTTTGACGAAGTGGACCTCACCAACCTGCAACGGCAGATCATTCATACCACGGCCGCGGTGGGGCGCAACAAGGCGGTCTCGGCTGCGGAAACCATAGCGACGCTCAATCCTGAAGTGACGGTGAATCCCCTGCAGCAGCGCGTGGACGAGGCAAACTTGCGCGAACTGGTGCAGGAGGTTGATGCAGTGGTTGATTGCACGGATAACTTCACGGTGCGCTATGCCGTGAACCAAGTGTGCGTAGAGTTGCGCAAGCCGTTGGTGTCAGGGGCCGCGATCGGGTTCGAGGGGCAGGTGACGGTCTTCGACATGCGGCATGAAGACAGCCCCTGCTACCATTGCCTGTTCCCCAACCTCGGCGGCGACGAAGGGCTGCGTTGTGCCGAGAACGGGGTGTTTGCGCCGCTGGTGGGAATGATAGGCACCACCCAGGCAGCGGAGACGATGAAGCTGTTGCTAGGCCTGGGCAAGAGTTTGCAGGGCAGGTTGCTGTTGCTGGATACCATCAATATGGAATGGCGCAGCCTCAAGCTGGCAAAAGACCCTGCCTGCCCGGTTTGCCAGCCTAAATAATTACTTGCTGCCGCCCACCAATGCCTTGACAGCGCTGACCACGTCTCCTGGCATCACGACGATCTTGCTGTTGTTGGCATTGGACATGCGCTGCAGGGCCTGGATGTAGCGGTCGCCGAGCAAGAAAGTGGCGGAGGTGTCGTTCTGCTTCACGGCTTCGGCAATCAGGCGGATCGATTCTGCAGAAGCCTCGGCGGCCACCTTTTGCGCTTCCGCATCCTTGCGGGCCGCTTCCAGCCTTGCCTCGGCGTTGAGGATAAGCGATTGCTTGTCGCCCTCGGCACGCGTCACCACAGCGACGCGCTCTCGTTCTGCCGAGGCCTGCTGCTCCATGGCATTCTGCATGTTCATGGATGGCTTGATGTCCTGGATTTCGACTGACTTGACCGTGAGTCCCCAGTCGGCGGCTTCGTCGGCAATGGCATTCTTCAGTTCGCTCTTGATGCGCTCGCGCGAAGTGAGGGCTTCGTTGAGGTCCATGCCGCCGATGATGGAGCGCAGGTTGGTCTGTACCATGTTGCGCATGGCTTCGCGGAAATCCTCGATGCCGTAGACGGAGCGTTCGATATTGGTCACCTTGATGAAGGCGACGGCGTTGGCGAGGATGACGGCGTTATCCTTGGTGATGACGTCCTGTTCGGGCACGTCGAGGATGATGTCCTTGGTGGTGACCTTGTATGTCACCTTGCTGAAGATCGGGTTGATGATGTGCAGGCCGGGGGTGATCACGGCATTGAACTTGCCCAGGCGTTCCACCACCCACTCCTCGCCCTGCGGCACGATGCGGATGCCTTTCCATGCCAGGACGGCGACGGCTGCGATCAATACAAATGCAAATTCGAACATGTTTTCTCCTCGTTGATGTTATTGCGCGGCTTTTTTGCTGACGCGCAGGCGGTTGCCTTCCACCGCCACGACGACAGCTTCGGCGCCAGCCTCGATTTCCTCGTTGGCGATGGCGACCCATTGCCGGCTTCCCAGCACGCCCTGGGCGAACTCGATGAGGCCGTTCTGCCTTGGGCTGACCGGCTCGGTGATAATGCCGGTGCGGCCGATTTCATCGCCGCGCGATTGCCCGATGCTGGAATCGTCCTGTTGGCGGCGGTAGAACTGCTTCCAGACCGCGAGTGAGCCCAGCGACAGCGCAGCGAAGATCAATAATTGCCAGGCAGTGCCCAATGCCGGGAGCAGGTAGGTGAGCAATGCCAGGCACAGGGCTGCGATGCCGAACCAGAGTATGTACAGCGTGCCCGTGAGCATTTCCAGCGCGATCAGGGCTAATCCGAGTATGCCCCATATCCAGAGCGGTTCCAGCATCTTCATCGTGTCCCGTTGAGTGTTTAGTCCGTCATCGTACCAGAACTTTACCCTTGCAATATGGTCACCCAACGGGGGGGAAATTTTAAGCACGAGTTGTCATTAGGGCTTAAGTTCATTCAACATCAAGGAGGTCGTGATGAAATTTCCCGCATTGGGTTTTGTTTTGACATTGGCATTTACACCGGCAGTCCATGCCGCCACTACCATCAGCACGCTAGACCAATGGGATGGCGAGGTCTCGCCATTCGGTACGCCGGATACGGCTACCTATGGCCAGACCATTACCATTGGCGACCAGGCCCAGGTCTTGGAGTCTTTTTCTTTTATCCTGACGGACCTGAATGCGCCATTCACCATTGAAGTAGGGACTTGGACAGGTTCAAGGGTTGGGGAGATTGTTTATCAATCCGACCCGTTCCGCTTCACTGGTTCGAGCGAATATACCGAGATCACGGCGTATCCTTCCGTGAATTTGCAAGCCAATAGCCAATATGTGCTGTATTTCACTACCTCCGGTATCCAGGGCGGCGTGGAAAGCACCAATGAATGGGGCTTTGCTCCCGATACGGCATATGAAGGCGGTACGTTTGTTTACTTGAATAACGGCAACGATCGCAGCCAGCTGACCGGGACGGATTGGAATACCACCCTGGGTGGCGACCTCGCATTCACGGCGACCTTGGCCCCAGTGCCGGAGCCTAGCGTGTATGGGTTGATGCTTGCTGGCCTGGGACTGGTAGGGTTTGCTGGGCGGCGCAAAATGCCTCGCTAGGCTTTGAACCACGAAGACAAAAAGCCAGCATTGCTGGCTTTTTGTTTGACGGCGTTGCCTGAGTGTGAGGATGCGGATTACACTGCCTGCAAAAAGGGGAGGGAGTATGCAGATTTTCTTGCTGGCATTGCTGGTGGTCGCTGTCGTGTATTTCATCATGGTGTACAACGGGTTGATCAATCTCAAGAACAATGTCGAAAAAGCCTGGGCCAATATCGATGTATTGCTCAAGCAGCGCCATGACGAGTTGCCCAAGCTGGTCGATACCTGTAAGCAGTACATGCAGCATGAGCAGGCCACCTTGCAGCAGGTGATCCAGGCGCGTTCCCGCGTACAGGAGGCGAGCCAGCATCATGACGTCGCGGCTTTGGGCGCGGCGGAAAGCGCATTGCGCGCCGGGCTGGGGACGTTGTTTGCCGTGGCGGAGTCCTACCCCGAGCTCAAGGCCAACGAGCAGTTCCTGCATCTGCAGGCGCGCATCAGCAGCCTGGAAAACGCGATTGCCGACCGGCGCGAGTTCTATAACGAGAGCGTCAACCTGCACAATGTGCGCATCGCGCAATTTCCCGATCTGCTGGTGGCACGCACATTGGGCTTCAATCGCGAGACCATGCTGCGTTTCGCCCGCAGCGAACTCAAGGATGTCGATATCGCGGCGCGTTTCAAGCAATAGTTGCTGAATCAACCCGATGTGGTTCCTGTGGCGCGGCTGGCGTAGCTATTACCTGGATTGCCTGAGCGGTGCTGCCTACCTATTGTTGCTTGCGGTGGCCGCCCAGTCGAACAACCTCAAGGCATGGACGATTTGCCTGGTACTCGCCGCGTTGGTCAGCCTGGTTGCCTGGGCCGGCAACTACAGGCGCAACCGCGCGATTGCGGATCTGCCCACCTCACGCATCGGTTCTGCCGCGCAGGGCTATGTCGAGCTGTATGGAAGGGCATTGCCCGATCCCGAGCATTTGATCGTCAGCCCGTTTTCTGCCGTGCGCTGCGTCTGGTACCGCTTCCAGGTGTTCCAGCGCCATGACCGCAGGCATTGGCGCCTGACGCATGAAGGCGCCAGCCATGAAACCTTTGTCATCAGCGACGGTACCGGCCAGTGCTTTGTCGACCCCGACCATGCGGAAGTCGTCGGGCCCGAGCGCAGGGTCAGCTATGCCGGGGACTACAAGCGCGTGGAGGAAATCCTATTTGCCGGGTCGATTTACGTGCTGGGCGAATTCACCACGGTGGGCGGTGCGAATATGCCGCTTAACCAGAGGGAGGATGTTTCCGAATTGCTCGCGGAATGGAAGCGCGACAAAGCCGGTTTGCTGGAACGCTTTGACCTCGACGGCAACGGCGAGATCGACCTCAAGGAGTGGGAGCTGGCGCGCCGGGCTGCCGCGCGCGAGGTGGAAAGGCAGCATCGCGAGTTGCGTGCCGCGCCTGGCGTGCATGTGATCCGGGCGCCAGTCGATGGCCGTCTGTTCCTGCTTTCCAGCCTGTCGCCGCAGCGCCTCAAGCGGCGTTATTTATGGTTATGTTGGCTGCATGGGCTGGTGTTCGTGGCGCTCATGCTGGTGTTGCTGCATTTGCAGTCAAGCCGGTTTTTAGCGTGATAGCGTTTTCGCATGAATGCGCTATGCTAAAATCCCACCCCTATGACTACCGATACCACTGCAAGCCAAACCCTGGATAAATCCTTTGAACCCAAGAACATAGAAAGCCGCTGGTACCAATTCTGGGAAGAGCGCGGCTACTATGCAGCCGGGCTGGATTCCAGCAAGCAAGACAACTTCTGCATCCTGCTGCCGCCACCCAACGTGACGGGCACGCTGCATATGGGGCACGGTTTCAACCAGACCATCATGGATGCGTTGACGCGCTATCACCGCATGCGCGGCGACAACACCTTGTGGCAGCCGGGCACCGACCATGCCGGCATCGCCACGCAGATCGTTGTCGAGCGCCAGCTTGATGCGCAAGGCGTCAGCCGCCACGACCTCGGCCGCGAGAAATTCCTTGAAAAGGTCTGGGAGTGGAAGGAATATTCCGGCGGCAGCATCACCAAGCAAATGCGTCGCCTGGGCACCTCGCCGGACTGGAGCCGCGAGCGTTTTACCATGGACGAGGGCTTGTCGCACACCGTGACGGAAACCTTCGTGCGGCTGTATAACGAGGGCCTGATCTACCGCGGCAAGCGCCTGGTGAACTGGGACCCCAAGCTGCATACGGCTGTTTCCGACCTCGAAGTGATCTCCGAGGAAGAGGACGGCCATCTCTGGCACATCCGCTATCCATTGGCGGACGGCAATGGCGAGCTGACTGTCGCCACGACGCGTCCTGAAACCATGCTCGGCGACGTTGCCGTGATGGTGCATCCCGAGGACGAGCGCTATGCGCACCTGATTGGTAAGCACGTCAAGTTGCCGTTATGCGACCGCGAGATCCCGGTGATTGCGGACGACTACGTGGACCGCGAGTTCGGTACCGGCGTAGTCAAGGTCACGCCTGCACATGACTTCAACGACTATGCCGTGGGCCAGCGCCACAAGCTGCCAATCATCAGCATTCTCACGCTGGACGGCCATGTCAACGATGCCGCGCCTGCGCAATACCAGGGCCTGGAGCGCTTTGCCGCGCGTAAGCAGGTGGTGACCGACCTCGAAGCGCAGGGCTTCCTGGTCAAGGTCGATAAACACAAACTCAAGGTGCCGCGCGGAGACCGTACCGGCGTCGTGATCGAGCCCATGCTCACCGACCAGTGGTTCGTCGCCATGAGCAAGCCGGGCGCGGACGGCAAGAGCATTACCGAAAAAGCGCTGGAAGTGGTCGCCAACGGCGAAATCCGCTTCGTGCCGGAAAACTGGGTCAACACCTATAACCAATGGCTCAATAACATCCAGGACTGGTGCATCTCGCGCCAGCTCTGGTGGGGCCACCAGATTCCCGCCTGGTACAGCGACGACGGCAAGGTCTATGTCGCGCATAACGAAACCGAGGCGATCCAGCTCGCCGCCAACGACGGTTACCGTGGTAACCTGAAGCGTGACGAAGACGTGCTGGATACCTGGTATTCCTCCGCCTTGTGGCCGTTCTCCACATTGGATTGGACCGGCGACGAGGAAAAGGACAAGGCCAACCTGGCCTTGCAGCAATACCTGCCGTCCTCGGTGCTGGTGACCGGCTTCGACATCATCTTCTTCTGGGTGGCGCGCATGGTGATGATGACCAAGCACATCACCGGCAAGATTCCGTTCAAGGATGTCTATGTCCACGGCCTGATCCGCGATGCGGAAGGGCAGAAGATGTCCAAGTCCAAGGGCAACGTGCTCGACCCGATTGACCTGATTGACGGCATCAACATCGAGGAGCTGGTGAAAAAGCGTACTACCGGCCTCATGAACCCCAAGCAGGCCGAGCAGATCGAGAAGCGCACGCGCAAGGAGTTCCCGGAAGGCATTCCCGCGTTCGGTACCGACGCCTTGCGTTTCACCTTCGCCTCGCTGGCCTCGCCCGGCCGTGATATCAAGTTCGACCTGCAGCGCTGCGAAGGCTACCGCAACTTCTGCAACAAGCTGTGGAACGCCACGCGTTTCGTGCTCATGAACACCGAGGGCAAGGATTGCGGCCTGGAAGACTGCAAGACCCAGCCTGAGGGCTACCTGGACTTCTCGCAGGCCGACCGCTGGATCGTCAGCCTGTTGCAGCGCACCGAGGCCGACATCGAGCGCGGCTTTGCCGAATACCGTTTCGACAACGTGGCGCAAGCCGTCTACAAGTTCGTCTGGGATGAATATTGCGACTGGTATCTGGAGCTGGCCAAGGTGCAATTGCAGAACGGCAGCGAGGCGCAGCAGCGCGCCACGCGCCGCACGTTGCTGCGCGTGCTGGAAACCATCCTGCGCCTCGCACATCCCTTGATGCCGTTCATCACCGAGGAAATCTGGCAAACCGTGGGCCCGCTGTCCGGCCGTACTGGCCCCAGCATCATGCTGGAGCAATATCCGGCCAGCCAGCCGGTCAAGCTGGACGAGCAGGCCGAAGCCTGGGTCGCTTTGCTCAAGGAGTCGGTGGATGCCTGCCGCAGCCTGCGCGGCGAGATGAACGTATCGCCCGCCGCGCGCGTGCCGTTGATCGCCGTCGGCGACAACGACAAGCTGGCGGCCTATGCGCCTTATCTCAAGGCGCTGGCCAAGCTGAGCGAAGTCGAGATCATGACCGACTTGCCCGAGGCGGAAGCGCCGGTGGCATTGGCGGGCGACTTCAAGCTCATGCTCAAGATCGAGATCGACGTCGCGGCCGAGAAGGAGCGCCTGGGCAAGGAAATCAGCCGTCTCGAAGGGGAGATTGCTAAGGCTCAGGCCAAGCTGGGCAATGAAAGCTTCGTGGCGCGCGCGCCAGCCGCCGTGGTCGAGCAGGAAAAAGCCAGGCTGGCGGCATTCAGTGACACATTGGCAAAACTGCAGGCGCAACTTGCCAAGCTGAAATAAACCAGACCGGGTACGGAATAAAAGGACGTTTCATGATTACGCAACCACAAAATCCCAGTGCCCGTGTCCTGCTGTTCTCGCTCAAGGGTTCCATCATCCCGGTGATCTGGCGCAAGGTATTGTTCACGACCTTGCTGAGTTCGCTGGTGGTGGCAACCCACGGCACGCTCTACCATTACAAGGTGACGCTGACGGCGACGCCATTCACCCTGTGGGGGCTGACGCTGGCGATTTTTCTCGGCTTCCGCAACAGCGCCGCCTACCAGCGCTTCTGGGAGGCGCGTACCTTGTGGGGCGAGCTCATCATCAGCGCGCGCAACCTGACACGCCAGGTACAGCAGTATTTCCCGCAGCTGGACCGTGACGAGCGCTTGTACCTGCTGCAGCCTTTGCTGGCTTATCCTTATGCGCTGCGCAATTTTTTGCGCAGCGTTGTATATGAAAATACCAATCGAATCGCCGACGATGAAGTACGCCAGCATATGACGTCGCCGGGATTGATCCTGAATGTATTGGGCAAGCGCATCACCGAATATGCCAAGCTTTCCGGGCTAGACCCCATCCTGCTTGCGCAGATGGACAGGCAGCTCAACCAGTTGTCGCAGGTGCATGGCGGCTGCGAACGCATCAAAAGCACGCCGATTCCATACCCTTATATCCTCATGCTGCACCGCATCGTGCATGTGTATTGCTTCCTGCTGCCGTTCTGCCTGGTCGACAGCATAGGCTGGCTCACGCCGGTGGCGGTGTGCATCCTGGCCTATACCTTTTTTGGCCTGGATGCCTTGGGCGACCAGATTTCCGATCCGTTCGACACCCAGCCCAATGATCTGCCGCTGGACGCGATGAGCCGCAATATCGAGATTGCCGTGCTGGAAATGATAGGCGAACCGCTGCCGCCGGCATTGCAGCCCGAGGAGGGCGTGCTGTTGTAGATCGTGACAGCCGGTTTAAATCGCGACGAACGCGGAGAAGAACTCGTCGGCTGGCACCGGCTTTCCGAACAGGTAGCCTTGAACTTCAGTGCAGTGGCTGTCCATGAGGAAATCCAGGTGGGCTTGCGTCTCGACGCCTTCGGCGATGACTTCCAGGCCAAAACTCTTGCCAAGATAGATGACGGCGTTCACCAAGGCGGCATCCTCAGGATTGATATTGACGTCGCGAATGAAAGATTGGTCGATCTTGAGGCGGCTCACGGGATAACGTTTCAACAGGCTGAGCGAGGCAAAGCCGGTGCCGTAGTCGTCGAAAGATAGCCCGATGCCGATGGCGCGCAAGCCGTGCAAAAGTTTCAACGTCGTATTGTCGTTGCGTAGGAGGATGTTCTCGACGATCTCGAGTTCGAGTGATTTGGCAGGCAGGCCGGTTTCTTCGAGCACGTTCTGGACCACGGTGAGGAGCCGTCCCGAATGCAACTGGGCCTCGAACAGATTGACGCTGATGCGGAAATCAGGAATGCGCGCCTGCCACTCGACCGCTTGCTTGCAGGCGGTACGCAAGATCCATTCGCCCACGGCGGCGGCGGAAGGCTTCTCGCTCAGCACCTCGATGAAGGAGGCGGGAGTCAATAGGCCACGTACGGGATGGCGCCATCGCATCAGTGCCTCGGCCCCGGTCAGCTTGCCTGTTTTTGTCGCGATTTGCGGTTGATAGAAAAGCTCGAATTCGCCGTGCTCAAAGGCGAGCCGCAATTCCTGCTCGAATGCGCGGCGCGCCACGGCAACCTGGCGGAAGGCCGGCGTAAATAGCTCGTAGCGTCCCTTGCCTGCGGCCTTGGCCTTATAGAGCGCGAGATCGGCAGCCCCAAGCAACTCATCGGAGCGGGAGCTGTGCATGGGTGCAAGAGAGACGCCGATGCTGACGCCGATCTCGATCGACTGGCCGACGAACTCGTAGGGCTTGGCAATCTCGTTCACTAATTGTTGAGCGATGTTTTTTGCCTCCCTAGCGTTATTGCCCGGGAGCAGGACCACGAACTCATCGCCGCCGAGCCGGGCCATCATGATGGCGTTGGCGCATGTCGCTTTCATGCGTGCCGCGACCTCTTTCAATACTGCGTCGCCGGCAGAATGCCCCAGCGTGTCGTTGACCTCCTTGAACCTATCGAGATCGAGCAGCAGGATCGTCGCGGGCTTCTCGGCGGCGAGTGTCTCCGTCAGGCATGCTCGCCATGCGCCCCGGTTCGGCAAGTCGGTCAGCGGGTCGAGCGAGGCTAGTTGGAACAGCCGCACTTCGTTTTGCCGACGCTCGGTAATGTCGCGCACGATGGCGCCGACGCTGATGGTATTACCTTCTTCCCATGTCGACAGCGAAAACTCGGCCGGGAATTCGCTGCCGTCCTTGCGCAGCCCCGACAGCTCTATGGTTTGATCGGCGAGCTCCATCTTTTCGCCTTGCTGCAGCCGTTGCAGTTCGGCGTCATAGATATGCCGCCAGCTGTCCGGGACGATCACGGCAGTGGACTTGTCGACAATCTCCTTGGCCGAATAGCCGAACAGCCTTTCCGCCGATCGATTCCAGAACGTGAATTCGCCTTTGGCGTTGGAGCAGATGATGGCATCGGGTGAAGTGGCTGCAATATTCTCGAAACGCTTCTGGCTGATGGTCTTGACGTAATCCAGGCGGCGCATTTCCATGCGGTCCAAGACCAGGGCGGCCAGGTCCGAAAGGTTTTGGCGGTCTTCTTCGCTGAAGGTCGCGCGGGGCTTGCTGTCGATCAAGCAGACTGTGCCCAGCCTTTCCCCAGTAGGAGCGACGAGCGGCTTGCCTGCATAAAAGCGAATAAAGGGCGGGCCCACCACCAAGGGATTGGAAGAGAAGCGAGGGTCGTTCAATGCATCGGGAATGAACAGGATGTCGTCCTGGATAATTGCGTGGGCGCAGAAGGAAACTTCACGGCTCGTCTCGCAGGCCTCGATTCCCACGCGCGCCTTGAAAAACTGCCGGTCCCGGTCCACCAGGGAAACCAGGGCGATGGGAACCTCGAACAGGCGGGCGGCAAGATTGACCAGCCTGTCAAAGTCCTCGGTCTCGGCCGTATCCAGGAGATGGTACTGAGCCAAGACCTTCAAGCGTTGCTCTTCATTGGCCGGTATCGGGTAAGGCGAAGTATCCATTCTATCCATCCGTGTGTTGGGGAAGCACATACTTCTGAGGGGGAGTTTACCCCCTGCAATTGCAGGAGCAAGCGTGATTGCATCTAGGCAATTGCCACCTTAGTGCGGCATTGATGCCGCATTTTTATATCAGTTTATGCTACTCCTAGCCTTGCTTTTTAGCATATTTATCATATTTGATTAACTGTGAGCGGGCAATGGCAAATAAATATCAGCTATCAAAGCCTGGCTTTCGGGTGACGCCATTCATTCTGCAAGCGGATATAGATGGAGGAGGTGCAGCTGAGGCTTCAGGATTTATGCCGTACGCTTTTTGATATGGAAAATGAATTCCTTTTGCGGAGCATCGTCGTTTTCCGCGACGGAAAGCATTTCATGACCGGTTTGTTTGCAGAAAGCCTGGAAATCCTTGACGGAACCGGGATCGGTTGCCGTGACCTTGAGAATGTCGCCTGCGGCCACGTCAGCCAACGCTTTCTTGCAGCGCAGGATAGGAAGCGGGCACTTGAGCCCGCGCGCGTCGAGTTCTTGATGGAATTCCATGATCAATCGGCCTTGGGTGCGAAGGTATAGCCAGCATTGGCCCATGCCAGGATGCCGCCGCGCAGGTTGTAGACATTGTCGCGGTCCATGCCCGCGATGAAGGCAGCGGCCTGCGCCGAGCGGATGCCGCTGTGGCAATAGAAAACCAGCGCGGTATCGTTGTGTTCGCATAGCAAGCTGCCCATACCGGGGATTACCATCATGGGCAGGTGCATGGCACCTGCGATAATGCCTCTGGCGACTTCGTCGTCGTTGCGTACGTCGACGAGGATGGCTTTTTGCGAGGAAAGCAGCGCATGAAGCTCGAATGCGTCAATATCGGTATGGCTGGACATGGACTTAATTGCTAACGGTTAAACGCAATATCATACCATAGGCCGCTAAGGGCTTTTAGGCGCCAATCACTGCACGGCTGGTTTGCAGTGGCGTTCATAGCATACGAGCTCAAGCAGGTTTTGCCATTGAAACGTGTGAGTGACGGAGGGCGTCTTACAAATGAAAAAGGGCTAGCTCATTTCTGAAGCTAACCCTTTGCTATTCCTTGGTGGCCAGGGGCAGAATCGAACTGCCGACACGCGGATTTTCAATCCGCTGCTCTACCAACTGAGCTACCTGGCCATATTGCTTTTGATTACGTTGGCTCTTGAGCTCACGCAAGGCCAGCATTATAGCAAACTTCGGCGTTTCGTCCAGCCGGGATCGAAAAAATTCGTGTTTTATTCCCACAGTTTAAAAAAGTTGCGTGCTCGGGTATGCTCCAGGCTTGATTTAAAAAGTAAATTTCATGAGTCACCAATCATCGACATTGCCAGAATTTGCGATATCCCCGCTGGACCAGGGCCTGAAAGCCGCACTGCAAGCCAAGATCGACAATAAGACCAAGCCGAGGGGGGCATTGGGGCAACTTGAAAGCCTGGCGTTGCAGCTTGGCTTGATCCAGCAATCATTGACGCCCATCCTGCAGCGCCCGGCCATGCTGGTGTTTGCGGGCGACCACGGGGTGGTCGAGGAAGGAGTCAGCCCGTACCCAAAGGAGGTGACGCGGCAGATGGTGATGAACTTCCTGGCTGGCGGCGCGGGGATCAATGTGTTTACGCGACAGCATGGGATGCGGATCAGGATCGTGGATGCTGGGGTTTGTCATGAGTTCTCGGCGCATCCGGAGCTGATCCGCGCCAAGGTCAGCATGGGGACTAGTAATTTCCTCAAGATGCCCGCCATGTGCCCGCATATGTGTAACCAGGCCTTGATCAACGGTTACAAGCTCGCGCAGGCAGAAGCCGACGCCGGCACCAACGTGATGGGGTTCGGTGAGATGGGTATAGGCAATACCACATCTGCTTCGGCCATTGTCGCGGTGCTGTGCAATTTGCCCGTGGAGCAATGCGTTGGCCGCGGTACGGGCCTGGATGACGCCGGCGTGGCGCACAAGGCTGACGTGATCAACCAGGCAATGGCGCGCCACCAGGTGGACAATACCGACCCCTTGGCGGTGCTGGCGACTTTTGGCGGGTTCGAGATCGCCATGATGGTGGGTGCCATGCTGGGCGCTGCAGAACAGCGGGTCGCCCTGCTGATCGACGGCTTTATCGCGACGGCGGCCTTGCTGGTGGCGAGCCGGATTGCTCCCGCCATATTGGATTACTGTATTTTCGCGCACTGTTCCGACGAGGCGGGGCATAAACTGGTGCTCGAGCAGCTGCAGGCCAAGCCCTTGCTCAACCTTGGGCTGCGCCTGGGCGAGGGCACTGGCGCTGCCCTGGCGTATCCGCTGGTGCAGGCCGCGGTGAATTTCCTTAATGAGATGGCGTCGTTCGACTCTGCCAATATCAGCCGGCAGGATGCTGCATGAGCCAGCAATGGCGCTTGTTCCTCCTGGCATTGGGCTTTTTCACGCGTCTGCCGGTGCCTGCCATCCAGAATTTTGATTCCGCTGAGTTGAACGATGCGGCACGTTATTTCCCGCTGGTGGGCATTCTCGTCGGGTCGGCGGCGGCGCTGGTATTGTATTTGAGCTTGCAAATATTGCCCGCAACGGTGGCTATCGTCCTCAGCATGGCGGCGACGCTGTGGCTGACCGGCGCCTTCCATGAGGATGGGCTGGCGGATACCATGGACGGCCTCGGTGGCGGCTGGACGAAAGAGCAGGCGCTGGCCATCATGAAGGACTCCCGCATCGGCAGCTATGGCGCGATAGCGCTTTTCCTGGCATTGCTGCTTAAATTTGCCAGCCTTGAGCATATCGAGATTGAATTGTTGCCTTTCGTCCTCTTGGCGGCCCATGCTGTGAGCCGCCTTGCTGCCGTGCTGGTGATGGCCACCCAGGAATATGTGCGGGAGGAGGGCAAGGCCAAGCCTTTGGCAGCCAAGCCGTCGATTGCGAGCCTATGGATCGCCGTAGTGTCAGGCCTGTCGCCATTGGTATTGTTGCCGGCCAGGCTGTGGCTCGCTTTGCTGCTGGTCGTGCTTGTGTGGATATGGTTCAGCTTTAAGCTAAGGCAGCGCCTGGGAGGTTATACGGGCGACTGCCTGGGCGCCATGCAGCAGCTCACTGAGCTGGCGTTTTATCTTGGCGTTTTGGTTCTGGCATCCTGATAATGTGGAGTATGTAATTGGAAATTTACCTGGTGCGTCATACGACGCCGGATGTTCTGCCCGGCACATGTTACGGGCATAGCGATATTGACGTCACGGAGACGTTTCTTGCCGAGTTCGATGCGTTGCACCCCAAGCTCAAGCACCTCAAACATCCCGCCATTTACAGCAGCCCTTTGCAACGCTGCATGAAGCTGGCCGAATCGGTGGCTGCCACTTTCAGCCCGCAGGTGGCGGTGCAAGCTGATGCCAGGCTCAAGGAACTGAACTTCGGCGATTGGGAAATGCAATCCTGGAACGATATTCCGCGCGGGCTGGTGGACGTATGGGCGGAAGACCATGTACGGCACGTGCCGCCGAATGGGGAGTCTTTCCTGCAGCTTTCCCAGCGCGCGCAATCCTTTGTTGCAGATCTGCAGCATCATGACCAGCCAGCCCTGGTGTTCACGCATGCAGGCGTCATCCGGGCGTTGACGGGCTATGCGCTGGACCTGCCGCTGGTGCATACCTTCAAGCTGCAGATCGATTATGCCAGCGTGAGCAAGATCATCGTGGAAGAACAGTTGACCAGGGTGGCCTACGTCAATCGCTGATGTGTTGGTGCTGCAATGGCTCAGGGTTGTACACAGGCATCTAAAGCTGTAGGTTGGCTAGTGCTGCTGCCAGTCTCTGCCAGCCATCCGCAGGCGGCAAGCCAATCCGCAAACCCTGCTGTGCCGGAAAGTGCCGGGTCCAGACGCCTTGACGCGCCAGTTGCACATGCAGGTGCTCCGCATGCGCTAACTTCAACCACTGGAACAATGAGCAGCCATTGAGCGGAGGCAGGCCGGCCTGCCGCAATATGTCCGCCAATTGCTGGCTTTCAGCCAGCAGCCTGGCGCGGTTATGCTCTTGCCACGCATGGTCGGCCAGCGCGACCTGGGCCACGACCCTGGCCGGGCCTGTAACGGCCCAGGGTCCCAATAAATCGGCCATACGATTCAGTAGCGACGGTTCTGCCAGCAGAAAGCCAACGCGCGCGCCGGCCAGGCCAAAGAATTTCCCCAGCGAGCGCAGGATGATGAGTCCGGGCTGATGGCTATATGCGGCCAGGCTATGTTGCGGGGAGCTGTCCATGAAGGCTTCGTCCACGATCAGCCAGCCATCATGCTGCGAGAGGGCTATGTGCCACTCCAGGAGCGTGTCGGACGCAAGCAGGCGGCCGGTGGGATTGTTGGGGTTGCATGCTAGCAGCACATCGGTTTCAGCAAGCATTGCCGCGCCAGGCAAGTGGTCGATTTCACTGACCTGATGCCCATGCTGCCGCCAGGCGTGGGCATGCTCCGCATACATGGGGCCAAGCACGGTGACGCGGCATGGTCCGCGCAATCGCGGAAGCGCCTGGATCGCGGCCTGCGAGCCGGAGGTGGCCAGCAGGTACTGGGCGCCATAGTAGCTCGCCGCGATGCGCTCGAGTTGTTGGTCGGTTTCCGGCAGGCGTTGCCACACCGATGCGGGAATATCGGGCACTGGGTAGCCGTGCGGGTTGATGCCGGTGGAAAGGTCCAACCAATCCTCCCGCGCAATGCCGTATTGCCGGCTGGCTGCATGCAGGTTGCCGCCGTGCTCAAGCATGGTATGCCCCGATCAATGCGTATGTGATAAAAATCACCAGGCACCAAAGCACGATGCTGCGATCTACTAGCCGTACCGCAGCATGGAGGCTGGCGGCCGAGGCGGCTGGCCCGGTTCCCAGCGTGGGGCGTGCCTTGTCCTGCCCATGGTAGCGCGCATTGCCGCCCAGCGTTACTTGGAGTGCGCCTGCCCCTGCCGCCATCACCGGGCCTGCATTCGGGCTGTACCATCGCCTGGCCTGTTGCCGCCAGCACGAGAATCCGCTCCGAGCATGTCCGCAAAGCGCATAGCTCAAGGCGGTCAGCCTAGCGGGAACGAGGTTGAGCAGGTCGTCCAGCCGTGCGGCGGCCCAGCCAAAATACAGGAAGCGTGGCGTGCGGTAGCCCCACATGGCATCCAGCGTGTTGGCGAGGCGGAACAGCAGTGCGCCGCTGCCGCCGAGCAACACGAACCAGAAAATCGCGCCGAAAATCGCATCATTGCCGTTCTCCAGTACCGACTCCACGCCGGCGGCAGCAATCTCGCGCTCGTCGAGTTCGGCAGTGTCGCGGCTCACGATCATGCCCACGGCATGGCGCGCGGCAGGCAAATCCTGCTGTGCGAGTGCGTGGTAGATGCGCAGGGCATGTTCCTTGAGACTGCGGGCGCCGATAGCGAAATACAGCAGCACGATGTCGAGCAGCCAGCCATATGCAAGCTGCGTGAGCCAGAAGGCTAGCGCCCATGCCGGCAACAATAATATAAGCCAGGCCAGCAGGCCCAGCAGGCGCGCAATGAGTGGCGCATGTTGGCGGTTGAGGCGCCTTTCCAATGCTGATGCCAGGTTGCCGAAACCCACCAGCGGATGCCAGCGCCTAGGCTCGCCCAGCAGCCGGTCCAGCAACAGGGCTGTGATCAGCAGGGCTGGGGTTGCGAGGAAAGTAATGGGATAATGGGCCAATGACATATGCCAACACATTGATGGTTCAGGGCACCACCTCGGATGCGGGCAAGAGCACGCTGGTGGCTGCGTTATGCCGAGTATTGTACCGCAGGGGCGTGCGCGTCGCGCCATTCAAGCCGCAGAACATGGCGCTCAATTCCGCCGTGACCAGCGACGGCGGCGAAATCGGCCGCGCCCAGGCCGTGCAGGCGCAGGCTTGCGGCCTGTTGCCGCATACCGACATGAACCCGGTATTGCTGAAACCCAATACCGACACCGGCTGCCAAGTGATCATCCACGGCAAGGTGCTGACCAACCTCGAAGCAACTGCTTATCATGCCTACAAACCCAAGGCGCGAGAAGCCGTGCTGGCTTCATGGCAGCGCCTGCGCGAACAATATGAATGCATCATCGTCGAGGGCGCGGGCAGTCCTGCGGAAATCAACTTACGGCAGAACGACATTGCCAACATGGGCTTCGCCGAGGCGGCGGATTGCCCAGTAATATTGATCGCCGACATCGACCGCGGCGGCGTGTTCGCCCATATCGTCGGCACCCTGGCGCTACTCTCCGAGTCGGAGAGAAAGCGCATCATCGGCTTTGTCATCAACCGTTTTCGCGGCGATATCGCGTTGCTGCAGCCCGGGCTAGACTGGCTGCAGCGGGAAACCGGCATTCCCGTACTCGGCGTGCTGCCCTATCTGCGCAACCTGCATCTCGAAGCCGAGGATTCCGTGGCGAGGGATACGCCGGACAAGCCGCAGACCTGGTTGCGCGTGATTGCCCCGGTCCTGCCGCATGTCAGCAACCATACCGACATGGACGCCCTGCGCATGCACCCGCATGTCGATTTCCAGTTCATCGAACTCAACGAGCCCGCGCCGCCAGCCGACCTCATCATCCTGCCGGGCAGCAAGAACGTGCGCGGTGACTTGGCAGTGCTGGAATCCCACGGCTGGCGCGAGAAAATCTCCCGCCACCTGCGCTACGGCGGCAAGCTGCTGGGCATTTGCGGCGGCTTTCAGATGCTCGGCCGCAAAATCCACGATCCGCACGGCCTTGAAGGCGATATCGGCTCCAGTGACGGCTTTGGCTGGCTGGATATGGAAACCACGCTCACCAAGGAAAAACACCTTAAGGAAGTCGAGGGCAGGCTCACCTTTGCCGACGCCGCCGTCACCGGCTACGAAATCCATATGGGCGTCAGCAGCGGCCCGGCATTGAAGCGGCCTGTACTTTATATCGGCACGCAGGCGGAAGGCGCATTGTCGGAAGATGGGCAGATGGCGGGCACTTACCTGCATGGCCTGTTCGACCATGCCGAAGCGACCCGAGCCTGGCTGGATTGGGCTGGTTACAACCAGCTGAAACAGACGCAGGAAGAAATCGCCTACTACGATTACACCGCTCTGCGCGAAGCCAGCCTGGAGCGCTTGGCGGATGAAGTGGAGCAGCAGCTGGATTGGAGCAGGTTGCAGCCGTACCTGCCTTGAAAAGTTGAGCGGGCAGTGATACCCGCATCATGCATCTTGCTTGAATTTGCATTAAAATGAGAACAATTCTTATTTTAATGGTCGTGCCATGTCGATCGATACGCCGCAATCACTGCATCGCTTGTATCTCCATCACCACCGCTGGCTGCATGACTGGCTGAGACGCAAGCTGGGCGACTCCTTTGTGGCGGATGACCTTGCCCAAGATACCTTTGTCAGCATCATGGCCGCGGAGACGGTGCAGGAAATCCGCGAGCCCCGGCCTTTCCTGGTGACGATTGCCCGCCGCCTGATGGCGCACCGCTATCGCCGGCAATTGCTCGAAACCAGTTATCTTGAAATGCTGGCGTGCCTGCCCGAGGCCATGGTTCCCGCGCCCGAGGTGCGCTTGCTCGCGCTGGAAGCATTGCAGCAGGTCGACAGGGCGTTGGACGGCTTGCCGCCGCAGGTAAGGGAGGCTTTCCTGCTCGCGCATCTCGAGGGGCTGAGCTACGCGGAGATTGCCGGGCGCCTGCAAGTGTCCGCCAGCTCGGTCAAGCAATATCTCACCCGCGCCAATCGCCAATGCCTGTTCGCATTGCCAGCATGAAGAAATTTTAATGTCTCAGCCAGACTCTCTTAAGCATCCTGCATCTGCCGAACCAACACATACCCTGCTGGTCGGCGGGCAGCGCATCAGCGCAGCCGCAGCCGACCAGGCCGCCGAATGGCTCACCCTGCTGATGTCGGGCGACACCACGCCGGAAGACAAGTTGCGCTGGCAGCAATGGCGCGATGCCCACCCGGACAATGCGCATGCTTGGCGGCATCTCGAAGCTGTGACAGGCTGGCTGGGAGACATTCAGCCCAAGGTCGCTTACGGCGCGCTTTCCCACTATGCGCAATCGCACGCGCCGAGGTCGCCCGGACGCCGCAAGGTCATCGGCTTGCTTTCCTGGAGCGGGATACTGGTCGCTACTGGTGCAGTAGCCTACCGCACCAATATGTGGCAAAAAACTACCGCCGATTTCTGCACAGCCGCTGGCGAGCAACGCAGCATCACGCTGGAAGACGGCACCATGCTGACGCTGAACACTGCCACCGCGGCAGATGTGCATATTGACGCGCAATCCAGGGTGGTGCATCTGCTGGCGGGGGAGATTGCGGTCATGACCCGGCATGCGGCCTTCGGCGAACCTGCCGACCCGCGCCCCTTATACGTGCACACCGCCCAAGGCCGTATCCAGGCATTGGGCACGCATTTCATCGTGCGCCAGTGGGACGGGCATACCACCGTGGCAGTGTTGCAGAGTGCCGTGGAGATTACGCCTGCCAGCAACCCAACATCACGACCCGTCATCAGGCAAGGCGAGCGCATTCTTTTCACCAGCACCAGCCTGGGAACGCCTGTGCCGCTGGATGAGCAATCTCTTGCCTGGATCAAGGGCCAGATCGTCGCGGACAACATCCGGCTTGGGGATTTCATGACGGAGCTTGCGCGCTACTTGCCGGGCATGGTGCGCTGCGACCCGGATGTGGCGGATTTACGGTTTTCCGGCGTGTTCCCGCTGAACGATATTGACCGCATCCTGGCGTCGCTGCCCAGCGTCTTGCCGGTACGGGTAAGATTGCTTACCCGCTATTGGATAACAGTGGAAAGCGCGGCTTAGAGCCTGTTTACGACCTTTGCATCGGTACGTATGGCTTCAACCCGTCTCCGGTCAAGGCACAGCTTTGGCAAGGCGCGATCATCAACGGATAGTGCGCCGTATTCGAACGGCCAGCTCGGATATCTCTCCCATGACAGTGGGCATGTCAAACTGCCTTTCGCCCCTCGGCGAGTCACTTTCATTTGCCTCGCCAAAATAAAGGAACCAAACAAAAGGCGACCCCGGAGTCTGCGCCGGGAGCAAAGCTCCCGGTTCCCTGCGTTGCTCAATCTGCCTGGGAGCTTGCTGAACTCGCTGCGCTCAGACAGACGCAAACTCTTTTTCCAGACAGATTTGCGCTACTCGGCGCAGCCAGACGGGGAAACCAAGGTCAAAAGCAACAGCAACTTGGTATCGCTGCGCCCGCCCTTGGGTCTGAGGGAGCATGCTCCCAACTGTTTGTCATCCCCGCCTTGAACCGGGAACTGGTGAGCAGGACAGGAAGACAACGGGATGTCGGGACAGCGCAACAACGCCAGGAAAGTTTTTTAAAAATTTCTGCCCGATTGATAATTTCGCGGCACCTCCCTTATGAAAGAAGTGATTTTCATTAACTCATTCATTAAGGGAACCATATGCCAATCCGGCAACCACATCGCGGGGTGTCCACCGCACCCAATGCGCTCAGGCAATCCGTGGCCTGTGCCGTCACCATCCTGCTTTCCACCAGCGCTTATTTTTCCCTGCCAGCTACTGCGCATGCAGAAGCAGCGGCAGAGACCCGCACCGCTGGGAGCACACAGCGTTTTGACATTCCTGCCGGATCGCTGGCGCCAGCGCTGCGCAGCCTAGCAAGCAACGCCAATGTGCTGCTGACTTTCACGGAAGCGCAGACCGCAGGCAAAACCACCGCGGGCATCAGCGGACAGTATACCTTGCCGGCCGCGCTGTCCGTCCTGCTGACAGGCACAGGCCTGCAGGCCGTGGCGCTGGATAACGGCGGATATGTGCTGAAGCCTGCCGCCAGGCCTGCCTCCGTCTCCGGTGCAGGCAATGCGGACACCTTGCCCGAGGTAGCCGTGACGGCGCGGTCAGAGGTGAGCCCGAGCGAGCTGCCGCCTGCCTATGCGGGCGGACAGGTAGCCAAGGGCGCTCGGCTGGGCCTGCTGGGCAATGTGGATGTGATGGATACGCCATTCAGCGTGACCAGTTACACGGCCCAAACCATCGCGGATCAGGGCGCGCGTACCGTGGCCGATGTGTTGCGCAACGACGTTTCGGTACGCTATGCCACATCGGACGGCCACCCGTTCGAGAACTTCCGCATCCGCAATTTTGCCGTCAACCAGAACGAGATGACCATCAACGGCATGTACGGCCTGGCACCTTACGGCCACACGCCGATCGAGATGTTCGAGCGCGTCGAGGTGCTGCGCGGCCCGAGCGCGTTGTTCACTGGTATGGCACCGGCTGGCGCGCTGGGCGGCACCATCAATCTGGTGCCCAAGCGTGCAGGTGAAGATCCGCTCACCCGGTTGACGATGGAATATATCTCCGAAGGCCAGTTCGGGACTCGCCTCGACCTGAGCCGCCGTTTTGGTGAAAATAATGAGTGGGGCATCCGCGTCAACGGATCATTCAGCGACGGCGATACTGCACTGGAAGATCAGTCCAAGCAGCGCCAGTTCCTCTCGGCCGCGCTTGATTACCGCAACGACGGTTTCAAGGCCTCGCTCGACACCTACTACAGCAAGGAGAAATTCAAGAACGGCACGCCTGCTGGCATTCTATTCAACAACACCGTGGGCGTGCTGAAAGCGCCCGATGCCAGTTCCAACCTGTTCCGCGATGCCTATGGCGAATCAGAAAACAAGGCCGCCATCCTCAGCGCTGAATACGCATTCAACGACACCGTCACTGCCTTTGCCAACGTCGGTGTGCGTCACGGCAAGGTCGCTGGTTTCTTCACGGGTTCGTGGGCGCGCGTCTCGGCAGCGGATGGCACCGCTTCGCTATCCATGTCCGGCCAGCGCATGTACGAAGACAACGTGAATACCGAAGCAGGCGTGCGCCTCAACTTCAATACCGGTAGCATCGGCCATGAGATGACGTTGCAGGCCTCGCGCCTGAAGATGGACTACGGCTACGATGCCACCTCCAGCAGTGGCATCATCAATATCTACGATCCAGTGAGCGTGGCGATGCCTGCCCTGGCCGGCTCGGCGCTCAAGTGGTCCGACAAGACCTTCGACAGCCTGGCGCTGGTGGATACCTTGTCCATGCTGGATGACAGCCTGCGCCTGACGCTGGGCCTGCGACGCCAAAGCTTCAAGGTTGACCCGACAGCGGCGGGTATCGCTGTTGGCGGCGAGGTCGACTATGACGAGCATGCCGTCACGCCTGCCGTGGCCGTGGTCTACAAGCCGTGGGGGCCGGATATTTCCCTATATGCCAGCTATGTGCAAGGCCTGAGCCAGGGCAACAGTATCCGCATCGACGGCGGTTATATCCGCAACCACGTTTTCGCTCCATACAAGACCGAGCAGAAGGAAGGCGGCATCAAATGGAATGCAGGCACTTTCACCAATACATTGGCGCTGTATGAAATCGAGCAACCGACGCTGATTAGCTTCACTACCAGCAGCGGCGGACGTGATGCCACTGACGACGGTGAAAAACGCGTGCGCGGCCTGGAGTGGAATGTCTTCGGCGAATTGACACACAGTCTGCGCGTATTGGGCGGCATTGCCTATGCGAAGGGCGAGCAGACCAAGACCCAGAACGGCACCTATGACGGCTTGGCTTCTCCTGGTGCGCCGCGCTGGCAAGGCAACCTGGGGCTGGAATGGGATGTGCCGGGCACCAACGGCCTGACATTGACCAGCCGGGTCCAGGCCAATTCCAGCCAGTACCTGACCAGCGACAATGTACTGAAGCTGCCGGGCTGGGGCGTGATGGATGTAGGCGCCCGCTATGCGGCCAACCTGCAAGGCCGAAACGTGGTGTTCCGCCTGAATGTCTACAACCTGTTTGATCGCGATTACTATTCCGGCGTCTTCCGGGAAGGCGCGGCGATCGCCACGATAGGCGCGCCGCGCACTGTCGCCGCCTCGATGACAGTGGACTTCTGATAGCGCCTCGTAGCACGATACCCAGCCGGACGATCTACCCGGCTGGGTTTGTCATTTCATGGAGCTAATATTCCCCATGCCGGTTTTCACCATGTGCGGCATTGCCGCCATTGTTCTGGGATGCCTCTGCATCTATGCCGCCTCGCCCCATCAGCGCCTGTGGGCTAGGCCCTGGCCCCAACGCCCGGCGCAAGCCGTGGGCGCGGCCTTGCTGCTGTCAGCCTTATTGCTGCTGGCGCAGGACATGCAGCGATTGACCACCGTATTCGTTTTCGTCACCACGCTGATGCTGGTGTTCCTTGTCTTGCCTTATATCGGAGCCTATTTGCATGGACGCCGTACCCGCTGAAAGCGCCACGCCTGTGGCCGCCAGGCGCAAAAAAACAAAACCTGCTCCCATCCGGCCGGACTGGGTGTCGAAAACACTGGCCGGCCTGCTGCTCGGCCTGGCGTTGACATTGGCCCTGAGCGGCTTGCTGGCGGCGATGTTGTCCGATTTGCCGATGTCGGTGAAAGGGCAGCTCGTCATGTGGAGCCTGCCGCCAGTGTGGCTAGGCGTTCAGGCTGGCGTATATTTCTTTGCCAGCGGCCTGCGCGCCTGGTTGTGGCTGGGCGGCGCCAACCTGCTGGCCTGGGGCGCATTGTGGCTGCTGCGGCTGGCGCAGCAAGGAGGCGCGGCATGAGGGCCGACTTTATCCGCAATTACAAATCGGTGCATACCTGGACCGGCATCATCAGCGGCATGGCGCTGTTCATCGCGTTTTACGCGGGCGCGCTGACCGTGTTCAAGGAACCGATCCGCCGCTGGTCCACGCCGCCCGAAATCATGCAGCCCGTGCCGCTGGATGCCGTGCAGCCGTTGATCGTACAGACATTGCAGACCACGCCTTCCGCCAAGCGCGACTTCATCCTGCGGCTGGAAGGCGAAGACCATGCCATTCCACGTCTCGAATGGCAGGTGCGCAACCCTAAAGCGGACGACCATGACGAAGCCGCGGCACGCTACTATACCGCCGTGCTGGCAACTGACGGCAGCGTGCAGGTGGAGGAACAGCACCCTTCGCGCCTGGTGGAGTTGATCGACGTGCTGCACCGCGTTGTCGGCCTGCCTGCGGATTCGGACAAATACCGCTGGATCATGGGCGTGGTCGCCGCGCTCTACACCCTGGCGCTCGTGTCGGGCGTCGTGGTGTTGCTGCCCACGCTGGTCAAGGATTTCTTCGCGCTGCGCGTGGGCAAGAACCTCAAGCGCATGTGGCTGGACGCGCACAATGTGGTGGGCATCGTCAGCCTGCCGTTCCATATCGTCATGGCGCTGACCGCAGTGGTGTTCGCCTTCCACGACCAGATCTATTTCGCGCAGGACAAAATGGTGCACCAGGGGCAATGGCGGCAGGCTTTCCAGCGGCCGCAGGGTAGCCCGGGCGATATGCCGGAGCGCAACCCGACCGACATGCTCTCGCCTTCGCAACTAGTGCAAGCAGCGAAAGATGCCTCGCCGGGGTTTATCCCCAGCGGATTGCAATATGCGCAAGTCACCGGTCCGCGACCTACGGTGCGTGTTTGGGGCAAGGACTCGCAAGCCGTATCTCCGCGCGCGTTGGGAGGCTTCGCTGCCATCGACCCTTACACAGGTAAGCTGCTCTCCACCGACTTCATGCCCGGCAAGCAGGATAAGCCCAACCTGTTCATCAGCAGCTTCTTCGCCCTGCACATGGCCTCGTTTGGCGGCTCCGTGGTGCATTGGCTCTATTTCCTGCTCGGGCTGGCGGGCGCATGGCTGTTCTACAGCGGCAATCTGCTGTGGGTGGAGTCACGGCGCAAGGCGCAGCGCAAGGACGGCATTATCCCTGAGCAGCGCCGCGATACGTCGCTGATGGCATCCGCCACTGTGGGCGTATGCCTGGGTTGCGTCGCGGGCATTTCGCTGACCATTGCCGCAGGAAAATGGCTGCCGGGGAGGGTGGACGATATTGCAGCATGGCATATGGGCATTTACTACACGGTATTTCTCGGTAGCGTAGCTTGGGCATTCCTACGCGGTGCAGCACGCACCATCGTGCCGTTTTTGTGGTTTGCAGCGGCCAGTACCGCGACTATACCTTTGACCTCGTTACTGGCCTTGTGCTTTCCTGGGCTGGGATTGTGGGCTGATGTTGCCGCACTGGGAATGGATATGACGGCGTTCGTTGGCATGTTGGCCCTGGTCTGGATGGCGCGAGTGACTGCGCGCCGAGTGCAGCATGGCCCGGCTGATAGCATATGGTCTGCGTATAGCAGGGCGGCTTAGAGAGCAGCTGCCGCCTATTCAAAGCACTTCTAGAAATATCTGCCTGATACTTCTATGCCGGGTAGCCTTCTGGATAAGGGGCTTTTCTTTGGGTATTTGCCATGGTGGCGAGCTATAAAATAGAATGAGAACCATTTTTAAAAAATGCTAATCTCATGGCAACTCAGGAAAGCAGTATCGTCCAGCAGTCGGTTGATTCGCTTTATGTTGCGCACCACGGCTGGCTGCACGGTTGGTTGCGCAGGAAGCTCGGCAACGCATTCGATGCGGCTGACCTCGCACATGATACCTATGTGCGGATTCTCGTTTCCGGCAATACGCCCTCTCCTGAGCAATCCCGCCAGTATCTTGCGCGTATTGCCAATGGCCTGGTCATTGACCTCTATCGGCGCCGCCAGATCGAGGCGGCCTATCTGCAGGCGATCAGCTTGTTGCCTGAGCCTGAGGTGCCTTCTGAGGAAACCCGTGCGTTGGTGATCGAGGCATTGGTCGAAATTGATGTCATCTTGCACAGTATTGCGCCCAAGGCGCGTGCCGCGTTGCTGATGTGCAAGCTGGATGGCATGACCTACCGCGAGATTGCCGGTCGGTTGAATGTGTCTTTATCTTCTGTCGAAAAGTATGTCGCCAGTGCACTCCAGGCCTGTTACCGCGCATTGTACGAGTCCAGCCGTTGATGAGGCGGGGTAGCGTGCATGTCAGGTGAGAACCAGCCTGCCGGGGAGCGTGACTTGATCGACCAGGACATTGTGCAGCGTGCATCCATCTGGATGGCGAAGCTGTGGTCCGGCGAGGTGAGCGATGCTGAACGACAGGCTTGTATGGCCTGGCGTGCGGAGCATCCTGATCATGAGCGGGCATGGCAGCGCTTGCAGGTGATGGAAAGCAAGCTGGATGCACTGCCGCGCGAAGTGGCGCGGCATACCTTGCGAGAGCCTGCCGTCACCCAGCATATGGCGCGGCGGCGCACATTACGCTTGCTGGGCGTCGCCTTCATGGCGGGTGGCTCAGCCTATCTCCTGCGCGAATCCCGTTCGTGGCAATACTTGGTGTCGGATCATGCTACGCGCGTGGGACAAGTGAGCGAATTGACCCTGCCCGACGGTACCCAGCTGACCCTGAATACGGCTACGGCCATCGATGTGCAGTTTAATGAACGGGAGAGACGCATTGTGCTGCGCGAAGGGGAAATCCTGGTGACGACAGCGGCTGATCCTGCCACTGTTCACCGTCCATTGATTGTGCAAAGCCGTGATGGCACGGTCCAGGCCTTGGGCACACGTTTTGTCGTACGGCAGGAGCAGCATGCTTCCCGGGTGGCTGTGTTCGAAGGCGCCGTCGAGGTACGCATCCGGGATGCCTTAAGCGCAGTCAGGGTGAATGCCGGCGAAGGCGTATCGTTCTCTACGCAGCATGTGGGCGGTGTGATGCCTGTACGGGAAAGCAGTGCTGCCGCCTGGTCGCGGGGCATCCTGGTTGTCGAACAAATGCGCGTGGCTGACTTCATTGCCGAAATCGGCCGCTACCGTACCGGGCTGTTGCGTTGCGATCCGGCGATTGCAGATTTGCGGGTGAGCGGCGTCTTCTCCCTCGCCGATACTGACCGCGCACTCAATAACTTGAGCCTGGGTTTGCCGGTCAAGGTCGTGTATCGCACCCGGTACTGGGTCATGGTGCGCCCAGCCTGATCCCATGGCTGATGCTGATTGCGCCATGAAAGTTGTGATGCGGCTTAGCGATAAGTCTGGGATGGTGTTTCAAGGCTGAGAAATTTTCCAGAAATTTTATTACGGGTTTTGCTTTTTCATTCGGAAAACAAAATGAACCACGATAAATTTTCTGAATTGAAAGGGCAGCCCATGGCATACCTATGCCGTCACCACCATATTGCTTTACCCGTCACTCCCCATCACCCTGCCTTTGTCCCGGTTTTCCAACGGAAGGCAGTCAATGCTGCCGTGCAGGCATTCTTCCTGGCCTGCGCAGTCCAGGTGACGATGCCTGCGGCACATGCAGCGGACGTGCGTCAGCAGCAAGTGGAACAGCAGCGCAGCTATCATATTGCGCCTGGCCCGTTGGACCAGGCCTTGAACAGCTTTGCCAGCGCGGCAGGCATCGAGGTTTCGGTCAATGCGGCTTTGCTCAATGGCAAAACCAGCACAGGCCTGAATGGTAGTTTCACCGTACGGCAGGGATTTGACGAGCTGTTGCGCGAGCAGGGATTGCAGGCCGTGCGCAATGACAATGGCGCGTACTCATTGCATGTGGTTACGTCGCCGCGCGTGGAAAACTCCCCAGCAATGCTGCCGGAAGTCGCGGTGCAGGCCAGGGCAGACTTGCCGGGCGAATTGCCCGCTAGCTATGCCGGCGGACAGGTTTCACGAGGTGCGCGCGTGGGTATGCTGGGCAACCGCGATGTCATGGATACGCCGTTCAATATCACCAGCTATACCAGCGACCTGATCCGTAATCAACAGGCGGCGACCTTGGCGGATGTGCTCGACAACGACCCGGCTGTGCGCATGAGCTCGCGCGGTCGCAATACCAGCATTGGTGGCGGGGATAATTTCTTCATGCGCGGTTTTGTGCTGGGTAACCGGGATGTCGCCCTCAATGGCTTGTATGGCGTGTTGCCCTACGGCACGTTGTCGCTGGAAACCGTGGAGCGCGTAGAAGTGCTGAAAGGGCCGGGCGCGTTGCTGATGGGTATGGCGCCTAGCGGCGGCGTTGGCGGCGCAATCAATGTGGTGCCGAAACGGGCGACGGACCAGCCGATCACGCGCTTCACGCTCAATTATGCCTCGGATTCACAATGGGGCGGGCATATCGACCTCGGGCGGCGCTGGGGCGAGCAAAACCAGTTCGGGATACGCGTGAACGGCGTGTATCGCAGCGGAGATACTGCCATTTCCAACCAGGAAGCCACCTTGATCACGGGCGCTATCGGGCTGGATTTCAAGGGAGAACAATTGCGCGCCTCGCTGGACCTGGGATACCAATCCGATGATGTCAGGGGCGCTTCGTTGGGATATAGGCAAAATGCCAATTTGACGCATATTCCCAGTCCGCCCAGGGCAGGCAAGCAGTTGGCCCAGGATTGGGAGCGCCGGAAATACCGCGATGATTACCAGGTGGCGCAGGCTGAGTACGATATTACTCCACGCTGGACTGTCTACGGATCGGCAGGCGCACGGGATCATCAACACAGCAACTTCCGTACGGAATCAAGAATTGAGGCGGCAAATGGTCGTTTGGGAGTCGTTCCGGTCAACTACCCGGAATATTCCGACACCAAATCCTATCTGCTGGGCAATCGTATCAAGTTCAATGCATTGGCTGCTGAGCATGAGGTCAACCTGTCCTATTCCAGCCTTGATATCGAGGCTGGCTATGGGTTTGCGCAATGGACGGCGATGGCATTTGCATCCAATATTAATGCTCCGGTATGGGTAGCTGACCCTCTTGCCTCCAATGCGCCTTTTGATGGTTTTCTCGATATGCGTAAGGCATCGGAAACCAGAATCACCTCGGTGGGCGTATCCGATACCATGTCTTGGCACGACGGTGCGTTGCAATTGTTGCTAGGCCTGCGCCGTCAAAAAGTGTCGGTGGATAATTACGATGGCGGCTCGCCCACCAACAATAAGACTTCCGAATACGACAAGTCGGTCAATACACCTGCCGTGGGCGTAGTCGTCAAGCCATGGAGCAATACCTCGCTTTACGCCAATTACATCGAAGGGCTGAGTCAAGGCGCCCAAGCGACCCCGCCGGCAGAAAATGCCGGACAGGCCTTTGAACCGACCAAGACCAAGCAAAAGGAAATCGGGGTCAAGGTGGACTTTGGCCGCCTGCTGGGCACGATAGCCTTGTTCGAGCTGAAACAGCCGAATGCCATCAATGTGCCGGGCAGCACCCCGGCCGCTTATCTCTATCGTATGGATGGCGAGCAGCGCAACCGCGGCATCGAGTTCAACTTGGCAGGCGAATTGGCTGAGGGTTTGCGCACCATCAGCGGCGTGACTTACATGCAGGCCAAGCAGGTCAAGACGCAGAATGGCCTCAACGATGGCAAAGATGCCTTGGCAGCACCACGTTGGATTGCGAACGCCGGCTTGGAATGGGATACGCCTTTTGTCCCCGGCCTGACATTGAACACGCGTGTCATAGCGACAGGCGAACAGTATGTGAATGCGCAAAACACCCTGTCTTTGCCGGGCTGGGCGCGCTGGGATATCGGGGCGCGTTACCAGACCAACTATCTTGGTCATCCTCTGACATTGCGTGCCAATGTGCTCAATGTGGCTAATCGCAGCTATTGGGAAGGCAGCGCCGGGTCAGGCGGCATTGTCTTGTCCGCGCCCAGGGTATTGACCGTTTCCGCCACTATCGATTTCTAGCGGCCATCGTGTATCGGGGATGCTCTGCCCAGGCCACAGAGTACCCCGAGAATAGAAACCCAGGACGGATGGACTATGCTGGAATAGCTGATTAAAATGAGAACAATTCTTATTTTTTGGCCAGGCCATGTCTTTCGACCAGGAGCGGCAGTCGCTGCAACTTCTTTATACCCACCATCACGGCTGGTTGCAGGACTGGTTGCGGCGCAAATTGGGCGATGCGGCGGATGCGGCCGATGTGGCGCAAGATACCTTCATGCGCATCCTGACGGCGCCTGAGCATATTGCCGAAAAAAAGTCGGGCTGGCAGTTGCAGGAGCCGCGCGCCTACCTTACCGTGGTGGCAAAGCGCCTGGTGGCCAACCTCTACCGCAGGCGTGCCCTGGAGCAGGCCTATCTCGATTCCCTGGCGCTCATGCCGGACTTGTCCGCGCCTTCTCCCGAGCACCGGCTGGTGATCCTCGAAACCCTGCAGCAGATCGACAGCATGCTCGACGGCTTGCCTGCCAAGGTACGGGCCGCATTCCTGCTGGCGCAGCTCGAAGGCATGACTTACGCCCAGATCGCGCAGCAGCTGAAAACCAGCGAGCGCACGGTCAAGCGCTACATGGTGCAGGCGATGGCGCGTTGCATATTGCTCTCCGCATGACGGCAATGAGTGAAACGATTGCCCTGCAAGCAGCGGAATGGTTTTTCCGGCTGCAGGAGCCTGAAGCCACTGAAGCAGACCAACAGGCCTGCGCTGCATGGCGCGAGGCAGACCCCATGCACGAGGCCGCCTGGCAGCGTGCGCAGCAGGTAAGCACCACGCTGGGAGCCTTGCCTGGCAAGCTGGCGCATGCCACCTTGCAGCGCAGCCACCTGGAAAGCCGCCGCCGCGCGGTCAAGGCCCTGGCGGTGCTGGTTGTGGCCGGGACGGCCGGCTGGCACGGCTGGCGCAGCGAGCCGGTGCGCCTGCGCTTGGCGCAATACAGCACGCGCACCGGGGAGCGCAGGCAAATCCAGCTTGCCGATGGCACTGCGGTGCACCTCAATACCTCCACCGGCATCAATACCATACTGGATGCCAACCGGCGCTTGATAGTGCTGGAAACGGGCGAAGTGCTGATCCAGACCGGCAAGGGCCAAACGCCGGCGGGGCATGCGGCATACCATCCGCTGGTGGTCGCCACCCGGCATGGGCAATTGAAGCCGCTGGGCACGCGCTTCATCGTGCGGCAGTCTGCGGAAGATATCCAGCTTGCCGTGCTGGAAGGCGCGGTGGAAATCACCACGCGCGAGGGCGGGCGGCGCGTGATACAGGCAGGCTGGCAAACGCGCTTCAATGACGAGGCCATCATGCCGCCTTCGGCAGTGGCGCCCAATGCCGATAGCTGGACGCAAGGCATCCTCCATGCGCGCGAAATGCGCCTCGCCGACTTCGCAGCCGAACTCGCACGCTACCGGTCGGGCGTGGTGCGCTGCGCGCCGGAAGTGGCGGAGCTAAAGATTTCTGGTGCGTTCCAGCTTGCCGATACCGACCAGGTATTTGCCAGCCTGCCCATGGTGTTGCCTGTGAGAGTCAGCTACCTCACGCGGTATTGGGTCACTTTCAATGCGCCCAGTGCCGGAGCTTGAGGTCCCACGGCAATATAGCCAGAAAATTTTCCAATTGTTGTCCCCTTTGCCGATCTGGCGTGTGAAGTGAATTGAAAGCAATTCTTATTCATATTCACTAAAGGGAAATTCATGCAACCGCAATACCATCATCACTCTGTGCTGCAACGCGCAGTGCAGGGTGCCATTTTGCTGCTGGCCGTGGCCGGCACGACATTCGGCCATGCGCCGCTTGCGTTGGCAGAAAGCAACAGCGTGGAGGCTGCGCGCCATTACCAAGTCAAGGCCGGCCCATTGGATAGCGCGCTGGGCGACTTTGCCGGCGCTGCCGGGGTCAGCATTACCGTACCGCCTGCACTGGTATCCGGTAAACACAGTTCCGGCCTGAGCGGCAGCTATACCACGCAGCAGGGGTTCGACACATTGCTCGCCGGTTCGGGCTTGCAGGCGGTCGAAAGCAGCAAAGGGGTATTCGTGCTGCAGAAAGCCAAATCCCTGGGCGGCGATAAAAGCGGTTCCGCCTCCACCTTGCCTGAAGTGAGCGTTTCCGCCAGGGCAGAGCGCAATGCTGTGACGGAGGGCTCTGGGACCTACGCCGCCAAGGTAGTCACGATCGGCAAGACCGAGCAGACCTTGCGCGAGATTCCGCAATCGGTATCGGTGATGACGCGCCAGCAGATGAACGACCAGAATTTCACCACGGTAGGAGAAGCGCTCAACCAGATGACCGGCGTGCGCGGTTACGGTTACGAGCGCGGCGAAAGCTTCATGATCCGCGGCTATACCGCGAATACCCAGTTCAACGGGGTACCGCAACAGGATACTTCACGTCATTACGACCTGGCGCTCTACGATCGTGTCGAAGTGCTGCGGGGGCCTTCCGGGTTGATGACCGGCAGCGGTGAGCCGGGCGGAACGATCAACTACGTGCTGAAGCGTCCGCAGGATGTGCTGACGATCTCTGCTGTCGCGGGGTTGGGGTCATGGGACCAGCAACGCGCGGAGTTCGATGTCGGCGGGCCGTTGAATGCGGATGGCAGCCTGCGTGGCCGTACCGTCATGGTCTACCAGGACCAGGATAGGTTCTACGATGTCGGCATGAATCGCGACAAATTGTTGTACGGCGTGCTGGAATACGATCTGACGCCTAATACCACGCTAGGCTTGTGGGCCAGCTATTCAGACCGCGACTACAAAACCTTCTGGGGCTTGCCAACCTATAGCGACGGCAGTTTGCCGAGCCGGCGGTCCACTTTTGTCGGCATTGACAAGAACGCCGAGGATGAGGACAAGAATATCGCGGTGGATTTCAAGCACAAGTTCGATAGCGGATGGGTAGCCAAGGGCGTTTACAGTTACAAGAACAACCAATATGCCGGCTATGGCGTCTATGCATCGACGCCCGTGAACACGGTAACTGGGTTGAGCAATGTCAATGTCGGTTTTATCGATACTGAAACCACCTGGCGCAGCATGGACTTCAACTTATCGGGGCCGGTGGAATTATTCGGCCGCACCCACACCCTGACTGTCGGTTACAACAAGGCGGAGTATGATTACCTGGGCGGCTCGCGCTATTCATCAGCCACGAACCAATCTCCGCTTACCAATCACAATTGGGATAGCGTCCTAAATACCAACATCCTCAGCAAAGGCCAGACATACACCGAGCAATCGGGTTTTTATGCCTCGGCCAAGATCAAGATGCTGGATTCGCTGAGTTTGATACTGGGAGGTCGCTGGACTGATTTCAGCAGCAAGAACCGCACCGGCTGGCCCAACAAGACGGCATGGCAACACAGCAATGAGAATACCGACGGGGAATTCACCCCTTATGGCGGCTTGGTGTGGGACATCGACCAACAGGTCACTTGGTATGCCAGCTATGCGGATACCTTTGTACCACAAACCAATTTCGACGCATCCGGCAAGGTGTTGGACCCGCGAGTGGGCTGGCAGATTGAAACCGGCCTCAAGGGCGAGTTTCTCGACGGACGCCTGAACGCCTCGGTGGCATTGTTCCGGATAAGGGATAAAAACCGCGCCATGGTCGACAGCGCTAACATCGGTTGCGGCGGCACTTCCACGGGCACCTGCTACACGCAGGCTGGCGAGGTAGAAAGCCAGGGCGTTGAATTCGAAGTGACGGGGCAGCCCCGCGAAAACTTGAACCTCTCCGTTGGCTATACCTATAACCAAGCCAGGTTCCGCAGCGACAGCACTGCGGATGCAGGCGACCGTTTTGCCGCCAACCAGATCCCCGAACACATGTTCAAGTTCTGGTCGCAATACCGCTTTGACGGCAGCACGTTCTCGGGCGCCCTGAATGGCTGGAGCGTGGGGGCGGGCGTGCAGGCGCAAAGCGACATGTATACCGATACGGCTCGCCAAGGCAGCTATGCCATTGCCTCAGCGAAACTGGGTTACCAGATCGACCAGCACTGGGATTTGTCGCTGACGGTCAATAACCTGTTCGACCGCAAATACCTGCAATATCCCGGCAATACCATGTTCTACAACATTTACGGCACCCCAAGAAATGCCTTGCTGATGGTGCGCTGGAAATATTGAGTTTGTAAGTTAGCTTCTAGGCATATCTCGTCATGTAACGGGATATGCCTGCCCTCCTCAAGAATTGCCCTGTTCGGTTTCCCCTCTATTCCTATTGCTTCAATAGCTCCAGTGGCTCAATCAAATGCAAGGCCATTTCACTTAGTGGAAAACAAGCCGCTGCATCGAAACGTTTTTTTGCTATTATACGTTTCGTATACATAATATTTACCAGGAGCAGGCCATGGGCATTGTCAAGATTTCAGACTCAATGCACGAGAACATCCGTTCCGCGAGCAATGCGTTCAGCCGTTCGATCAATTCTCAGGCGGAGCATTGGTTGCGGGTGGGCATGCTGGCGGAGATGCATCCGCAATTGAGCTATACGGAGATATGCCGCTTGTTGTTGCAGATCGAGCAGAGCGGCGGAGAGGTGGGCAATGCCCTGAAACCGGCCGGGGGCGATGTGGCTTCCGTGATCAGTCTCAAGCGGACTCTGTGATGCGGGTTGTGCTGCATGGAGCGGATGATATTGCGAAGGCGCGCATAGCCGGGCAAATGGCTGCCCAGGTGCTTGCCATGATCAAGGAGCACGTGGCGCCGGGCGTGACGACGGAAGATCTTGACCGCATTTGCCACGAATATATCGTGCATAAACTGAAGGCGATTCCCGCCAACCTTGGCTACAGCGGTTTTCCCAAGACCATTTGCACATCCGTCAACCATGTGGTCTGTCATGGCATTCCTTCCGAGAAGCAGGTGCTGTGCGATGGGGATATCCTCAATATCGATGTGGCGGTGATCAAGGATGGCTGGTATGGCGATACCAGCCGCATGTATTTTGTCGGCAACGTTGTGCCAGAGGCTGTGCGGTTGATGCAGGCCGCCTATGATGCGATGCGGGCAGGCATTTTGCAGGTGAAGCCGGGCAATACCCTGGGCGATGTGGGATATGCAATCCAGCAGGCGGCGCATGCGCAGGGGTTCAGCGTGGTGCGTGAGTATTGCGGCCACGGCGTTGGCCAGGTTTATCATGACGAGCCGCAGGTACTCAATTACGGTCAGCCTGGTAAAGGGCTCAGGCTCAAGCCTGGCATGATTTTCACGGTAGAGCCGATGGTGAACGCAGGCAAGGCCGCTACCCGGACATTGCAGGATGAATGGACGGTGGTGACGCAGGACAGGAGTTGGTCTGCTCAGTGGGAGCATATGGTGGTGGTGACCGAGCAGGGGTTTGATTTGCTGACCGATTGGCCTGATGCGCTGGATCCTTATCAGGAAATTGCATGAGGCGCTACGCGACTTGCGCGTCTTTTTCTGGCAGCTTGAATGCCTGGGAAAAGTTGATGGAGCTCGCTGCGGTCATTCTTCATCAGGATAACTTGCAGGCTGAAATTCATTACCAGCAGGCCTTGGTGCTGGCCGAGGAAATGCTGGGAGCGTGCGTTGCCGCAGGTGATGATGAGGTCGTAGAATACGGTGATGCCGTGATTGCTGCGTTTGTCGTCGCCCACCATAATCTCGCAGATATCTACCGCGGGCAGGATAGGCAGCCCTTGGCGGCACAGCATTATCAGGAAGCGCTGCAACGCTTGGAAAGCTTGTGCAAGGATGAGGTTGCTCCGGAAGATTTACGCGCTCTCGCCACCAGGCATATGACGCGGGTATTGGGCGAGTGGGTTGCGTATCAACAACAATGTGGAAACTATCCAGCCAGTACGGGGCAGAGTACCGAGCGTCCCAGTTGACCGGCTGGAATCATGTTGGACTTATTTGCTGCTGGCAGATTCGTCGAGTTTCTTGCCTGCGTCTGGTCCGGACTTCAATGTATAAATGTCCTCGATATGAATCAGGACGGCGAATTTCGGCGTTTTCATGCCGTTCTTTTCCGCGAATGCCAGCGCATTGTCATAGGGTGCAGTGCCTGCGCTGAATAACTCGGGCGTCCCGACGATTCGGTAGCCATCCAGCGCAGGACGGTCAATTACGGCAATTGCCATTTTCGAACCGTCGCGGATGTTCTGTAAGGTCTGGCCGCCGGTGTTCTCATTGTAGATCAGGGTCTGGTCGTCATAGGCTCGTAGCGAACGCTTGGGGCCGATGTCCGGCAGACCCTCTTTGCTTACTGTGGCTTGAACTGGTAGCTCCTTGGCCAACATGGCCTTGATTGAATCATTGAGTCTTTTCATTTGTATTCCCTTGATCTTGCTTGGTTAGAAACCTGATAACTAGCGCATCATATCAAAAATATACGTAATGTATATATATTGTATATTTTCTCTGCGGGACACATCGTTCGCCAACGTGGTTTAATCTCACCTTGCTTCACTGATTGGAACAGGCCTCATGACCGCTGCACAAAAATCCCCAGATACCAGAAAAACACACGACCCAGGCAAGAAGGCCGGCATCATTGCCTTGTTGTTGTCTGTCTTTTGCGTGCCGTTGCTTGGTGTTGTGGTGGGGATATTCGCGCTGCTCAAATCGCGCGCAGCGGGTCAAGGTAATTTGTTTGCCGTCATAGCCATCGGCATCAACCTGATCTACACGGTGCTGCTGGTGCTATTCCTGGTCAGCGCCAACTATGTATCCCAGGGAAAAGCGGCACAGCAGCAACAGGAAGAGTCGCTTGAGGCCTTGGCTTTGCAACAGCATGGTTCCGTGGATACTGCCCGTATCGCGCAAGAACTGCATGACAAGCTGGAGTCGTTCCGCGCAACCCACGGCGTCTATCCTTCATATAAGCAGTTGCTATCCGAGCGCGGCCCATTGGCTTTGTCCGAAGAGCAGCGCGAGGTGTTGGTCAATACGGCAACACCGCGTGGCACGCGCGTGGGCTTTCAATCTTGCGTGGCATCCAATGGCGTGAGCAGCGGAGTGATGCTCAGGCCTGGTTCCGGCAATCCTCCGCTGGTTGCGGGCGATTGCAGCAATATCGCGGCTAGGCGCGAGTAAGCCGGCGCCAGCCCATGACCATGCCTGCGGCGGTGAGAATGACGCCGCCGATGGAGAACAGGATCACTACAATCCAGCGCGGGATCTCGGCATTGTCGAGCGGTGCGAAGTCGAGGCGGTGCAGCGCTGCAAACAGCCAGCGATAGGTGCGGCTGTTATTGTCCTGCGATGCCACGATGCGCGTAGTGGCCGGGTCAATGTAATAGCTGGTGGCGGATGCATCATCCAGGTCGATGCGGATGACCGGGGACACAGCTTCCAACCGTTTGCCGTAGTAATACCTGTCGCCGTGTTCCAGCCGGGTGGCGGCCTTGACCCTTGCATCGGGTAGTATGCCTGCGATCTGTGTAGCGAATGCCGACGTTGCGAATGGGGCGAGCGGCGCTCCGCTGCCGGCATCCAGCATCCAGGTGCGATGCTGTGCAAGGCCGAGCAGGACAGGTTTTCCAGCAAAATATATCCATTCGACCTCGCCAATTTTCTCTGTAGCGCCTATCTGCGCTGGCAATGCCGGCAGCGGCCCGTCAGGCGGGTTGCCTGCCCAGTGCTGCGATTCTTCCGCGCTCAGCTTCCTGCCTGCGAACATGTCGAACGGCTTCATCGACAGCCAGCCGCTGAACAGCCAAGTCAGGCACAGCACGCCTGCGAGCAGGCCGGAAACATGGTGCCACTTGGCCCAGCCGCGATATGGCGTCATGCGGCCTCCCTTGTAGCGGCGACGCAGTCGCAGGCGGTCTATCCCGAGCCAGATGCCCATCAGGCTCATGGCCGTGGCGGGGAACGATAGCCACATGACGACTTGGCGCCAGGCTTCGTGATGGTCAAAGCGCAACGGGGTGAAATAAATCCAGTGAATGACGGAGCCCAGCCAGTTCCAGGCGCGTTCGCCGCGCGAAGTATCCAGCACGACCTCGGCCGTGCGGCTGGACAAATACAGTACGTCGCCGTTGGTGAAACTCACGCGATGCAAGGGCCGGTGGGGATGGAGCGAGGACGAGATCGACCATTGGTCGCGCTCGATCAATTCTGTATTGCTGATGGATGCGCCAGGCAGGAAAGCCTGGGCGGACGTGCGGATGTCGTCGGGCGTGACGGTCAGTTTCTCGCCGCTGTCTGCCCAGATGGAATGCCAGCTACCCTGGTGTAAGGCGTGGTAAAGCGGTCGCCCGTTGTGCATGGTAAGCCGGAGCTTGTCCGGCTCACCGCCCAGCATGGCGGCCACCTGGGCCGGCGCTATGCGCACCAAGCCGGGCGCAACCGCCTCCAGGCGGGGAATCCGTTCTTCCTGCGCAAGCTTGGGGTAGGCCACGAACAACATGACCACCCCGGAAATGAACCAGAGCAGCACCAGCACGCCAAGCGCTATCCCCAGCCAGCGATGCCAGAGGTGGAGGTTGCGCATGGAGAAGAGTTTCATGGTGCCGTGCTCAGGTTAGTAGCGGAATTCCGCAGTCAGTTCGAGCTGGCGCGGTGCGCCGACAACGAGCTGTTGATCGTTATTGTTGGACATGGAAGCGTAGAATTTGTCAGTCAGGTTGCGGATATTGGCACGCAATGTCATCTGCTTATTCACATTCCATGCCGCACTGGCATCGAATACGGTGTAACCGGCCATCGAAACGCTATTGGTATTGCTTGCGTAGCGTTTGCCGACATAGCGCGCGCCTATCCCTGCCTCCCATTGCGGAGCCTGGTAGTAAACCCAGGCATTGGCCAGCTTTTCCGGCACATTGCTTGGCGTATTGCCTGACCTGGAAATCCCGGTATTGCCTTCAAGCAGTTCATCGAAGCGTGCATCCAGCAAGGCGGCATTGAAATCGATGCGCCAATGCTCAACCGGCAGTAATGTGGTGGTGAATTCAATACCGCGCGAGGATTGTTTGCCTCCCTGCACAGAAATCAACGGGTCTGTCGGGCTCCGGGTAATGATGTCGTCCTTGGCAATGTGGTAGGCAGCCAGCGTGACTTCTCCTTTGGATTGGGGAAGCAGGTGCTTGATGCCAATTTCATATTGACGCGATCTGGTCAGGTCGAACTTCGCATTGTCGAGATTCAGCCCCAGCATATTGGTAATCGGGTCGGTGCCGCGGCTGGTTTGAGCGTAAACAGAAGTCGCTGTGAAAATGTCATATACAGCGCCAATCCGCCACGTTAATGGGGAAAAGCTCTGGGAAGAGCTTGCTGTTGGGACAATATAATCCTTACGCTTGGTATCGATATAGTCTTTTCGCAGGCTGACGAGCAGCTTCAATTTGTCGGTCGCATTCCAGGCGTTTTCCAGGAACAATGCTCTCTGGTCGAGATCAGCAGCATAATTGTTGCGCAATGCCTGGTTGGTGATGAAACTGCCTGCGGCCGGGTCATACAGATCGACCGTGTCGGTGAGCGAGTTATTGGTATTCATCTTGTGCATGAAGTCCACGCGGGAGATATCGATACCAACAGCCAAACGATTTTCCCGGCCAAACATACTCGAACTGGACGCAAGCTGGAAAATATTGCCGATCTGCTTGAGGTCATGGTCCACATTGCGGAATGCCGCACGGGTGACGCGCAATGTCGCAGGGTTCAGGCGCAGGTCGTCGGCATAACGCCAGTCGCGCGTTGCATGAAACCAGTAGGTTTCATTCGTGATGGAGAGTTCAGGCGTCACATCCCACTCGAGTTTGGCGCGGACGCGGGTATCAACAAAATCCATCTTGTTGTTCTCGACGTTGTAATTGTTCTTGCGCAGGCCGTAAAGCAGTTTGCCGTTGACTGCAGGAACGCCGTAGTTCACGGTAGGTGAGTCTTCAGCATGATCGAGCGTGAAGCCGAAACGTACAGTGTCGGAAGGCTCAAACTGCCACGAAGTCATGATCTTCTTCGTATCGTAATCGCCGCGGTCGATGTAGCCGTTGCCGCCCGTGACGGATGCGTCAATACGAAAGGCGCCGATCTCGCCGAGTGCGCCTGTACCCCCAAGCGCGGAACGGTAAGCGCCGCGCGTACCAATCCCGACTAACGCTTCCAATGAGGCTTCCCTGCTCGCTTTTTTACGGATGCTGTTCACGACGCCGCCGCTGGAAGCATCTCCGAACAATGCGGATGCCGGGCCGCGCAGCACTTCGATTCTTTCGTATCCCCAACTGTCGGAAGGGTAGGTCAACGTGCCGGCAGCGGTAATCAGCCGGATGCCGTCTTCCGCCTGTGCAACAGAGTTATTGCCGGCGAAGCCACGGGAAGAAAAGGACTGCCCGACGCCGGGCGTACCGATATCCGAGATTCCCACGGTGCGCGTGACCGCTTCGCGGATGGAAACATCGCCGCGCTGGCGGATTGTATCGGCATCCACCGAGTCGATGCTGGCCGGAATTTCCTTGGCGGTAAGTCCCAGACGGTTGCTGGTGGTATTGACTTTGTTGAGTTTGATGCTGGGTCTGTCAGATTGACCAGACACTGTGATTTCTTCAAGCAAGGCTGGAGTTTCGGCAAATGCCGGATGGGAGAAAATGCCAACAATGGCAAGGGTGACAAAACGATTTTGTTTCATGATTTTGATTATTTATATTTGTTTGTGATGAACGGAGATAAAGGATTGCCTTTATCTCCGTCGTTATACGATGAGGTCTGGCTAGTAGCGGAATTCAGCTACCAATTCCAACTGGCGGGGAGCGCCTACAGTTTGCTGGCTGCTACTGTATGCGTAGGCAGCGTAAAACTTGTTAGTGAGGTTCCGCAAGTTTGCACGAAGGGAAATTTGCCTGCTAACGTGCCAAGCTGCGCTGGCATCATAAACTGTATAGCCTGCTATACTGATGTCGTTGGCATTATTGGCATAGCGTTTACCGATGTAGCGTGCGCCTACGCCTGCTTCCCATTGCGGGGCCTGGTAGTAAATCCATGCATTGGCAACTTTCTCTGGCACGTTGCTAGGTGTATTGCCTGCGCGTGAAATACCGGTGCCACTTTCAATCAACTCATCATAGCGTGCATCAAGAACCGTAGCGTTGAAATCAAGGCGTAAACGTTCTACCGGGAATATGGTGGTCGCAAACTCAACCCCTCTGGATGATTGCTTACCCCCTTGAACAGCCGTGGAAGGGCTGGCTGGATCGTATGTGATGATATCGTCCTTCGCAATGTGATATGCGGCTAAAGACCATTCACCCTTTAGATTTTGCAAGGACTGCTTGATGCCGATTTCCGCCTGACGCGAACGAGTAAGGTCGAATCTGCTGTTGGCGAGATTGAGACCCAGCAGGTTGGTGATAGGGTCCGTGCCACGACTTACTTGGCCATAGATAGCAAGGTCGGGCGTAATGTCGAAGACTGTACCTGCCCGCCAAGTAAGCGGGGTGAATTCTTCAGCTGAGCTGGGTCTATCAGCACGCAGGCTTTTATTCTCGGTATCAATATAGTCCTTGCGCAATCCGATCAACAATTTCAAGTGCTCGGTGGCGCTCCAGGCATCCTCTAGATAAAACGCATTTTGCGTGATTTGAGAATCGTAGTTGCGACCCAGTGGATCAAAGCCTCTACCAGGATCAAAATGGCCTAGAGGCAAGCTGGAGTCGATGGCGCTTAGGTTGCGATTGCCGCTATGGCGGAAATCGGTATGTGTCGAATCCCAGCCGATAACGAAACGATTTTTATGGCCGAAAATATCTTCAGAAACAATTAAGTCAGCACGATTGCCGTATTGCTTCATATCATGCCTGAGGTTGAGATAGTCGGTACGATCTACCAGTCTAGTTGTTTCGTTGTAATCATAAACTTCAAGATTCTGCCATTCCCTATAAGATTTGAACCAGTAGGTCTCATTCCTAAGCTGAAGGGTGGGGGAGATGTTCCACTCTACCTTGGCTCTAGCGCGTGTATCGGTAAATTCCATACGATTGTTATCGATGTTGTAATTGGCTTTGCGCAAGGAGTGGCGAATCTTGCCATCCACTAGGGGAGCACCGTAATTTGCAGTTGGGGATTCATTCGCGTGATCCAGCGTGAATCCTATTCTCAAGTTGTCGGTAGGAGTGAATAGCAGCGAGGTCATGATTTTCTGACTGTCGTAATCGCCGCGGTCTATGTAGCCATTACCCCCCAATGCAGAAGCATCAATACGGAACGCGCCAATTTCGCCAATCGCGCCAGTGCCGCCAACGCCTACGCGATATGCGCCACGTGTGCCTGCGCCAACCAAGGCCTCAAGAGAAGATTCTCTACTGGCTTGTTTGCGTATGCTGTTGATAATGCCGCCAGCTGAGCCATCCCCGAATAAAACGGAAGCCGGACCACGCAATACTTCGATTCTTTCGTAACCCCAAGTGTCGGAAGGATATGTTTGGGTGCCTGCGCCAGTGGCCAGCCTGATGCCGTCTTCGGCCTGAGCTACCGAATTGTTGCCGGTAAAGCCGCGCGAAGAAAATGCCTGGCCGCTACCTGGGTTGCTGATATCTGTAATACCGGTGGTACGAGTGACTGCCTCGCGGATCGAGATATCCCCGCGCTGGCGTATCGTTTGTGCATCCAGCGTTTCCACGCTTGCGGGTGTTTCTTTTGCGGTCAATCCCAGCCGGCTGCTGGTGCTGTTGGTTTTTTTCAGGTTGAGCCCGGGTTTGTCGGACTGTGTTTTGACCTGGATTTCCTCCAAAGTGGCATCTTCCGCCAGCGCCCCGCTGGAAAAGACAGCCATCAAAGCAGCGGCCAGGATGTAGTTGCTGTTTTTCATTGATTGCTCCCTAATGGATTGTTCAGCATGACGAACTGTCATGTATAAATCAGCCATATGGTCGGAGCAGGGGGAGGATGCATGCAAAGCGGCTGCAACGGCAATTCGACCTGAGGCGCCAATGGCAACCCAAGTCTGCAATGCATCAATAATGTCGAATGAAAATGGTGAACATTCGCCGATTCCAGGACACCCCGCCCTTGCTCGAACAACATAGCTGACTTGCGGCAGGTCTCCTGACTCTCGGGTCATCGTCTTGTTTGCAGCCTTCCCGGATCAATATCCAGTGGCAAGAGTGGCAAACAGACTCACCGATTACAGTTGCGGGGGCAGTTCCGGATTACGATCATCGTGTCTTCACCAGATTCCCTATTATTCTCCCTGCCGGTGGCAGGGAGAAACCGTAAGTTCAGAAATGTTAATTTCTATTCATTGTTAAATCAATCAATATTAGCTCCCAGAAAGAGAAGGAAAAGTCTGTGTTTTTTCATCCGGATACCAGAATTTCGCATGGCAAGCTTCGCATGCCTGCTGGATATGCTCTCCTGCGCGCATGAGGTCCTCCGGGTCTTTCTTGTCGATGGCGATCACCGCCTCATACACCGCAGTGTGAAGCAGGTGTGCATTTGCAATGAAAGCCGCACGGTCCTTGGCGATCGCTTGTTCGATGTGTTCCGCTCCCAGCTCTACAGGATGGGTCGATGTTTCCGCGCCTTCATGGGCTACCTTCCTGCCCGGGATCAAAAGCAGGTTGGCAGCTTCTGCCAGGGTAATGGCATGCTGGCGTACTTCGGCCCATTCTTCGTCGGTCCTGGGGCTGTGTTCTTCCACACCTTCGCTTGTAATAATGATGGAAACGGAATTCCATACATGGTCGGCATTGGGGTCGATGATGGACAGCATGATTTCCTGCAAGGAGGCGCCAGGTTTGAATGCTGCTTCCTCCTTCAAGTCCGGTTTGTTGCAGCCGGCGAGGTTGACCCCTAGTGCAATAAGCAATCCAATATGCAGCAGGAAATGGAAGGTCTTTTTCACCATTAGACAAAGCCTATGAAGCGGCCGGCAAATGCCACGCCAAACCATAAGGCGAGGATCAGCACAGCGGTGAATCCGCCCAGCCATGGATTCGGCTTTTCGAGCTGGGTGACGATGCGATAAAGCGTAAGCTGGAAGAGCAATGCGGCAAGGATCAGGTACAGCTTGATCCAGAATACGAAGTTGTCATGATAGTGCAGGGCTGCGGGTACAAAGATCAGCAAGCCTGAAAAGAGCAGCAGGCCCAGCCCCAGCCAGATCAGCCGGTTGCTTTCCCGGGCGAGTTTGGGCAAGGGTTGTTGATGAAGGCCAAAGCCAAACAGCCGTAAGCTGACGAGCACAATTGGCGCCAGCAACAGGATAATGCCTGCAATATGGATGATCTGGGCCACTGCCCACAGCATGCGGTCCTGTTTTCCTATGAAAACCCCGATGCTGCTGTTCTGGATGGCGTTGAATAGTTCTAGGCTGGTCATGGTGGTTGCCGTTGGAATCCAGTTAATAGCTAAGGTAAGGAATCAGCCGGCCGGTAACGACAACCAGGCTCCACAGGATGAGCGATGTCCAGGCGCCAAACTTGACCCCGGCTGGAATGCCAGAGGCATCATGGCTCCAGGCATGCGCATGACGGCCCCATTTGAACTCGAACCATGCAGCATTGAGCCCGGCGAATGTGATGAATGCCAATTTCCACAAGAAAACTGGCAACACGATGAGCTTGGGCGCCGCCGCGGCGAACAGCAGAGCGCCTGTCGCCATGGTGACGGCAAAGCCGCCGAGCAGCCAAGGCCGCAACTGCTGGAGTATTTGCGGGATCGGCACATTGCGGAACAAGACGCCGACAAGGCGCAAGTCGATGAAAAAAAGCAGCCCTACGGAAAGCGCGAGTCCAATCAGGTGTATGCCTTCGACAATAGGGAAGGCAAAAAGCGATTCACGCAGGGAAGTCCCGATTTCGGAATCGTAAAGCAGTTCTGCAAAGGTTAAGACTGACATTGTCGCCTTTTAAGTACGCCGTGTTCTTCAGATGGGATGGCACGGTAATTGAACAAGCGCTTCATGGGTGTATGTAGCGCATGGCTTATTGGTTGGCAGAGGCGCCCATGCCAAATGCGGCGTTATTTTCCGCACAAATGCGCTCGTCGGCCTCAACGATAATGTCCTTGCCTTTGTGCTTGGCATGGCGCGTCTCGAAATGCCAGCCGTTGGGTTCGTCCTTCTCGGTCCATTTACGCGCCGGGATGGTGACGGTAAAAGGACGGGTGTAGACAGTGGGGTCAGTAAACACGGCTTCATAGTTGTAACGCTTGCCGTCAGGACTGAAGATGAAGCGTTCCTGGATATGGCCGTTTTCGCTGATGAACTCACCGGTACGCCCAAACAAGGCCTTGCCGTTGTGATTCTTGACGTCCACCACCAAGGTATTGCCTTCCCAGTGTCCGCGGGAGTCGCCATTCCAGAGCTTAATGTTGTCAGGCAGGTGGGGCTTGTTGTCCAGGTGGATCAAACGGGTGCCGGAGCCAAAATAGAACAAGACATAGCCAGGGTATTGGCGGATTTCGTAGCCATGCCAATAAAAAGACTTCGGGATGCCGCCTGGCGCGCATCTGGCAAGGGGTTCCACCCATTGTTGCTCTACCGGGTCATGGAAATGCGCTTGGAATTCCTTCACCTTTTCCAAGGCCCAGGGCTGGAAAGGCACTTCCCCGTTGGCAGGATCGCTTATCCTGCTGGGAGCGCGCTGGTCGCGAGGCGTTTTCGGCTGTCGGCCAGAGCCGGGAATACCGCCTTGTGGGTCGGTAAAATTATTATGGTTGGCGATGGTATTGGACCAAAAGCCCTGTACGTTCGGCTGGCCGTCTGGAAGGACCGGTCCGCTCCATTTGCCGGAAGCGATCTTGGGGAATGAGCTTTCCTGATCTATGCCGCTATTGTTTTGGCGTGGAGCCGGCGCAGGCTCGCTTTTTTTGTCTTCGGCCAATCCGGTCAAAGAAAGCAATGACAAAGCGCTGATGACAATATAGGCAGCGGGTTTGAAGCTAGGTTTCCGTGGGTTCATGCTGAGTTACCTGTTCTGTTTGCTTTGCTGGGTCACTTGCTGTCAGGCTTGGGCGGATAGTGCTGGTCGTAATCCAGGGTGAAGCGGTAGTCCTCGATCAGCTGGAAATTCTTTTCGCGGTGGCGATGGAGGATGACGCTGATGTTGAACGGACGGCTGAATACCTGGGGATCCTCCAGTGTGGCCTTGTATTCAATGGTGTTCTTGTCGAGGAACGTCCAGCGTTCCACCACATGCAGGGCATCGCTGTGGAAATTGCCGGCATTGTCCAGCCAAGTCTTGTCATTGAAGTGCTTGACGTCCACCACAAGCGTATCGCCTTCCCAATGGGCGCGTGAATCACCCAGCCAATAGTCATTTGGGTCGTCAGGGTGTTCCGTGCCATTAGTGAAAATGGTGCGTACCGAATGCCCGAACTGGAAGAGGACAGTCAAGTCTTCCGGCCTTTGCAGGATTTGAAACGGTTCCGGATAGTAAATGCCCCGTGGCGTACCTAAGGTCCAGCCTTTGGTAGCCGGGTCGGCAGTGGCGCGTGCTTCAAAATTCTTCTTCTTTTGCTCAAGCGCCTTGGGCAGGTACGGAATGAAGTTTCCCTCTACTATTCCCAGACCGGGAGGGGCGTCGATGCGCTTGGCATGAGGCTCGATATCATAATTGGCGGCACTGGTGGTTTGCCATATGCCGGAAAAATCCGGTTTGCCCTTTAACCTGGGAATATCATCCTTCGCCAGTGCATGGCTGGTGATGAAAATCAGCGAAACAAAAGCCAGCGATGCTAAGCGCTTGAAACCGGCTACGCCAGCGGTTGCAAAAATGCTCAAGAAATTTCTCCTAAATTCTTAATCAATTGCTGAAGAAAAACTGTTATTGAGAAACTTCTTTTGCCGTTGGGGCATCCTGCGCGCCGCCAGTTTCAAACGAGCGGCCATCAGTCAAGGTTGTAATGACGGCATAGCCAAACGCTTTTCCGCTCTTGGCGCGATAACCCTTGATGGTGACCTCGGTGCCAATCGGCAGGGTGGATTTAGCCAATCCCTTTTGCTTGAGGCTGAACGGCGTGCCGAATTCAAATCCCCAGTTGGTGACGGTTCCCGAGCTATCCTGGACATCCAGGAATAGCCAGCTATGAGGGTTTACCAGCTCCAGCTTGGTGACTTTGCCTTTTACCTGCACCGGTTGATTGCTATCGAATTCGGCAGAAAACGCATGGTGGGCATTGGCTGGGGTAGAGGCTAGAACAGCATAGATCATGGTCACGCCGAGAGAGCTGGCTAATTTCGAATTCAGTAACTTCACTGAATACTCCTTAAATAAAACTGGTTGCGCAAGATACTGCTTGATGCATGGCCGGAAAGCCCATGCAAAGTCTGAAATATCGTGTGCATTTATCATGCCAGAGCTGGCTTCCAGAGCTAGTCATATCAAGGTGAGTATTAAGTGGTTGATCTGGTTTGGTATGTTTGCAGGATGAGTCCTAAGAATCGAAGGTAATAACTACTCAATATGTTTGATATTCAACAGAGATTGTGTGGAAATCTGTTTGGATTTGTACAGTTGGTTTGAGGCTGAACAATGGATGAAAAAATGCCGGCTTGCGCCGGCACATAATTTTAAATGATTAAGATGGTGATTTAGAACTTAGTGCGCAGTACTACGCCAACGTAACGGCGCTGACCAAGCCCATCATATCCGACAGGTGCACTGTTGCTGTAGGCGTTAACACTAGTGGTATAGATCTTATCGAAAATGTTTTTACCTACAATGTTGAACTCCCAACTATCTCTCTTTCCACCAACGATGCCAAAACCAGCATCAGTGACAGAATAGCCAGATTGTTCACCAAATTCTGACAATAGGTTTTCCACATTTTGCTTGGAACGTATTACTGTACTAAAGAAAGCTTGCGCCTTCAGACCGCCCCAAATTGGCTGTATGTAGTGCGCCCCGATAATACCAGTAAGTTTTGGAGCCCCTACAATCTGCTTGCCAGTATTGTCACAAAGTGGGGAAACACTGGTAGGTATCTCCGCTGGGCAAGTTGCAGTATCCCAATCACTATATTTCGCACGATTGTATGCGCCACCAAAGGTAAAGCTTAAGCGATCAGAATAGAGGTATCCACCTTCTACTTCGATACCTGTAGCCGTGATTTCAGGAATATTGCCAAGTTGTGAACGATATCCGGTGTTACCAGGTGCTGTAGGATCCGCCACGCTGGTGGTCGCTTGATAGCCTTTGACGACAGTGTGATAGATATTCGCATTGAACATTAACCGACGATCAAAGAATAAGCCTTTTGTTCCTAACTCAAAACTGACCGATTTTTCAGGATCAATTGGTACTACAGTCCCATTGCTGTTATTAAATGAAATGGCAGGTGATTTCTCACCGCCGGCCGCCGAGGCATAAAACATTAAGTCATCATTGACTTTATAGCTAGGACTGACCAACCAAGAGATTGAGTTGTCATTGAGCTCATCCGCAGTGACCTTGGCGTAATTACCGATTTGATTATTGCGGATATCAATTGCGTCCTGATTTGTTAGCGCATCACCTCCGGTACTCCATCTTTGCGCACTATTATTCTTGTATTCATAGGTTTTGCGTAAACCAGTAGTCAGGGTGGTCTTTTCCGTTAAATGCCAATTAACCTGGCCGAATACGGCATAGCTATCAGTTTCAGGAGTAAAGCGTGTATTCAGCCGGACATTGTTCAAGGCTTGTTGTAACAATGCAGGCGTGCCTGCTAAAGCAGCGTACTGGGCATTGGAGGCAAAAAATGCACCTGCATCCGAACCATAAGCAGCGCGGTTGGTTTGCTCGGTTTCGCTATGTAAATAGAACAAGCCTACTTGATAGTCGTAGAGCTCACCAATATCTGACGTTAAGCGGATTTCTTGGGAGTATTGCTTGTGATCAACCAAAGTGCCACTTTGGGCAATATCGAAGCGAGTTTGCTCTTGGTCATTGACAGCATCGAAATTATAACCACGATAAGCCGTGATCGAAGTCAGAGTATGGGTACCTATGGTCCAGTCCAACTTGGCAGAAATGCCGTAGTTCTTTGTAAGTAATGGGTCAGCTTGCCCAATATCAATTTTATCCTTGGACCCAATAATGGGTGTATAGCCACCAAAATAACCACGTGCCAAGCGACTACTATACGTGGTATTTCGTACTCCACCGGTCGCAAAGTTAGTTGGATCGTACTGGAACGGTTTCGTGTTGCTGTATTCGTTGGATTCAGAATAGTCCAAGCTGATTTTTGCCCTGAAATTCTCTGTTGGGGTAATCAGCAATTGGAATTTACCACCATAGCGATTTCTCTCGTGGAATCGCTTATCAGCGATGGAGCCTTCTTGGGAGTCATTGATATTTTCAATATCGCCTTGTTGTCGGTCAATGAAGAACGAGGCCCGATATGCAATTACATCATCAATCAAGGCATCTGAAATCGAACCGCGGGCACGTAATGCACCAGGAAAGTCGCTACCATTTTGGTTGGCTCCAACTTCTGTTTCCAGATAGGTCTGACGAGTGAATGTTGGTTCCTTGGTGACATAGTTAATTGCACCTAGGGTAGTGTTCTTGCCTTTCAAGGTCCCTTGAGGGCCGCGCAATACTTCGACGCGATCCAGATCGGTAAAATCTTGGTAAGTCATGCCAGGCAGGCTTAAGTAAACATCATCAACAATTGCTCCGACCGCCGCTTCCAGAGATTCATCCCCTGTAGATTTGCCAATCCCACGGATAGATATTCCTGAACGACGTGCGTTAGGGGTGGTAGCTGTTAAGCCAGGTGCTACTCTAGTGAGGTCATCCACCGTGAAAATACGCTCTCTATCCAGCTTAGGACCGCCAATAACAGAAATCGGGATAGGCACGTCTTGGGCAATTTCTTCACGGTTACGCGAGGTCACCACTACAACACCTAGTGCTGCGGCGTTATCTGCCGCGGATTGTTCCGGCTGGGCCACGGAGGCGGCCGGTGCGGCGGCTACGGGTTGAGGCTGTGCGCCGGTTTCGGTCACCGGAATGTTATAGCGCTGCTTAAGCTCGTTCAACTCCTGGATCAGTTTCGCATTCTCTTCTTGGAGAGTCTCAACGGATTTTGGGTCGCTCTCTGCAGCCGTTGCATAGTGCGGCACGCCGAGCAGGAATCCTGCAGCTACGACAGCCGGTGCGCCGATGTGTGACAGCAGTTTGGCTATAGGCTTTTTACGCAAATGCCCAAGCTTGGAATAGTTCGACATCTAACAATTTCCCCTTTGATTACCTTAAGTTTACAAATTCATAGTGCTAACTCTGAGGGCAACATGTATGCCAAAGGTAAAACTGGAGGTTTGTATGATTTTTTAAGGTATTGATTTTTATATTATTAATGTAGGGTTTTGTTAGGGATTTATTTGAGAGGTTAGAAAAATATCTGTTGGTAAACGGCCAGTTTCGATCATGGATTCTGGTGGCCAATCAACATTTATATTGAATTGTGTTGTGTGATAAACAGACGATAGGTTGTGAATAAGAAAGACTATCTTTCGGTTAGTTTTCTGAAGATTGCTTATGTGGATGATTATTAAAAATTTATTAAATATGACAATAGTGGCAACCTTGGTAAGAGCGGAGGTTGGCACATAAGCTGCTATCAATTGGACTTCCATATCATAATGAATTAAAGGAAATTTATGAGAGTCCTACTGGGTATTTTATGCATGGCTGTTACATTTAATATTAGCCTGGCGCAGGCTGCCGATGAGGCGAAGCCAGCTGCTCAGGTTTATAAAACCAAGAAGCTGGGGAAAGCGGAGATTGATCAATTGCTGGCCCAACCTGAGAAGCTGGTGGTGATCGACGTACGTCGTCCTGACGAGCTGACCAAGATCGGCGGTTTCCCCGCTTATTTGAGTATTCAATCGGCCGATTTGGAGAAGTATCTGGCTTATATTCCCAAGGATCGTAAGGTGGTGACGGTTTCAAATCACGCTGGACGGGCTTTGAAAACCGGCGATATATTGATCGATAAAGGGTTCAATGTAGCAGGTGCGATTGGTGCTCAAAATTATGAGGAGGAGGGAGGAAAACTGACCCGTATTGAGCCGCCTCCTCAGCCTGCTACTGCACAAAAGTAAGCGGTATTTTTAGCCTGTGGCCTTAAGAAATTTGGGCCACGGGTTTCGCCGTAATGTTTGCAGCTAGACAGTGCTGTATGCATTATCTGCTGCTTAAGCAACAGATTTTTAATTCTGATTCTTTGCATATCATTGCAGCGCGTATTGCTCATCATCATTTCTAATTTATGATTCAGAAACTTACTTCTCATCTTTCTTCCGATCGTGCTTTCAACTAAATTAAGCGATTTTATTGGCACAATATCTGCTCCTGCTTTCAAGTTGATGGAAATCCATTTTTTATCAACACTTAAAAAAGCAGAATATTGGATGTTGATTATCCCGATGCGCATAGAGGAGCGAGCATGGCACGTAAAACAGCAAAAGATTTCCCGCCAGAGGCATTGAAAGCTTTCGATCGTTATACCCATGGTGAAATCAGTCGGCGGGGTTTCCTGAATACTGTGGCCAAGTTGGGCGTGGCTGGCTTATCCGCTGAAGCGTTATTGCTTGCGCTTTCTCCCCAATTTGCGGCCGCTGAACAAATAGCGGCGGACGACAAACGTATCCAGACTTCCTGGGTGGAGTTCCCGTCTCCCAATGGCAACGGCAAGGTGAAAGGGTATTTGGTAAAGCCTGCCAAGGTGGAAGGCAAGCTGCCTGTTGTACTGGTGGTACATGAGAACCGGGGTCTGAATCCGCATATCCAGGACATCGCCCGCCGTGTCGCGCTGGATAATTTCATTGCCTTCGCACCTGACGCATTGGCGCCGCTGGGCGGCTATCCCGGCGATGAGGACAAGGCCCGAGAATTGTTTGCCACGCTGGACCAAACCAAGACCCGCGAGGATTTCATCGCCGCTGCAACGGCATTGAAGAAACTGCCCGAAGGCAATGGCAAGCTTGGCGTGGTCGGTTTTTGCTATGGGGGCGGCATTGCCAATTTCCTGGCGACGCGGTTGCCGGACTTGGATGCAGCGGTGCCGTTCTACGGCGCCCATCCGCCTGCAGAAGATGTTGCCAAGATCAAGGCGCCGCTGTTGGTGCAGTTGGCGGAGCAGGATGAGCGCATTACATCGGGCTGGCCCGCATATGAAAGTGCGCTCAAGGCTGCCAATGTGAAATACCAGGCGTATATCTATCCTGGGGTCCAGCATGCTTTCAATAATGACACCACGCCGCGCTATGACGAGGCGGCCGCCAAGCTGGCTTGGCAGCGCACCATTGCATTCTTCAACCAGCACCTGCGTGCTTAAGGGAGCTCTGGTTGAAAGTGAAGCGTAGCAAGTTCATTCACATAATCGCATGGGCAGGTTTCCTGTTCGCGGCAGGTGCGCCGGGTGCAGCGGAAAACATACCACAGCAGACAGCCTTGTCGAGTATCCCCCTTGAGCTTGCCCAGGAGGCGGCACGGGCGAGCATAGCGTCGTGCGCGCGCAAGGACGCCCTCATCGGCGTCAGCATCATAGATAGTGCGGGTGTACTGAAAGTATTGCTGGCGGCGGATGGCGCAACGCCGAGAGGCGTGAGTTCCAGCACGGCAAAAGCGCAGACTGCGCTGGCTTTCGGTGTGGCTACCAGCTATTTGCATGAGCACGTCAAGACGGACAAGGTGCTGGCGGCCAGGGTCGCCGAGAATCCCGCGTATAACAGCCGCCCTGGCGGTGTATTGATCAAGGCAAACGGTCAGGTGCTCGGAGCGATTGGTATAGGCGGCGCCAAGATAGACGAAGAATGCGCGCTTGCCGGTTTGGAAAAGATACAGTCGCGGTTATGAACAGGTCGAGCAATCCGCAAATAATGAACCCGGTGGCGCAATGGCTGTTGATGGCGATGTTTTTGTTCGGGTGTTTTGGCGAAGCGCTGGCCGAAGGGCCGGAGGCGGCTACCGGGCAAGTCAGGGCCAGGCTGGTGGCATCGGTGGATGCGGTGCATGCGGGCGAGGAAATCACGGTAGGCGTTAACCAGCGCATCATCCCGCATTGGCATACCTATTGGATTAACCCGGGCGATTCCGGCATGTCCACCTCGATCGCCTGGACGTTGCCGGAAGGCGCGCAAGCCGATGATATCATCTGGCCTGTGCCCAGCCGGTTCCAGGTCGGCCCCATTACCAATTACGGCTATTCCGATGAAGTCACCTTGTTGACCAAGATACGCGTGCCGGACTCCGTCAGGCCGGGCGACGCTTTCCCGGTGACGGCATTGGTCAACTGGCTGGTATGCGACGATGTCTGCATTCCCCAGGAGGTGACGTTGACGCTGCCGCTGAAGGTGGTCGCGGCAGGCGTGGATGGCGGCAAGGGTAGCGACTTGATCGCCAAGGCGTCCGAGAGGTTGCCGGTCGAAAGCCCTTGGGCATTCAACGCTTATCACCAGCAACAAGGCCCCTTGCTCAAGGTGAACGGCAAGGTGCTGGAGAGTGGCAGCAGGGTAGAAGCCTGGTTCTTCCCCGAAGAGTGGGGCAGGGTGTCCCACAAGGCTGCGCAGCCGAGGCGAGTGGACCCGGAAGCCTTGTTGCTGCAATTGACAGCGGGCGACAACCCATTGGGCGAGGGAGAGTTCCTGAAGGGCGTGTTGGTGCTCAGCAAAGAGACCAACAACGGCAGACTGGCCCAGGGGTATCGAGTGGAGGCCAAGCTGGAGCCGGCGATAGCCGAAACCATCGTTGATGAGGGATCGTCCGCGGATAATGCGCCACTGGCCGTGACCGAGGATATCGGCTTTTATTCGGCCCTGGCGTTCGCATTGCTCGGCGGGATTATTCTCAATCTGATGCCTTGCGTGTTCCCGGTGCTGTCGATCAAGGCGCTTTCCCTGCTGCACCATAGCAAACTATCCCAGACCCAGGTGAAGCTGCAGGGCTGGGCCTATACCGCAGGGGTGCTGGCCAGTTTTGCCGTCCTGGCGGTCGTCTTGATCGTGCTCAAGTCGGCAGGCGGTCAGGTCGGATGGGGGTTTCAGTTCCAGTCGCCTATTTTCGTCATCCTGGTGGCCTATCTCATGTTCGCAGTCGGCTTGAGCCTGTCCGGATTGCTGACCATCGGCAGTTCGTTGAGCGGCATTGGTTCCTCCTTGGCCGACAAGACGGGATACAGCGGCAGCTTCTTCACCGGCGTGCTCGCGACCGTGGTGGCTACCCCTTGCACCGCGCCTTTCATGGGCGGAGCGCTGGGCTATGCAATTTCGCAGCCTGCCGGGGTGCTGGTTGCCATCTTCCTGAGCCTGGGTTTTGGCCTGGCGTTGCCCTACCTGCTATTGAGCCATTGGCCGCGCCTGCAGCGATACCTGCCCAAGCCAGGTATCTGGATGGAGCGTTTCAAGCAGGCGCTGGCCTTCCCGATGTATGGCGCGGCGGTATGGCTAGTCTGGGTGTTGGCGCAACAGGCCGGGCCCAATGCAATTGCGCTTGCGCTATCAGGCATGTTGGCCATCGCCTTGCTGGCGTGGCTGTATGAGATCACGCGGCACGGCAGCGAACGCGTACGCCATGTTGCCAATGCGGTTTCGGTGTTCGGGCTTGTGGCATTGATCTATGGCAGTTACAGCGGCATTCAGTTGTTCGCTTCGGTCAATGCCTCCGTCGCTGCCGATTCCGGAACCGTCGAGAAAAATTGGGAAGCCTACAGCCAGCAGAAGCTGCAAGACTTGCGGGCGGAAGGCAAGCCGGTCTTCGTCAACCTGACTGCCGCATGGTGCATTACGTGCCTGGTCAATGAGCAAGTCGCATTGAGCCAGCGCAAGGTAGTCGATGCCTTCAGCAAATCCGATATCACCTACTTGAAGGGCGACTGGACCAACCAGGACCAACAGATCACGCAGCTGCTCAAGCAGTTCGGACGCAGCGGCGTTCCTTTATACATCCTTTATCCCCCCGGCAAGGAAGCCAAGCCGCAGGTGTTGCCGCAGATTCTGACGCCGGAAATTGTATTGGATGCAGTACAGAAGTTGTGATGATTCACCAGACCCTACTCATAAACCCAACTAATCAAGGAGTTCATCATGTTATTACGTCGTTTGCTGAATATTGCCATTTGCAGTACCAGCCTGGCTTTTCTACCTATTGCAGCACAGGCTGCTGCCGATATCGGTAAGGCTGCTCCTGCTTTCTCGGTCAAGACTGCCACTGGTGAGACATTGAGCCTGGAGTCACTAAAGGGCAAGACCGTGGTATTGGAGTGGACGAATAACGAGTGCCCTTATGTCGTGAAGCATTACGGTAGCGGCAACATTCCTAACTTGCAGAAGGAAGCGACTGCTCAAGGCGTGGTCTGGCTGCAAGTGATATCTTCCGCCCCAGGTACGCAAGGCAATGTCGATGCGCAGACTGCACTCAAGCTCAATGCAGACCGAGGCGCGGCGCCTAGCAAAGTGCTGCTGGATTATGACGGCAAGGTGGGCAAGCAATACGATGCGCAGACCACGCCCCATCTTTACATCATCAATCCTAAAGGAGTGCTGGTCTACAAAGGCGGCATAGATAGCATTGCAACTGCCAAGGTAGAAGACATTGCCAAGGCGGACAACTATGTCAAGCTGGCGCTTTCCGAGCTGGCGAGCGGCAAGAAGGTTTCGCATGCCGTCACCAAGCCTTACGGATGCTCCATCAAGTATGCGAGCTAGGCATTAGCAGCTTGTGTTCAAAAGGCCGGGTTTCCGGCCTTTTTATTTATCTAAATCGCTAACAAAACCCAGTTAAGCGATTATGGTAGGGTGGCACAATAATGCCAGAAGAATTTTGTTATCGGCTTATGGGTTACCGGTCAAGTACCGTGATGGTCTGCCCCATGCATTCCACCACCTGCCCCGCGCGGATTTTGGCGGTCTTGCGCGTTTCTGGCTGACCATCCACCTGCACCAGGCCTTCCGCCACCATGGCCTTGCCCCGGCCGCCGGAATCGGCGATGCCAGCCAGCTTGAGCAGGTTGCAAAGTTCGATATAGTCGTCGCGCAACGTGAATTCCATGATGGTGCCTTGTATTGAATGCCTGCGATTACACCATGTTTTGCATCGCAATGAAACGAGTAGGGCGGGTGTTTCGCGTAAAATAGCATCAACCCATTCAGGAAGGTATTCCATGCAAGTCAATGCCCAGTTCGGGCCAGCATTCTCCCAGGCGATGCAGGCTTTTGACGTGCGCAATGCCCAGGACCCCAACCAGACGCTGATAGATGGAGTGGCTGTTCCCAAGGAGCTGGCTTACGCCCGGCGCATGACGGAGATGTTGCAGCGCTACCGCCCGGATGCCTCCGAGGCATTGCAACTGGCCGCGCGCTGCCAACATATCGAGCGCTGGACCTTGCCGCGCGATGCTTATCCGATGACCAAGCCTGGCTATCACCAGTGGCGGCGCAAGCTCAAGCAATATCACGCGGAAGTGGCGCGCGAGATCATGCAGCAAGCCGGATATGACGAGGAAACGATACTGCGCGTGGCAGCCTTGGTCAGCAAGGAAGCGCCGCTGGCCGATGCCGAGATGCAGGTGCTGGAGGACGTGGTGGTGATGGTATTCGTCGAGTATTACCTTGAGGAATTCGTCGGCCAGCACCCGGAATACGATGTGCCGAAATGGAAGGATATCCTGCGCAAGACCTTGCGCAAGGTATCCAAAGCCGGACATCAAGCCTTGCTGACCCAGGTGAAGTTGCCCCAGGCGCTGGTGCCGCTGACCCAGGAAGTGATGACGGAGGAAGGCTGGTTGTGAGCCTGCGGGAGCGGCAGTTGGCCTTGGCAAACGGCAGCGTAGTGCTCAGGATGGGTCTGCACGAAGTGCTGGTGTTTTTGGGTGGGAAACAGGTAGGGCAGGTACGTTTTCGCGCCCTGGGTTCTGCGAATTCCGATGAACCGCCGGTCTACCGGTTGCAGGAAATCCAGTTGAATGATGCGCTGGCAATCCATTCCGCCGCCATCGGCCAAGAGGCTGTCAATCTGTTTTCTGCTTACACAGGCGCCAGAGTGATATTGCCCAAGGCTAACATATAAAAAGACGTCATTCTGGTTTGAACCCATCGGTCGGATGCGGGAATGCGCCATCGCCGTATGAGCGCATGACTTGCGAAATCACCACCTGGTAGCCATTGAGCAAATTGGATTGCGCGGCCTTTGCCTCCAAGTGTCTGGGATGCTGCATCAGTTTTTGCAGGCCTTGCATGCTTTCCCAGTAGTAAACATTGCAGATGCGCCCGGTTTCCGGGTTCTCCCAAGCCTCTTCGCCGAGATAGCCCGTCGTGTTGCGGGCGAACGCGGCAATTTCTGCATCGATTTGGTGGAACCGTTCGTCCAATTGCTTTTTATCGAAGATGAAGGTTGCGGAATACATACCTTCAGGCCTTTAGGGACAATGGCAAACCAGCCACAATAAAGCTGACTCTGTTGCAGAGTGAAGCCACGGCTTGGTTGAGGCGGCCTGCCTCATCCTGGAACTGCCTGTTGATTTCCCCCAGCGGCACGATGCCCATGCCGACCTCGTTGCTCACCAGCAGTATCTTGCCGGGCAGTGACGGGAGCGCATCGAGCAGGGCGGCGCGTTCGTGTTGCCAGTCCACGCCCTCGGGCGGCGCGCATTCCGGGCAGATGCATTGAGCCAGCCATAGTGTCAGGCAATCGACGAGCAGGCAGCGGCCTGGCGCGGCCTGCTGTTGCAAGGTCTCCGCCAGCTTGTGCGGCACCTCAACGGTTTGCCAGTGCGCGGGGCGGCGCTGCTGGTGCTGGCTGACGCGATGGCCGAATTCGTTGTCGTATACCTGGGCCGTGGCGATATATACCACTTCCAGGCCGCTTTCATGGGCGAGTTTCTCCGCATAGGCGCTCTTGCCTGAGCGTGCGCCGCCGAGGATGAGGTGGTGGTCGTGTGCGTTCATGTTCAACTCCAATGCTTGCTGTGCGCCTGGCTCACGCCCCAGCGCTGCATGATGGTTTGCAATTGCGGCAGCCCGTGTTGGATGGCGGAAGGGCCGGGCTGCAGGATGTCGGCCGACTTGATTTCATGCACCTGCCCGGATTGCACGGCTGGAATGGCATGCCATCCCGGCCTTGCCAGCACGTGTTCCGGCTGGAATTTCTTGCCGCACCACGAACCGATGATGATGTCCGGCTGCCGCCGCACTACTTCGTCCGGGTCGGCAATAATGCGCTGCTTGGCGGACTGGTAAGCGGATAAGTCGGCAAAGCAGTCCTTGCCGCCCGCAATCTCGATCAGCTCGGCCACCCACTGGATGCCGCTGATCAAAGGATCGTTCCATTCCTCAAAATACACCTTGGGCGCAACAGGCAGATGGCTCGCGGTTTCGGCAGCTTGCTGCATGCGCTGGCGCAACCCGGCAATCAATGCCTCTGCGCGGTCGGCGGCATGAGTCAGCGCGCCTAGCGTCGCAATCATGTCCAGGATGCCTTGCACCGAGCGTTGGTTGAATACATGCACTTCCACCCCGGCACGCACAAGGTCGGCGGCAATGTCGGCCTGCAGGTTGGAAAATGCCAGCACAAGGTCCGGCTTTACCGCAAGAATCTTCTCGATCTTGGCGGTGCTGAATCCTGAAACCTTGGTTTTTTCCTGCCGCGCAATCGCCGGGCGGGTGGTAAAGCCCGAGATGCCGGCGATGCGCTCCTGCTCGCCGAGCAGGTACAGCACTTCAGTGGTTTCCGCCGTGAGGCAGGCAATACGCCTTGGGCCTTTCATTCGCTGTCTATCCAGGCGTTTTCCATCATCAGCTCCGACAAGGGGCGTTCCTTGGCCCAGCCTTCTTCCACCAGCATCGGGGTTTTGTAGAACTCGTCGACATGGCCAAGGCAGAGGATGGCGATAGGCTTGGCGCCTTCTGGCATATTGAGCAGCTTGGCTAGCTTGATGGGATCGAAGATGGACACCCAGCCCATGCCCAGTCCCTCGGCGCGCGCCGCCAGCCAAAGGTTCTGGATGGCGCAGGCCACCGAAGCGAGGTCCATCTCCGGCAGGGTTCGGCGGCCGAAGATATAGCGCTCGCGATGGTCGCACAGTCCGGCCACCAATAACTCGCCGCATTGCATGATGCCTTCCACCTTCAGGCGCAGGAATTCGGATTCGCGCTCGCCCAGTGCATGGGCGGTCTGCATGCGCTCTTCCTGCACCAGGTCGTAGATGGCCCGGCGCACTTGATCGCTGGTGATGCGGATGAAGCGCCAAGGCTGCATCAGCCCGACGCTGGGCGCATGATGCGCGGCATCCAGCAGCTTGTGCAGGATTTCCGGTTCTATCGCGCCGGGCTTGAAGTGCCGCATGTCGCGGCGCTGGTGGATGGCGCGGTAGACCCCGGCGATCTCGGGCTCGGTAAAGGCGAATTCGTTGCTGGACATTGCGTGATTGGAGCGAAGTTGGATATTCAAGCAGCCAGTATAAAGCGATTAATCAATTGGTGGCGGCTTACGCTCAAGGCTGGGCTGCAGGATTCTCGATCAATACCAGCTTGCCGGTCTTGGGGTCGCGGTAGACCTGCCCGACAGCTTGATAGCCGCTACCGGCGGCATTGCTGCTGCTCGTTTCTGGCGCCTCGATTTCCTTGCCTTGCTCGATCTCCTTGGGTTTGACCAGCATGGCCTGTCCTCCGGCACTTAAGGCAGCGAGCAAGCCGCAGGCGAATACCAGCATCACGTCCACCAGGTTGACCAGGCTGGCGCGCGGGTCTTCGTCCTCATGGTCGAAGCGGCTTTTCAGGCGCAGCTTGTTTATATTGGCCTTGCTCACGGTTGCGACTCCAGCGTTTCCAGCACGTCCTCATACCAGCGGCGGCGCAATTTGCCGACCACCAGGCCGATGATGCCTGCAATCAGCCCCAGCACCGTGGCGTCGAAGGCGGTAGTGACCGCTTGCGCCAATTGCGCGGGATTGCCCTGCCCGAGCGCGGCCAGGCCAGGTCCGAGCGGGATGATGGTTGCCATCAGGCCGAGCATGGGCGGGATGCGTGACAGGAGGTCGGCGCGTTCCAGCCGGTGGCGGGCCAGCTTGACCACGGCATCGGCATTGGCCGAATTGCGCATAGCCTTAAGGCCGAACAGGCGTTCGCCCACGGCCAGCCCGGCTTCCAGCACGGCAATAATCACGCTGAGCGCCAGGATGGCGATGACCGGCTTCAAGAGCCAGGTGATCGCGTGGTGCAGGGTGTCGAGTTCAAATGACATGATGATGTTCCGTCCTGTGTATGGATTACAACTTTGGCTTGCGCGTGCCGAACCAGAGCCCGGCGACGAATACCGGCAGCAATGCCAGCCACCAATACCAGTATTCCTGCACCGACTTGATGGCGACCTCGAAGGCGCGCTGCGGCGGTGCGGGCTTGGCAGCCTCGGGTTCCGGTTCGGGCTGCGTAACAGGTTTGGCTTGCGGCTGTTGCGCCGGTGCGGCTTCTTCCGGCGCAGGTGCGGCCTCCTCTGCCTCGATGGCAGTCTGCTCCGCAATCGCGGCACTGGCCTCCGGATAGCCGGGTGTTGCGTCGCCGCGCGCCTTGGCCAGGGTTTGCTGCAAGGCGGCGGCAGTGTCGCCGTCCAGATACTGGCCCAGCCATTGCCACATCGGGTGGTTGGGCGAGGTATGCCCGCTGCCTGGGAGTCCGTTCTTGTTGACTAGCCTTGCCAGATCGCCACCTAGTTGGCGCAGTGTCTGGTCATCCGCATGCCAGAAGCCTTTTTCCGCCGCCACCATCATGATGGCGAGCATGTGCGCCTTGACCTGCGCGTTGTGCTTCTGTTCGAGGAAAGGCTTGAGCCCGAGCTGCAGGCTGTCGTCCATGTAGACCTTCTTCACCTCGTCCCAGGCCCAGTCCTTGATGATGTCGGGGCGCGTGACCTGCCAGCCCCAGAGGTTTTCCATGAACTCCTGCCCCATGGTGCGCGCGCCTGCATAGCCGTGCTGCATCAGCGGGCGTATCCAGGCCGGGTTGAGGTAGCGCCCGCGCAACTCCATCAATAGCGCGGTTTCCAGCGGGTCGTCGCTGAGGTTGTCCGGGTCGGTATGGTTGAGGATGCGCGCGGTGGGGCGCTTGCCGGTCACGGTTTCGGTTGCGAGCGACAGGCCGCCTAGGTAGTCGAAGGCGTCGTTGTTGTCCATCAGGCCGTAGAGGTTGGAGGCGCGGCCGTGATAGGTGTTGGCGATGCTGGTGAGCGCGGTCTTGAATATATCCTGCGCGGGCTGGCCCTGGGCATCCAGCCCGTAGGCATGACCCATGCGCGTGAGATAGGCCTGGCCGAGCTCGCTGCGGTCCTTCCAGGTGCCCGAGCGTTCGGTAAGGCGGTTGACGCCGGTGCCGTAAGCGCCCGGTGCGTCGCCGAAAATGCGCCAGGCGGCCTCGCGTCCAGCCTGCGGCAATGCCATGCCCTGTTGTTGATGCGCCTGAGTGCGGCGTATCCACTGCAGGGCGACGCCGTTGCCCGAAAGCGACTCGTCGCCTTCCGCGATGCCAGCGCCCAATGGCGACAAGGCTTCTTCCAGCGCAGGCTGCAGGGCAGGATATTGCGCCCGGATGGCCTTGGCAGAAGCGGCGAGCGCGAGGCGGCCGCCGGTATCTATCCATTGCATGAGGTTGGGGTAGAGATCGCGGAACAAGCCGGAGGTGGTGACGATCACGTCATGACGCGCAATCCCCGGCTTAAGCTGCATGCGCTGCACGATGCCGCGCGCGTTCCATTCCGGTTCTATGCCCATCAGACTGAGGATGAAGCTCACCATTACGCCCTCATCACGCACGGCGTCCGATGCCCAGAGGATCACGCCTTCGCTGTCCTGCACGCTGTCGCGCTCACGCACCTTGGCGGCCATGCTGGCGCCGATCTGGAAGCCAAGGCGGGTCGGCAGCACGTCGCCGTCCAATGCATGGAAGTTGCGTCCCGTCGGCAGGGCGTCGGGCGAACGCAAGGGGTCGTTGCCCTTGCCGGGCGGCACGAAGCCGCCTTCGAGCGCATGCAGCAGGCTCTGCATTTCCAGGCGCGGCGAGGCCGCCAGCTTGTCGCGGGTTTCCGCGCTGACGCCTTGTTCGTGGCCACGCGCCATGGAATCCAGCATCAATGCCAGCGATTCCTCGGACCAATCCTTGCCGAAGATATGCAGGCCATGCGGCATGAATTTCTCCTGCAGCTTGGTCAAGTAGTGGCCGATTTCGTGCGCGAGCAGGTCGTCGTCGGTCTGCTCGTAGCCGATGCCGCGCACTTCCAGCACGTCGGCCATGCTGGCTTCCAGCTCGGCGCGCAGTTGCAGCGCTTCCACCAGGCGGCGCATTTCGCGCGCGGCTTCCACCTTCATGGTTTCGGAGCTGGAGGATTCGTAGCTTTCCACCACCTGGCGCAGCTCCAGCAGGCGGTCGTAGAGCGGCGTCGAGGTCAGCGGCGGCGTGAGGTGGTCCACCATCACGGCCAGGCCGCGGCGCTTGGATTGCGTGCCTTCGCCAACGCCATCGACGATGTAAGGATAGATGCCGGGCAGGTCGCCCGCGATCAACCGTGAGTAATCACTCGCTGCCAGCCCGACCGCCTTGCCGGGGAGGAATTCATAGGTGGAGTGGCGGCCGATGTGCACCAGTGCATCCGCCTTGAACACGCTGCGCAGCCAGTGGTAATAGCCCAGGTATTGATGCGGCGGCGGAATGGTGGTGTTGGCGTGCAGCAGTTCCTCGTCCACTTCCCAGCCGCGCGGCGGCTGCGGGCCGATGAAGATGTTGCCGAACTGTACGCCGGGAACCAGGATCTGGCGGTCATGCACCATGACCTTGCCCGGCGCGGGCCCCCAGCCGCGCATGCCCTCGATGCCCAAACCTGCAAGCCGGGTTTTCTGCAAGGCCAGCGCGTTGCAGTCGGTGTGCTTTTCCAAGCATTGCAAATAGCCATGATTGAGCGTCTCAAGCTGCTTGAGCGCATTGTCGCGCTGCGGATGGTCCGCGCCTTCAAGCAAATGGCGCAGCTCGTGCATGGCCTTGTCGAGGCGGTTGCGCGCGATGTCGATCTCCCCGGCGCGTTGCGCCGCCACCAGGTCGGCATGCAGCTTGCCGAGCGGGCCTTCCACCATCTCTCCGCGCACTTGCGCAGGCAGGGTACCGAACCAGTTGAGGTAGGCGGCAGTGTCGAGCTTGTTGACGTGGCGGCTCATCTCGGCCAATGCGGCCTGGTCTTCCGGCAGGTTGACGCCGCGCTCCTGCATCAGGTCGAGCAGCGCTTCCGGCGACGCGGGCAATTCGCCGGTGTCGTAGCCCGCACGCTTCAATGCATGCAGCATCTCGAACAATGAGGCGGGCACGTCGAGGTTGTCCGCGCCGATGTTCTGGCGGCCAGGCGGATGGTTGTAGTAGATCAGAGCGACCTTCTTCCCGGCGTTCGGCTTGTTGCGCAACTGCTGCCAATTGATGCTGCGCCTGACCAGCGACTGCACCTCGGCAGGCAGGATCTGCGGCAGCTTCAGCTCGACGCCGGTGAGTTTGTCTATGGCGGCAGGCCCGGCCGCAGCCACGACCAACGGCTGCGAGCTGCCCTGGATTTCCGGCATGGCGACGCGGTATTGCACCGAATTGATCGGCAGGCCGTCTTCCGAAAGCTGCCAGGCATTGGCGCCGCGGTCAGTCAGGCGGATGGCCTTGTATACCGGCACATCGAGCTGGCCCAGCAACTCGGTCACAGCCTCGCGACCCTCGGCGGCGCCGACGACAAAGTCCTGCAATACCACCAGCCCGCTGGGTGCGGCGGGCGCAAGCAGGGTTTTCAAGTTAGCGATGGCGTCGCGCGAGGCCTCGCCCCAGCGCGCCATGATGGCGATACAGGGCTGGCCCTGCTTCTCGCTCGCGGCGCAGATGGCATCCACGGGTTGCGGGTCGCTGGTGCTAAGGTCCAGCACCGCAAGCACAGGCTGATTGTTGTCTATTCTGGGTCGGCTGACTTCCTGACCGCCCTGGCGCAATCGCACCAGCGGTTCAGGCTGTATTGCAGGCAAGCTGGCGGAAGGATGCAGCAGATAGCGCATGAAAGCGCTGAGATTGCCGTTGCCGCCCGACTGCCAGAGGTCGTGCAGGCCCAGCCATTGCCGCGCGGCAGCGTGTTGTTGCGCAAGGTTAGCGACTTTTTCAGAAAGATTGTTCTGCGTCAGCGTCAGGCTCTTGGCATGGGAAAAACTGCTGACGGCTTCCCCTTGCCAGCGGCTTTGCAGCGAGAGTGCGCTTTCGCCGTTGAAGGCGATGAAGTTGCGCGGCTTTTTCGTGCCAAGCTGCTGCATCTGGCTTTGCAGTTGCTGCGATGCCTCGCCGTAGACTGCCACGGCGAATACCGCATCGGCATCGCGCAGCCAGCGCTGCAGGGTCTTGCTGTCCGCCGCGAGCACCTGGGATTGCGTGCGTAGGATGATGCGGTCCTGTTTGCCGGATGGCTGCAGGGCTTGCTTTGCCGCCTCGGCCGCGGCAGGCGCAGTGCGGTCCGACACCACGCCGAACAACGTGGCGGCCTGGACAGGTGCCTGGCTGGTGACGAGAACAATCCCGAGCAGGGCTGGAAAGAAATGCTTCATGAGGCAAATAACCGGGCAACTGCCGCAGGGTTGGATGGGAAATAGAAATGCAGGTAGCTCGCCGTGAGGCTGCCGTGGCGATAGATAACCTCGCCCGGCTTGCCGCGCTGGGTGATTGCCTGTGCGTAGGGCGTCAACGCCGTCTCAAGGCGGGAGTAATGGAAGGTATGCGCATGCAGCCTGCCTTCCGGCAACTCGGCGAATTGCACGCCTAGCCCCTGGAACCGCGGCTGCATGCTGCAAGCGCCGGGCAGCAATCCAAAACCGGGCTGCTGGTTGATGCTGTCCGTCACCACCATCATGCCGCCGCATTCCGCCAGTATCGGCAGCGCTTGCCGCCAAGCCTGCTGCAAGGCCGGGCGCATGGCTTGGTTGCTGCTTAGCTTTGCAAGATGCAGCTCGGGATAGCCGCCCGGCAGCCAGATCGCGTCAATTCCTGTAGGCAACGCCTCGTCATGCAGCGGCGAGAAGAAGACGGTTTCCGCGCCCAGCGCATGCAGGCAATCGAGATTGGCGGGATAGATGAAGCAAAAGGCCTCGTCGCGCGCGATGGCGATGGTCTTGCCTGCGAGCAATCGTTGCACATCGTTTACAGGGGATGGAGGCGAGAAAACGGTTTCAGGCGGCAAGGGCAACGCGCCTGATTCCGTCAGCAACGTCGCAGCCTGCGCGATGCGCTGCTCCAGACCGTCGATTTCATCGGCGCGGAACAGGCCCAGGTGCCGTTCCGGCAGCGCAAGCGCTTCCTGTTTCTGCAACGCGCCCAGCCAGGGAATATCCGTCGGCAGGCTGTCGCGCAGCAAGACGCCATGCCCGGCGCTGCCGGTGCGGTTGGCGATCACGCCTGCGGGGATCAGTTCAGGCCGGTGGGCAAACAGCCCGGCAGCCAATGCGCCGAAAGTCTGCGCCATGCCGCTAGCGTCGATAGTGAGCGCAAGGGGGAGCTGGAACCGTGCCGCGATGTCGGCGCTGCTCGGGCTGCCGTCATACAGGCCCATCACGCCCTCCACGAGGATGACGTCGGAGTCCTGCGCGGCCTGATATAGCCGGGCGGCAATGTCGTCCGCGCCGCACATGGCAAGGTCGAGGTTGTAAACCGGCCTGCCTGCCGCGGCTTGCAGGATCATCGGGTCGAGAAAATCAGGCCCGCACTTAAAGGCTTGTACTGTCAGGCCTTGGTTGCGCCAGGCACGTGTCAATGCGGCAGATACCAAGGTCTTGCCCTGGTTGGAGGCTGGCGCGGACAGCAGCAATGCCGGGCAACTGGCTGCCACGAGCTTACCACTCCACCCCTGGCATCGCCTGCACGCCGTTCTTGAAGGCATGCTTGACCATGGTCATGTCGGTGACGGTGTCGGCTTGTTCGACCAGTTCGGGCTGGGCGGCACGGCCGGTGACGACCACATGCTGCATGGCGGGACGGGCGGCGATATCTGCCAGTACTTGCTGCAGGTCGAGGTAATGGTATTTAAGGACGATGTTGAGCTCGTCGAGGATGACCACGCCCACGCTTTCATCCCTGAGCGCGGCTTGCGCGGCCTGCCAGCCTTGTTGGGCGGCGGCGACGTCGCGCTCGCGGTTCTGGGTTTCCCAGGTGAAGCCTTCGCCCATCACATGCCAGGCGACATTGGGCTGGTTGCGGAAGAAGGCTTCCTCGCCGGTGTCGGAACGGCCCTTGACGAACTGCACTACCACGGCCTTCAGGCCATGGCCGAGCGCGCGGGCGAGCAGGCCGAAGGCGGCGGTGGATTTGCCCTTGCCGTTGCCGGTATTGACCAGGAACAGGCCGCGCTCGATACGCGCGGCCTCTATCTTGGCGTCGATGACGGTTTTCTTGCGCGCCATTCTTTCGGAATGGCGCTGGTTGAGGTCTGGTTTTTCCTGGTCGGTCATGCGGTACGTTTGTGATCAGCGTAGAGCGCCTTCACCACGATGTGGATGATGGCGGCAGTCGCCACGTAAAACGCCAACGTGCCCAGTGAGGATGGGTAATACTTGGCGATACGCGGCAGGAATTCGGCCAGGGTCGGCTCGGCATAGCGGCCGGAGAAGAAATAGAAGCCACCGCTGGAGAACAAATGGCAGACGAAGCTGCTGGCGACCACGGTAGCGGCGAGCGTGGCCAGGCTCTTGAAGGCGAACTGGTAGTGCTTGGCGAACCAGCGGCCGCCGAGCCAGAGCGTGCCGTAGGCCGGCAACAGGAAGCCGTAGGCCGGCGAGGTGCAGAAGTTGTCCACGCCGCCCCAGGTCACGGCGGCGAAATCCAGGCCCGCAGCCAAGACAAGTAGCGCAGGAAACACCCAGACTGGACGCAGGTAGACGCCTGCCAGGAAGAACACCACCCAGGATGCGCTGGGCAGGTGGTTGATCGCGGCGAAGTGGTGGCCGCGTGTGAGGACGAGCAGTGCGGCCAGCAGCAGGCCGATCATGATTTGGTGGTTCTTGTTGAGTGTCAGCATGGTTGTCTTCCTTGGGCTGGGGTCAATTGGTCAAATAACGCTGAATTTTAACCGAAATGCCGGAGCCCACGCAGTTTGTTGCGGTTTCGCATCGCAATTACAGTGCCGGCGCATAGCGCACGGACACGAACAAATTGGTGCCGAAGGTGCCGTAGTCCTTGGCTAGTTCGTATTTGCGGTCGAACAGGTTGTTGACTCTGGCGTTCAGCGACCAGTCATCATTGATTTGATAGTTTGTATAAAGGTTGACCAAGGTGTAGCCGGAGAGCCTGACGGTGTTGGCGGTATCGTTATAGCGATGGGAGCTACTTCGGATCTCGCTGCCGATTTCCCAGCCATGGATACGCTTGCTGATTGCAAATACACCATGTTCCTTTGCCCGCCTTGGCAGCAGGTTACCTGTTTCCTCGTCTTCCGGGCGCTGGAAATCGCTGCTGGCGCGTATGTTGAACCCTGCCAGTACGCCCTGGTAACTCAAGGTCAGGCCGGAAAGCCTGGCCTGATTGATATTCTGCGCGACATTCGTGAAGTTGTTGCCGGTTCTCGGATTGATGATCAGGTTGTCCACTTCGTTGAGGTAATAAGTGGCTGCCACATGATGGTTGCCATGATCGTATTTCAGGCCGATTTCCTTATTGCGCGACTCTTCGGGCTTGAGGTCTGGATTGCCGAAATTCGGATAGTAAAGCTGATTAAAGGTCGGGGCGGCAAAGGCCGTGCCGTAGGCGGCATTCGCTTTCCAGTGTGGCGTGATTTCATAGGCGTAGGCCACGCTGCCGGTGGTTTTGTTGCCGAATTGCGAATTGTCGTCGTTGCGCAGGTTGAGCTGCACATTATGCTTATCAAAGCGTTTTTGCCAGCCAGCCAGGTAGGACTGGATATCGCGCCTGTCTTCAGGCAGGGCGGTGGGCAAGGTTTCGGCTTTTTGTTCCCTGCGCTCTATGCCGATATTGAACGTTCCCCAGGCGGTATTCAAGGTGTTCTGCCAGAGATACTGGTCCTGCGTGGTTTTGATGCTGTTGCTGGTGGTTTGTGTCGGTTGCTTGGAGTATGACGTGAGGTCGTCGATTCCGCGTGAGAATGTCACCAGGCTTGTCCAGTAATCAGTAAAGCGGTTTTTGCTATGTATGGTATAGGTGGACAAGGTCTGGTCAATATATTGATCGTACCGGGATGAGGCTGCGGTAGTACCGTCATTGAAGTTGCGGGCATCGCTGACTAGAATATTGAAACCAATTTCGTGGTTTTCTCCGAAGTGCTGTGTCAGCTTGGCGGCAATGTTCTGGTTGCGGTAGCCGTCGGCATCGCTGTTGTAACCTCTGGCATTCTTGTTGCGCAAGGAGCTGATGCCATGCACATGGGTCATGCCGCCTTGAAGGCTATAGCTGGTGTTGCCGATGCGGCCGCTTACCCCTGCTTCGCCGATGGCCGTACCGTAAGTGCCGAGTCCGGCCGAGGCATTGAACGTAGGCGTGCCTTGGCCTTTCTTGGTGAATATCTGGATGACGCCGCCAATGGCATCAGCGCCATACATACCACTGGCAGGCCCGCGCAGGATTTCCACCCGATCAATCTGGCTCAGCGGAATATGCTGTATTGCCGTCACGCCAGTGGTGGCGGAACTGATGCGTACGCCATCGACCAAGATCAGGGTATGGGTGCTATTGGCGCCGCGCATGAAAATATCCGTGGATTTGCCAACACCTCCGTTGCTGGTTATTTCAATCCCAGGTTGCGTTGCAAGCAGTTCTGCCAATGTAGTTTGGCCGGCCTTCTCGATTTGATCAGAGGTAATGACGGATACATCGCCGATCACTTCGCTGATTTTCTGTTCGGTACGCGAAGCCGTGACAATCGTGTCTTCTAGCCGGATGTCGGCAGCATTGGCTGCCAAGGGTAGGGAATAAATCGAGGCAAGGGCGACGGTACCCAGGGAAAATCGGAACATCAACTGCAAACTCCATAAGACTCCCGCGGCCCCGCGAGAGCTGGTAACGAGTGAGAGTGTGCAGGGAGCATGATCCGTCGCCGGATGGTCATCGGTCAGCCGCATCCCCGCAGCACTTCCTAGTCGTCTTCAGGCCGGTCTCCGGGCTTGCAAGATCAGTGATACGCCGCCTTCCCATGAAAACATCTCACAGTGGCATGTGGCTTATCGGCTTGCTTACCGTTGCGGGGGCAGCACAGGCATTGTGGATCGCGACGTCGGGATGCCACGCACCTGTTTCCCAGTTTCACCCTTGCGCCATGAACAGGCCAAGGACACCTCAAAACTTGTTGGCGATTATAAATGATTCGCACTTTATACGGTGAAATAAGTTTTTAATATAAGGTGTTGTAAACATGCCATAAATTCTTGGGTGCAGTTGACCATGTGCTGATTTTGCAATTATAGTGGCGCCATGAATGCTGATTTGATCACGTTGGAAGAAAAGCTCACGCGGCTGATATCCCTATGCCAATTGTTGCGTGCTGAAAATCTTGAGCTCCGTCAGGAGCTTGTGCGCTCCCAGGATGACAACAAGCAGATGAAGGAAAACATGGAGCTTGCCAGCCAGAAGCTGCAGGCCCTGATCGAGCGTCTTCCGGAGGGAACCGTATGAGCAGCGTGCGTGGCGTCGATGTCAGCATCATGGGGCGCGAGCTGACGATCGCGTGTACTGACGATGAGCGCGAGGCCTTGTTGCGCTCGGTCGATTATCTCGACAAGAAAATGCGCGAAATCCGCGATACCGGCAAGGTGGTCGGTGCCGAGAAGATTGCCATCATGGCGGCGCTCAATATCGCGCATGAGCTATTGACGACGGATGCCGGCGGTTTTGACATTGGCGATTTCAAGCGTAGAATTGCTTCCATGCAGGAGCAGATTGATACTGCCGTCGGCGACGATCAAAACCAGCTGTTTTAAAGCGGTTTTTTAATCCAAGACAGTTCAACTGCCACAAGTTTTCAGAGGCCGGATGATCCTGGCTTCTTCCCTTTGTTCCCTGCGGTGCTGTTCGGGCCATAGATTCCTTGAACCATAAATTTGGCTTTGGTTTCGGTCTGTTAAGTAACAGTGTGCGCGCTCCGATGCGGGTGTACCTAACGTAGCTTTAGGTCGTTACCACTTGAACCGTACAGGTTCAGGATGCCGGTCCGGATGGCATTTGCGGGGAACTCCCATTTCAGCCCTTTATCTCAAGGCGTGGTATTCCAGGTCGGCAAGGCTGACAATCTCCAATGCGCGCTCGTGGGACGCTTCCAGCACCACTGGCGGGGCATAGCCTGCCTCGGCAGCTTCGTGCCAGCGCGATGCGCACAGGCACCAGCGCTCGCCCGGCGCCAGCCCGGGGAAGCCGTATTCCGGCCGCGGCGTGCTGAGGTCGTTGCCCCTGGAGAGAGAGAATGCGAGGAATTCCTCGGTCATCATGGCGCACACGGTATGGCTGCCGATGTCTTCGGGCCCGGTTTCGCAGCTGCCGCTGCGGGTGAACCCGGTGATCGGGTCCATGCTGCAAGGTTGTAATGTAGTGCCAAGGACGTTGCGGGCCATGCTGGAGATTCTGAAATTGAATGCGACTCGGGTTATGATACGGAATCTGTGTTGATTTGAGAATTTCATGCGTTACTGGTTGATGAAATCCGAGCCATCCGACGTGTCGATCGATGACCTGGCTTCCTTCCCCGATCAGACGGTAGATTGGTACGGGGTGCGCAATTACCAGGCGCGCAACTTCATGCGAGACCAGATGAAGGTCGGCGATGGCGTATTGTTCTATCATTCCAATTGTGCGGAACCTGGCATCGTGGGCATTGCCGAAGTCAGCAAGCTGGCTTATCCCGACCGCCTGCAGTTTATAGAGGGCCATAAGTACTATGACCCCAAGGCGACGCCGGAGAGTCCGCGCTGGTTCAATGTGGATGTAAGGCTGGTGCGCAAGACGCGCTTGTTGAGCTTGAAAGAATTGCGTGAAACGCCGGAGCTGCAGAACTTGCGCATCCTGCAACGCGGCAACCGGCTCTCGATTACGCCAGTGGACCCCAGGGACTGGGAGTTCATCATGAAACTACTTTCCTGATGCTTGGCATCATCCCAATGCGTGATATGCTATTGCGGCGTCAGGATTCAATTGATTAAGGAGATGATAGTGGGAACGAAAAAAGAAGACGGAGTAGTGGATCCGCATCAGGATTTGAGAAACAGTGGCCTGAAAATCACGTTGCCACGTCTCAAGGTGCTGGATATCTTCCGTAACAGCGAGCAGCGCCACCTGGCGGCTGAAGACGTGTACCGGATCCTGATTACCGAGCATTCCGAGTTCGGCTTGGCCACGGTGTACCGCGTACTGGCGCAATTCGAACAGACAGGGCTCTTGAAGAAAAGCCAGTTGGGCAACAACAAGGCCGTGTATGAGTTGAACGACGGCGAAGAGCACCATGGCCACCTGGTCAGCACCAGCACCGGTGAGGTTCGCGAATTCTACGATCTCGGTATCGAGGAGCGTCTCAAGGTGATCGTGCGCGAGCTGGGCTACGAGCTCACCGATTACGATATCACCGCCTACGGCACCCCCTTGGCTGCCAAAGCCTGATACAGGGTCAAGGTATGCAAAAAGCCCGCCAGTTGGCGGGCTTTTTATTTGGGCTCTCAGCTTATCCGAGGAACAGCTTGTAAGCCGGGTTGTTGCTTTCCTCCCAGTACGGGTAGCCCAGGTTCTGCAGGAAATCGGTGAATGCCTGTTCCTCTCCCGGCGGCACCTGCATGCCGACCAGCACCCTGCCGAAATCCGCGCCATGGTTACGGTAATGGAACAGGCTGATATTCCAGTCATGACGCATGCTGTCGAGGAAATTCATCAGCGCCCCAGGTTTTTCCGGGAACTCGAAGCGGTAGACCTGCTCGTGCTCGGCCTGCGGCGCATGGCCTCCTACCAGGTGGCGCAGGTGCAGTTTTGCCACTTCATTCTCGCTCAGGTCCAATGCCGGCAAGCCGTGTTCCTGCAATTGCCTGACCAGCATGCCGGATTCGCTGGGGTCCTGGATGGCGACGCCGACATAGATATGCGCGGCCGTGGCGTCGGCGTAGCGGTAGTTGAACTCGGTGATATTGCGGTTGCCGATCAGCCGGCAGAACTTCTTGAATGAGCCCGGAGTTTCGGGAATGGTCACGGCCAGCACCGCTTCGCGCTTCTCGCCGATTTCCGCGCGTTCGGCGACGAAGCGCAGGCGGTCGAAGCTCATGTTGGCGCCCGAGGCGACCGCCACCAATGTCTTGCCTTGCAGGTTGTGCTGCTGGGCGTAGGCCTTGAGGCCGGCGAGCGCCAGGGCGCCCGTCGGCTCGAGGATGGCGCGCGTATCCTCGAATACGTCCTTGATGGCCGCGCAGATGGCGTCGTTGTCGACCAGGATCATCTCGTCGACATATTGCTGGCACAGACGGAAAGTCTCTTCTCCGACCAGCTTGACCGCCTTGCCGTCCGCAAACAGGCCGACCTGGTCCAATGTGACGCGCTCGCCTTGCTGCAGCGAAACCGTCATCGCATTGGCGTCGTTGACCTCGACGCCGATGATCTTGATCTCGGGGCGTACCGCCTTGATATAGGCGGCCACGCCCGCAATCAGGCCGCCGCCGCCGACCGGGCAGAAAATCGCCTCGATAGGGCCGGGGTTGTCCTGCAATATCTCCACCGCCACGGTGCCTTGTCCCGCGATCACGTCGGGATCGTCGAAAGGGTGGACGAAGGTGAGCTGATGCTCATCCATGAGCTTCAGCGCGTGGTTGTACGAATCCGTATAGGATTCGCCAGCCAGCACCACTTCGGCGCCGCGGTTGCGCACGGCATCGACCTTGATGCCGGGCGTGGTGACCGGCATGACGATGACGGCGCGGCAGCCCGCATTCTTGGCGGCCAGGGCCACGCCCTGCGCATGGTTGCCTGCCGAAGCGGTGATTACGCCGCGCGACAATGCCTCGGTGGAAAGCTGCGCCATCTTGTTGTAGGCGCCGCGCAGCTTGAATGAAAATACGGGCTGCATGTCCTCGCGTTTGAGCAGTACCTGGTTGTGGATGCGTCGGGAAATGTTGGGAAGCAGGTCCAACGGGGTCTTGCTCGCGACGTCGTAAACGCGGGCGGATTTGATTTTATGCAGGTAATCGATTTTCATGAGGGACGCTGTCCAGGGCTGCACTGTATAGTGCGGCAGTGTATGATTGAGGGGTTTGGTTCACAAAGAACCTGAATTATAAAGAAAACACGGGGCCTGCAAAATGTTGCGCTGGCTCATACAGCGTTTGCAAGCCCCGATTTGGTCACAAATAAGCAAAAGGTTTAAATAAATGGCTACACAAGACGAATTGAAGCAACAGGTTGCCAAGGCGGCCGTCGAGTATGTGAAGAGCGGCATCATCGGCGTGGGCACGGGTTCCACGGCCAATTTCTTTATCGATGAACTGGCCAAGGTCAAGGACCGCATCGACGGCGCCGTCGCCAGCTCCGAAGCGACTGCCCAGCGCCTGCGCGGCCATGGTATCGAAGTGTTCGACCTCAATGACGTGGACGGCATGGAAATCTACGTCGACGGCGCGGACGAGATCACCGAGCAAATGCACATGCTCAAGGGCGGCGGCGGCGCGCTGACACGCGAGAAGATCGTGGCGGCCTGTGCCAAGGATTTCATCTGTATCTGCGACCAGAGCAAGCTGGTGTCCGTGCTGGGCAAGTTCCCGTTGCCTGTCGAGGTGATCCCGATGGCGCGCGAGCATGTGGCGCGCGAGCTGGTGAAGCTGGGCGGCCAGCCCAAGCTGCGCGACTTCACCACTGACAACGGCAACGTGATCCTGGACGTGCATGGCCTGACCATCGCCGACCCGGTAGAGCTGGAAACCAAGATCAACGCCATCGTCGGCGTCGTGACCAACGGCCTGTTCGCTTCCCGTCCAGCCAATGTACTGCTGCTGGCGACAGCGGACGGCGTCAAGACATTGACCGCCAAGTAATCGATGCGCACCAGTTCAACATGAAATTGTCATAATCGGCAATTACACTACAACGTTGACTCAAAACACTGGCCGGAACTAGCGCAGTCCGGCCAGTTTCAATCACGGAAGGGATCGCGTTATGCAATTTGAACATACATACAAGCAATACGATGCCGAGCTGGAATCAGTCCGTGCAAAAGTGCTCGAAATGGGCGGTTTGGTCGAGCAGCAAATCGTCAATGCGCTGGAAGCCCTGGTAACTGTCAACCTTACGTTGGCAGACAAGGTGATTGCGAATGACCACAAGGTGAATGCGCTTGAAGTGCAAGTGGATGAGGACTGCAGCCACATTATCGCGCGCCGCCAGCCAGCCGCAGGCGATCTGCGCATGATCATGATGGTGGTCAAGACCATTACCGACCTGGAGCGGATCGGCGACGAGGCGACCAAGATTGCCCGCGTGGCTCAGAAAGTGTCCGAATCCGGCCGTCTCTATACGCCGCGTTTCAACGAGATCAAGACCATGGTCGGCCATGTGCGCGAAATGCTGCGCACCGCGCTGGACGCCTTTGCGCGCCTGGATGTGACCAAGACCGTGGACGTGGCGCGCCAGGACGAGCAGGTGGACGAACAGTTCCGTGCCGCGATGCGCCAGCTGATCACCTTCATGCTGGAAGACCCGCGTACCATTTCCATGTCGCTTGAAGTCCTGTTCGTCGCCAAGGCCATCGAGCGCATCGGCGACCATGCCAAGAATATTGCCGAATACGTGATCTACATGGTAAAAGGTAAGGACGTACGCCATACCACGGTGCAGGAGATGGAGCGCGAAGCTCAGGAACCCTGATGTCAGCCGCCGCGATGGCGGCAACGGTTTAGCGTTTTACAAGAAGGTCGAACTTGCCTACCAAAAAATCGGATTTTCCTGAGATCGCGGCAGTCGATCTGGGTTCCAACAGTTTCCGTCTGCAGCTCGCACGGGTTGCAGACGGCCACCTCATTTTCCATGACTCCTTGCGTGAAGCCGTTCGCCTAGGCGCGGGGCTGGATGCGAAGAACAACCTGAGCGCCGATGCGCAGCAACGGGCGATTGACTGTCTCAAGCGTTTTGGTGAGCGCCTGCGTGGATTGCCTGTGCAGGCGGTGCGTGCGGTTGCCACCAATACTTTCCGCGTCGCGCGCAATGCGCCCAACCTGATGCAGGAAGCGCAGGCTGCGCTCGGGTTCCCCATCGAAATCATCGCAGGCCGTGAAGAAGCGCGCATGATTTTCGTTGGCGTTAGCCACAGCCTGCCTCCCGCCACGCACAAACGCTTGGTGATCGACATCGGTGGCGGCTCTACTGAGTTCATCATCGGGCAGGGTATCGAACCCATCGAAATGGAAAGCCTGTACATGGGCTGCGTCAGCTACAGCTTGCGCTATTTCCCCGACGGCAAGCTCACGGAAAGCGCATTCGAGGGTGCGCGGATTGCCGCTGCCGCGGAAATCCAGAGCATACGCAAGCATTTCATTGCGGAAGGCTGGGACGAAGCGGTCGGCTCATCCGGGACGGCCAAGGCCTTGGGCGAGATCATCCGCCTGAGCGGCTTGAGCGAAGGCGAAATCACCAGGGAGGGCCTGGAGTTCCTGCGCGAGCAATTGCTCAAGGTCAAGGACATCAAGAAGATCGACTTGCCTGGGTTGAGTGCCGACCGTGCGGCGGTGCTGCCAGGAGGACTGGCCATTATGACGGCGGCATTCGATGCCCTCAAGATCGAGCGCATGACGACGGCGAACAGCGCCCTGCGCGAAGGCGTGCTCTATGAACTGCTCGGCCGCTTGCATGACCAGGATGTCCGCGAGATCACGGTTTCAAGCTTCATGCGCCGCTACCATATAGAGCCCGACCAGGCCGAGCGCGTGCGCGAGATGGCATTGCGCTTGCTGGCGCAATGCGCAGGCCAATTGCAGCAATGGGATGAGGAAACCGCGGCACAATACCTGACCTGGGCCGCATATCTGCACGAGATCGGGGTCTCCATCGCCCATGCGGGTTATCACAAGCATTCCGCCTATATTGTCGAGAACGCCGACATGCCTGGCTTCTCCAACATGGAGCAGGAGACGCTGGGCCTGCTGGTCAAGGCGCACCGGCGCTCCCTTGCCAAGCTCGAGGCCGACCTGATCGGGCACCACGACCGCTTGCTGTTGATCCTGATTTTGCGGCTGGCCGTGCTGTTCCACCGCAATCGCCAGCCCGATCATTACCCGGAGCCAGCATTGTCGATCCTGAAGTCCGGCTATCAGCTCAATATCGCTTCTGCATGGCTCAAGGAAAACCCGCTGACGGAAGCGGAGCTATTCAATGAAGTGGCCTACTGGAAGGAGATCGGCCTGAGCCTAGAGCTGGTTTCCTGAGACAGCATCTTGCTGCACATGCGTAATAACAAGAAAAAGGCCGGATGTTCCGGCCTTTTCTGTTACTGGAGTGCGTACTCGCTTAGGCGTCAGGCAATATTTCCTGGCCATACTCCGCCATGAGGAACTGCTGTGCTGAGAAGCTGGCGCGGCGGCCCGGCTTGAGCTCGTAATTGCCGTCGGGCTGCATTTCCCAGGCGTTGGAATTATCCTTGAGGTAGGGTTCCAGGCCTTCCTTGAAAACGCGCTTCTTCACCTTGGCATCCAGCAATGGGAAGCATACTTCGATGCGGCGGAAGAAGTTGCGGTACATCCAGTCCGCGCTCGACAGGTAGATGTGCTCGGCGCCGTTGTCGTAAAAGTAGAAGATGCGGGTGTGCTCGAGGAAGCGGCCGACGATGGAGCGCACCTTGATGTTTTCCGATACGCCGGGAATGCCGGGACGCAAGGCGCAAACGCCTCGCACGATGAGCTCGATCTGCACGCCGGCGCTGGAGGCATCGTACAGGGCGCGGATCACGTCGGGATCGAGCAAGGCGTTCATCTTGGCAATGATGCGCGCTTTCTTGCCGGACTTGGCAATCTCGGCTTCATTCTGGATCGCCTTGATCGTGCGCTGATGCAGGGTGAACGGCGACTGCCAGAGATGGCGTAGCTTGCTGGCCCGTCCCAAGCCAGTCAACTGGGCGAATACGTCGTTCACGTCCTCGCTGATTTCTTCCTGGCAGGTGAGCAGGCCGAAGTCGGTATATAGACGCGCGGTGCGCTGGTGGTAATTGCCGGTGGCAATATGCACATAGCGCCGCAGCTTGTCTTCGTCACGCCGCACGACCATGGCCATCTTGGCGTGGGTCTTGTGCCCGACCACGCCATAGACGACGTGGGCGCCGGCATTTTCCAGCTTGGCCGCCCAGTTGATGTTGGCTTCTTCATCAAAGCGCGCCAGCAGCTCCACGACCACGGTGACTTCCTTGCCGCGCTGCGCCGCGTCGATCAGTGACTGCATCAGCGTCGAGTCGGCGCTAGTGCGGTAGAACGTCTGCTTGATCGCCAGTACTTGCGGGTCCTCGGCGGCCTGCGTGATGAACTCCACGACCGGGTTGAACGACTGGAACGGGTGGTGCAGCAAGATATCCTGCTTGCGGATGGCCTTGAAGATGTCCGGGTCCTTGGCCATTTCCTTGGGCAGGCTGGGCGTATAGAGCGGGTATTTCAGGTCCGGGCGGTCCACGCTGTCCGGGATCTGCATCAGGCGGACGAGGTTGACGAGGCCGTTGACCTGGTAAAGGTCATCCTGGCTCAGGCCGAATTGCCCCAGCAGGAAGGCGGACATTTCAGTCGGGCAGCTGTCGGCCACTTCCAGCCGTACCGCATCGCCATATTGCCGGTGGGTCAATTCGCCCTGCAGCGCAAGGCGCAAGTCCTTGGTTTCATCATCGTCCAGGATCAGGTCGCTGTCGCGCGTGACGCGGAACTGGTAGCAGCCTTTCACAATCATGCCCGAGAACAGTTCGTTGACGTGGGCATGCAGGATGGAGGACAGGAACACGAAGCCGTGGTCGCAACCCGCGATGTCGCGCGGCAGGCGAATGACGCGCGGCAGCGCGCGAGGCGCCTGCACGATGGCGACGCCGGAATTGCGGCCGAACGCGTCCTTGCCTTCCAGTTCCACGGCAAAGTTCAGGCTCTTGTTGAGTACGCGAGGAAACGGGTGCGCCGGATCCAGCCCGATAGGCGTGAGGATGGGCATCAGCTCACGGAAGAAGTAAGCGGCGATCCACTCGCGCTGCACATCGCTCCAGTCGCCGCGACGGATAAAGCGGATTTCCTGGGCGGCAAGCTGCGGCAGCACCACCTCGTTGAGAATCTTGTATTGGTGGTCCACCATTTCGTGGGCCAAGTTGCTGACCTTGGCGAGCGCCTGCTTGGGCAGCATGCCGTCGGCGCCTACGTGCGGGGAATTGTACTTGATCTGGTTCTTGAGGCCCGCGACGCGCACCTCGAAGAACTCGTCCATATTGCTGCTGAAAATGCAGAGGAATTTAAGGCGCTCAAGCAGGGGAACGTTTTCGTCTTCAGCCTGGGCCAGTACGCGACGGTTGAAGGCCAGGATGCCTAGTTCGCGATTGATAAAATATTCGGGACTCAATTTGACGGGCAACATGATGAAAACCTCACTGTATGCCCGAAATATGACACTTTAATGAAAAATGGTTCAACTGTTGGGCGGGACGTAGCCTGAAGCAGTGTCCGCGCCATCGCCGAAGAAATAGGCCTCAGTCTGTTGGGCGAGATATTTGCGCGCTTGCGGGTCGGCCAGGCTCAGGCGGTTTTCGTTGACCAGCATGGTTTGCTGCTTGAGCCAGCCGGCCCAGGCTTCCTTGGAGACATGCTCGAAAATACGCTTGCCGAGCTCGCCGGGATAAGGGGGGAAATCCAGGCCGTCAGCATTGCGGCCCAGCTTAACGCAGAAAACGGTACGTGCCATGATGTCGATCTTTGTTGAAGTGAATCAAGACCGACATCATAGCGCAAGCTGCCCGCGGCGGCGATACCGCGGCCGCGGGCAGCGCTGTGGCTAGAACTCCCCGCGCAGGCCGACCAGCAGCGAGCGGCCGCCCATGGGCGCGATGTCCTTGAGGATGGAGGTATGGTCGCGTATGGTCTGGTCCAGCAGGTTGTACGCCTTGGCGAAAGCCTCCAGCTGGAAATACTGCGAAGTGGGCAGCTTGTAGGTCAGGGTGGCGTTGACCAAGGTGTAACCGTCCGTGGCGAGTTCGTTCGCATCGGTGCGGTCCTGCTTGAAGGCGCGCAATACATCCAAGCGTGAGCCGAAACGGTTGAAACGGTAATCCAGCCCGAAGCCCAGCCTCAACGGCGAGATGCGCGGCAGCGAATCGCCGGTGTCGCGGTTGGTGGCGCGCACGTAGTCGCCGCGCAGGTTCAGGTCCAGCGAGCCGACCTGCTCATAGACGCGGAACTTGCCTTCGGCTTCCAGGCCCTTGAATGTCGCTTTGGCGCCCGTGAACCTGGCTTCGGTTATTTCGGAATCGGCCTGTCCCGGGATGCCGTCCTCGTTCACCAGCTCTCCAGTGTTGAACAGCCCGATGAAATTGCTAAACCGGGTGTAATAGGCGCCAATGTGGAAGGAGTCGTGGTTCTGCTTCCAGCGCAACTGGGCGTCTATGCCGTTCGAGCGCTCTTTCTTGAGGTCGCTGGAGCCGACTTCATACTGGTCGGTCGCCACATGCTCGCCGTCGGCATACAGTTCGAAGTAACTGGGCGCACGTTCGTTGTGCGACAGGTTGGCGGTGACGGACCATTGCTCGTCCAGCTTGAACAGCGCGCCGGCGGCAAAGCTGTATGGCGTGAACGAGCGGGACTGACCTGGACCGAAGTCCTCGTTGTCGCTGGATTCGATCTTGGCGTGCTCGACACGTCCGCCGAAAGTCAGCTTGAGCGCGTCCAGCGGAAGCTCTTCATATAGATAGACCGCGCGCGTATTGGTGCGGGTGGACGGCACGAAGGCCTCCTCGCCCAGCGCCTGGAACTTGGAGTTGTGGAACTGCATGCCGATCACGCCGTTGAGCGGGCCGATATTGCCGTGGGTGGCTTCGATCGAGCCTTCCACGCCGCGGTTCTTGAAGGTGGTACCCACTTCGCCGTCCTCCAGCTCCTGGTGCTCGTAGTCGGTATAGGCCATGCGTACCTTGACCTTGCTGATGATGCTGCCCAGGTCGCGCAGTTCGGAGGCAAAGTCCCAGCGGTCGCTCTTCATGTCGATGAGGACATCCGGTTCCGCCACCGTGCCGTATTTGCTGTTGAAGGTGGAGTAGGACATGCCGACATAGCCGTTTTCCAGCGCTATCGAAGCGCCGATCGCGCCGCCGTCGGCATCCGAGCCGCTGTTCACCAGGCGGCCCTTGTGCTCCCGCGCCTCTCCGGACTGCTCGCTCTTGCGGCGCGACATGGCGTAGCCTGGAATATCGAGATCGTCGGTCTTGCGCTTGTAGGCGTCCGCGTGCACGGTGAGCACGCCATTGCCGGCATCGACGACGACCGCGCCATTTTTCTGGTTTTCCGCGCCGCCGAACCGCACCTCGCTGCGTCCGGTGACGCCGTCGATGGCCTCCTTTGGAATGCGGTGGTCAATCGCGTTCACCACGCCGCCTACTGCGCTGCCGCCGTAAAGTAGGGCCGCAGGGCCGCGCACCACGTCGATCTGCTCGATTACCAGCGGGTCCAGCGCCACGGCGTGGTCAAAGCTCAGGCTGGAAGCGTCAAGAATGCCGACGCCGTTCTGCATCATGCGCACGCGCTCCCCGTCCAGGCCGCGGATGATGGGGCGCGAGGCGTTGGGGCCGAAATAGGTGGAAGAAACGCCGGGAATGGATTTCAGAGTTTCGCCCAATGTGCTTTCGCGCTGCAGCGAGAGCTCGCGGCCGCTCAGGGTGGAGACCGGGACGACCATGTCGTCGGAGGCGACGCCCAGCGGGTTCGCGGTGACGGCGACGGTGGGCAGCTCGATTTCCCCTGCCGCGTGTGCAGGCATGGAAATCAGGGTGCTGCTGAATGCCATGGTGATGGCGGTTAGGATTTTCTTTGGCGCAATTGGTGCGGGCGCAACTGTTGTATTGATGGCTTTTGTCTCAGGGTTCTGCATCTCGAATCTCGCATTCAATCTATTCAACAGGCCGTGCACAAGCACGACCGCGGCTTCCCCAAGCCGGGGAAACGCAATGGCAGGCATATCCTTTGACTCAGGCGAGGATATGCCGGGTCTGGCTAGATGGAGATTGCTGGCGGTGCGCGCGAGATATAGGCAACAGTGCGTTCGGTGCGCGGTTCAATGCTGACGGGCGCAACAAAGCCGGTGTGGCCGGCGCTGAAATGGAGCGCTGGCTGTGTTGCGGGAATAAAGCTTTCCAGGCTGCCCAGCCCCAGGCATTGTTCGCAGGCATTGTGCTGCGGCGCCTGGTCCTTGGCATGGGTAAGCTGGTCGTGGATGTGCCAGATTTCGTGCGCGGCAATGCTTTGCTGGCCGAATAGCAGCAATAGCGAAAGTACATAACCGAGCAGGATTTTGCGCAACATGGTTGCGATTCTAGCAGGCTATCGTGAAAAAAAGAAACGGCTAGGACCAAGAATGGCCTAGCCGTTTTTTGCCTTGGGACCGTTAACAAACTCCTTCAGGCGTTATTGCCTTGCCGTACCACCTCTGCTGCCTAGGGTAGGGCGCCTAGCCAGAATTGCTGCACTGAATTTAGCGGCTCTGGGCGGTTGACTGCGAGCCTTTATGCCTTGAAGTTGGCGGTCACAAAGTCCCAATTCACGATGTTCCAGAACTCTTCCGCATATTTCGGGCGCGCGTTGCGGTAATCGACGTAATAGGCATGCTCCCAGACGTCGATGGTCAGCAACGGGGTCTGGCCCTTGGTCAAGGGAGTCTCGGCGTTGCTGGTGCTTTCCAGGCTCAGGCTGCCGTCCGCGTTCTTGACCAGCCATGCCCAGCCGGCGCCGAATGTGGTGATGGCTTTTTGCGTGAATTGTTTCTTGAATTCCTCGAAAGAGCCGAACGCCTTGTCGATTGCCGCTGCCAGCTCGCCGGTGGGCTCGCCGCCGCCGTTAGGCTTGAAGCAATTCCAGTAGAAGGTGTGGTTCCACACCTGGGCTGCATTATTGAAGATGCCGCCGGAGGATTTCTTCACGATCTCTTCCAGGCTGGCGTTCTCGAACTCGGTTCCCTGAACCAGGTTGTTGAGGTTGGTCACATAGGCCTGGTGGTGCTTGCCATAGTGGAAGTCGATGGTCTCGGCCGAAATGACGGGTTCCAAGGCATCTTTGGCGTACGGTAGCGGAGGGAGTTGATGTGCCATGCTTATTCCTTTTTTTATTGGGTTGATAGGATTTGGCCGGCATTTTGCCATAAGAAGAAAATGGCTGAGGTAGCGCGAATCATTCTTGAAATCGATCAAGTGGAGGCTAGTCGGTACCTGATCGAGATCTGTGCTGTGGGTTATTGGGGCAGGGAGAAGGGAGCCGGGTCGGTCCAGGCCGTTTCGCCGCAGATCAATGCTGCTACCAGGCTGGCGCTTGCCGGGCCCATGGTCAGCCCGTAGCGGAAATGCCCGGTATTGAGGTAGAGGTTTTCCACGTCTGGGTGCGGGCCGATCACGGGCAGGTTCTCGGGCGTGCCGGGGCGCAGGCCGCTCCAGTGCTTGATGATGGGGAGCGCCCCAAGTTCCGGCATCAGGGCTTCGGCCTTGGCGCGGATTTCGTCACGGACGGCATCCGTCACGGATGGATCGAACCCGACGTCTTCCAGGGTGCTGCCGGCCAGCAGGTAGCCATCGCGGCGCGGCACCAGGTAGAAATCCTCGCGGAAAACCACGGCGCCGGGGTTGCGTTCCGGTTTGTAGAGCAGGATCTGCCCGCGCATGGGCTTAATCTGCAGCTTGCTGGCGACTTCCTTGAGGAGGTCGAAGCTCCACGCTCCTGAAGTGACGACGAAGCGGTCTGCCTCCAGCAATTCACCCGCCGTGGTACGCCACGCGGCGAGCTTGGTCACATCGGAGGAAAGCGGCATGAGCTCGGTATGCTCCAGCAGTCGCACGTCGTTGTTCTCCAGCCATGTGCGCAGGGCATGCATGAGGCAAGGGGGGCGGACCTGGTTGACCTCGGGCAGCCATAGCGCATCTTGCCCGCTGGGAGATTGCACGCCAAAGTCTTCAACCCTGGCCGCTTCTGCCTTGAGTTGGTAACGGTTACACCAGGCCAGGCCCGCCTCGCGGTCGAATGGCGGCAGCAGCAGGAAGCCGGAATTGAGCATTTGCGGGTCTATGCCGGTCTCGCTGAACAGCCGCGCGCAGATCTCCTTATACCGCGATGCGCCATAGTGGGTAAGGGTGTTGACGTGGTCCGAATACATCCATGGCAACAGCGGGAACATGATGCCCGTGCCTGCCCAGGAAGACTCTCCAGATGTCTGGCTTGCGATCTTGTTGCGCTCGACGATGGTGACCTTGCAGCCGCGGGAAACCAGCTCCATGGCCGTGAGGCAGCCGACGATGCCGCCGCCGGCGATCAGTACGTGCTGGCTCATGATGTGTGTTTCCGGGAGATGGGGGTATGGGGGCGGCTAGGCTGGAATAAATTAATCACGCAAAAATTATGCCGACTTTGCCGGCATATCCTTTATTCAGGGAACATTCCCTTTTATACTTGGCACATATGGGAATTTCCAAGTTAAAGACGAGCAATAGCGCAACCGCACCACTGCAACTTGCGCGCGAGGTCTTGTCCATCGAGGCGCGGGAAGTGCAGGCATTGGCCGAGCGCCTGGATGAGAATTTCGTCAACGCAGTCGAGCTTATTTTACAATGCCGGGGCCGAGTTGTCGTGACCGGCATCGGCAAGTCCGGGCATATCGGCAACAAGATCGCCGCCACGCTGGCCAGTACCGGTACGCCGGCTTTTTTCATGCATCCCGCCGAGGCGAGCCATGGCGACCTGGGCATGATCACCCGGGATGACGTGGTGATCGCCCTGTCGAATTCCGGAGAGGCGGATGAGCTGCTGGCGCTGTTGCCGCCATTGAAGCGCATCGGCGCCCCTATCATCAGTATTTCGGGCAACCGTCACTCGACCTTGTCCAAGGCGGCGGCGATTTTCCTCGACGCCCACGTATCGCAGGAGGCCTGTCCGCTGGGGCTCGCCCCCACGGCGAGCACGACGGCAGCGCTGGCGCTGGGCGATGCGCTCGCCGTGACCTTGCTGGACCAGCGCGGGTTCTCGCGCGAGGATTTCGCATTGGCCCATCCTGGCGGCTCGATCGGGCGGCGCCTGCTGCTGCATGTGCAGGACATCATGCGCAGCGGGAACGACATCCCCGGCATACCAAGCAGCAGCAGCCTCAAGGACGGCCTGCTGGAAATGTCGCGCAAGGGGCTGGGCATGACGGCGGTGCTGGATGCGGCAGGCAAGCCGGTCGGCATATTCACGGACGGCGACTTGCGCCGGGCTTTCGAGGCCGGGATCGACATCCACGGCACCAGCATGGGCGACGTCATGCATGAAGATCCGCAGGTCATTGCCCCGGAGCAGCTGGCGGTCGATGCCGTGGCCTTGATGGAGCAATATTCAATAAGCAGCCTGCTGGTCGTCGACCGGCAGGGTAACCTGGTCGGCGCACTCAATATGCACGACTTACTCATGGCAAAGGTGGTTTAGAAGTTGATTTCCTTAGAAGAACGCGCAAAGCGCATCAAGATTGCAGTGTTTGACGTTGACGGTGTCCTCACCAATGGCGGCTTGATGCTGGGGGATGACGGGCTGGAATACAAGGTGTTCCATTCCCAGGACGGCCTGGGAATGAAGATGCTCAAGCATACCGGCGTCCGTATGGCCTATATCACGGGCCGCAAGTCCAATGTGGTGGTGAAGCGTGCCGAGAATACCGGCGTGCAGATCATCTACCAGGGCATAGACGACAAGCTCGAGGCTTTCAACGACTTGCTCGAGAAGCAAGGAGTGTCTGCCGAGGAATGCCTGTTCATGGGGGACGACGTGATCGACATTCCGCCCATGCGCCGTGCCGGGCTGGCGATCACCGTGCCGCACGCGATGCCGCTGGTCAAGGAGTATGCCCATTACACCACAGAGCGCCAGGCCGGGTTCGGCGCCGTGCGCGAAGTCTGCGAACTGCTCATGAAGGCGCAAGGCACCTTCGATGCGCAAATGGCCCCTTATTTGAAGTAAGCGAGATATGCAAGGACGTACCAATACCATCCTGTTTCCGCTTGCCGTACTCGGGCTGCTGGCCCTGATTACGCTGTGGATCGACCGCACGGTGCAGCCGCCGGAGCCGCGCGTGGATGGGACGACGCGTCACGACCCCGATTACATCCTGAACAATTTCGTCACGACCAAGACGGATGCGACAGGGTCGATCAGCCATATTCTCAAGGCTTCTGAAATGCGGCATTACCCGGACGACGACACTACCGAGCTGGAAAACCCGCATTTCACCCAGTTTGGCGTCGGCAAGCCCACCACGACGATAACAGGCAAGCGCGGACATGTGTCCAGCAACGGCGAGGTCGTGGAGTTCCGCGATGACGTGCGCGTGGTGCGGCAGGCATTTGGCGACCGGCAGGAAATGACGCTGACGACGGAATACCTGCGCGTGGAGCCGGACAGCGAGATCGCGTCGACCGACCAGCCTGTGGTGATTACGCAAGGGCCGAAAAGCGTGGTGCGCGCGGTCGGGATGGTCTACGACAAGAAGAACCAGACTATCCAGCTCAACAAACGGGTGCGCAGCCATTATGAACGCCCGGCTGCCACTAAGCGCACGAGCAGCAAGCCAAAAGCGGCAAGCAAGACCAGCACGGCAAGCAAGCCTAAGCAGGCGGCAGCCAAGCCTGCGGCTTCCAAGAACAGCAAGACGACATCCGGTAACAGCAAAAATGCCAAGCAGCCCACTAAAACCAAGTAGAACGACATTCTTCAGCGGAGACCCTATGCGCAACCTGCGTTATTCATTATTGCTTGCCATGTTGGCCGGCATGCTGTCTGCAACGGCACATGCCGAAAAGGCCGACCGGGAAAAGCCGATCGAGCTGGAGGCCGACTCCGTGCAGGTCAATGATGCCAAGAAGACCAGCACCTATACCGGCAACGTCATCCTGACCCAGGGCACGCTGGTGATCCGAGGCGACAGGCTGATCGTGCGCGAGGACAAGGAAGGCTTCCAGCACAGCACGTCCTATGGCAATCCCACCACCTTCAAGCAGAAGCGCGATGGCAAGAACGAATACATGGAAGGCAGCGCCCAGCGGATAGAGTATGATGGACGCATGGACAAGGTGCAGCTGTTTACCAAGGCATGGGTCAAACGCGGCGAGGATATCGTGCATGGCGACTACATCATGTATGACGCCAATGCCGAGTATGCGGAAGTCATCAGCGGCGGCTCGCAAGCGGCGACACCTGCAACACCCACTGGCCGAGTGCGGGCCATTATCCAGCCCAAGAAGAAACCCGCGGCAGAAACTCCCTGAGCTTGACGGCTATTTGGAGGGCCTTTGTCTGTATGCGGGCCGAAGGCAACCGCGCTTTATAGAGACGGCATCGATAGATATTGCATAAATGAGTGAATTAATCGTAGAAAGCTTACGCAAGAAATACAAGTCGCGCACCGTGGTGCAGGATATTTCCCTGCAGCTCAACAGCGGCGAGGTGGTCGGGTTGCTCGGGCCGAACGGCGCGGGCAAGACTACCAGTTTCTACATGATGGTGGGCCTGGTGCCCCTAGATGGCGGACGCATATTGCTGGATGGCAAGGATCTGAGCCGGATGCCCATACACCAGCGCGCGCGCATGGGCCTGGCCTACCTGCCGCAGGAGCCGTCGATCTTCCGCAAGATGACCGTGACGGAAAACATCCAGGCCATCCTCGAATTGCAGAACATGACGGCCGAGCAGCAGAAGGAACAGCTTGAATCCCTGCTGCAGGAGCTCCATATCACCCATATACGCAACAGCATGGCGGTGAGCCTGTCCGGTGGCGAGCGACGCCGGGTGGAAATCGCCCGATGTTTGGCGACCAATCCCAGTTTCATCCTACTGGATGAGCCGTTTGCCGGGATCGACCCGATTGCCGTGCTGGACATTCAGAAGATCGTGCGTTTTCTGACCGAGCGCAATATCGGGGTACTGATCACGGATCATAATGTCCGTGAAACATTGGGCATATGCGATCGCGCCTACATCGTGAATGAAGGCCGCGTATTCGCATCGGGGAAGCCCAGCGAGATCATACATAACGAAAGTGTAAGAGAAGTTTACTTGGGCAAGGATTTCCGCCTGTAGTCAACGCAGAATTAGAGAGATGAAACAAAGTCTACAGCTAAAATTTTCCCAGAACCTGGCATTGACGCCGCAGTTGCAACAGTCGATCAAGCTGTTGCAGCTGTCTTCGCAGGAACTCAACCAGGAGCTGGAGTCGCTGTTGCAGGCCAACCCCTTGCTGGAGCGCATAGACGGCCCGGACGGTGCTGCCGAGATGTCCGAAAGCTACAGTCCCGCTCCGGATGCCGCGGTCGCCGCTCCTGCCAGCGAGGCGCCTGCGCCAGCCAGCGAGGAGTTGCCGCGCGTTGACGAATTCGGCGGCGGGGACGATTACTTCGAATCTTTCCAGGGCAGCAACCGCTGGGAAGAGGGCGGCGCCAACAATGACGACGACAACGACTTCAGTTTCCAGGAAGCGGTCAACCTCACCTTGCGCGAGCACCTGCTGAGCCAGATCAAGCTGCTACCGCTGTCAGAACGCGACCAGACCCTGGCGATGGTGCTGGTGGACGCCATCAATGACGACGGCTATCTCGAGCAGTCGCTGGAAGAGCTGGCCGAGCTTCTGCCGGAAGAGCTCGAAATCGACCTGCTCGAGTTGGAAACCGCGCTCAAGCATATCCAGAACCTCGATCCGCCCGGCATCGGCGCCCGTAACCTGGCCGAGTGCCTGGCATTGCAGTTGCGCGCCCTGCCGGCAGATACGCCCTCCGTGGACCTGGCGATCAAGGTTGCCGAGCAACATCTGCCTTTGCTGGCGAGCCGCGATTACACGCGCCTGCGCAAACTGCTGCATTGCGACGACGATGTCCTGAAAACGGTGCAGCAGCTGGTGACCCAACTCAACCCACGCCCAGGCGGCGAGTTCAGCCATATCACCTCGGACCACTACATCCAGCACGAAATCGTGGTGAAAAAGGTGAAGGGCATCTGGATCGCCAGCCTCAATGACGAAGTGGTGCCCAAGCTGCGCATCAATCAGCTTTATGCCGGCATCCTGAAACGTAATCGCGATAGCTCCAGTCAATACCTTATGAGCCAGATGCAGGAAGCGAAATGGATGATCAAGAACATCCAGCAGCGTTTCTCCACCATCCTGCGCGTGTCGCAGGCGATTGTGGATAGGCAGCGCAACTTCTTCGAACACGGCGAGGTAGCCATGCGCCCGCTGGTGCTGCGCGAGATTGCAGACGAGTTGGGCCTGCATGAATCCACCGTGTCGCGCGTGACGACGAGGAAGTACATGCTCACACCGCGCGGCGTGTACGAGTTGAAGTATTTCTTCGGCAGCCATGTGGCGACGGAGTCGGGAGGGGCGTGCTCCGCCACGGCGATCCGCGCGTTGATCAAGCAGATGGTGAGCGAGGAAAACCCGAAGAAGCCGCTGTCTGACAACCAGATTACCGACATCCTTGGCAAACAAGGCATAGTTGTTGCAAGAAGAACCATAGCGAAATACCGCGAGTCTCTACAGATACCCGCGGCCAACCAGCGCAAGTCGCTTTGATTTGCGCGTTTTTCAAGTAAGGAGAGCGTTATGAATTTGCACCTGACCGGACATCACCTCGACGTTACCCCAGCCCTGCGCGAATATGTGCAGTCCAAGCTGGCACGACTCAGCAATCACTTTGACCATGTGATTGACCTCAAGGTCACGCTGAGCGTGGAGAAACTGGTGCAAAAGGCGGAAGCCACCCTGCATGTGCCGGGCAACGACCTGCACGCGGAATGCGGGGCGGAAAGCATGTACAGCGCGATTGACTCGCTGGCTGACAAGCTCGACCGCCAGGTAGTGAAACATAAGGAAAAAGTCAGCAACCACAACCAGGCATCCGGAGGTTTGAAGCACCAGGTGGTCGAGTAATCTTTTAGCGAAATGCTGCAAAAGAGTGCCAAGTCCGGTTTTCATGCATGGATTTGGCGCTCTTGCAGCAAATCCTTCCGCTTATTCATTCCCAAGGTATTAAGCACACATGGCTGAAATCAGTGTTACCCAGCTTTACAAGGATACGCGCCGCAAGCTCAAGCTGAAATGGGTAGCAGGGTTAGCCGGCGGCGATAACCCCCTGACCAGTGAAACCGTGACCAAGCCATCCCTGGCGCTGGTTGGTCACCTGAATTTTGTGCATCCCAACCGCGTGCAGGTGCTGGGTTGCGCAGAAATGGATTATTTACGCAGTCTCAAGGCGCGCGAGTTGTTCCAGGCCATCAAGAACCTGTTTTCCGCCGACTTGGCGGCGATCATTGTTGCAAATGGCGAAGAAGCGCCGGATGAACTGGTGGCCGCCTCCGACGAGTTCAGCACCCCCTTGTTTACCTCCCCGTTGCGCAGCCCCGGCCTCATGGACGTGCTCAGCCATTATCTTGCCCAGGCGGTGGCGATATCGGAAAGCCTGCACGGCGTGTTCATGGAAGTGCAGGGCTTCGGCCTTATGATCAAGGGCACGCCGGCAATCGGCAAGAGCGAGCTGGCGCTGGAATTGATTTCCCGCGGGCATCGCCTGGTCGCCGACGATATTGTCGACTTCTACCGTATCGCGCCGGACCGGCTGGAAGGGCGATGCCCGCCGCTGCTGCAGGACTTCCTTGAGGTGCGAGGGTTAGGCGTGCTCAATATCCGCGCCTTGTTTGGCGACAACGCCGTCAAGCCGACCAAGCCGCTCGACCTGATCGTGCAACTGGAAATGGCCGATACCATGGTGCCGCTCGACCGGCTCAAGATCAAATCCCAGCATGAAAAAATCCTCGAGGTCAAAGTTCCCAAGGTGGTGATCCCGGTAGCTGCCGGGCGCAATATCGCCGTGCTGGTGGAGGTTGCGGTGCGCAACCACATGCTGCTGCTGCGCGGCATCAACGGCACCAAGCAGTTCATGCAGCGCCAGCACCGCGAGATGGCACGCACTTCCCGCAAACTCAAATCGCAGGCGGAATAGGCCATGCAGCTTGTGATCGTCACCGGTCTTTCGGGTTCAGGCAAGAGCATCGTACTCAAGATGCTGGAGGACAGCGGCTACTATTGCATCGACAACCTGCCTGCCACCTTGCTGCACCAGGCTTCGGAGCACCTGAGCCAGGGAAACCACGAACGGGTGGCGATCAGCATCGATACCCGCAGCGCCTCGCTCGAGGCACTGCCCGGCAACATCCGTAAGCTCAAGGGCGAGGGCATCGAAGTGCAGGTGTTGTTCTTGGAGGCCAATGTCGAGACCCTGGTCAAGCGCTACAGCGAAACGCGCCGGCGCCATCCGTTGAGCAGCGACACCAGCACCCTGGCCGAAAGCATCAGCCACGAGCGCCATTTGCTGGAGCCGCTGGTGGACATGGGGTTGCGCATCGATACCAGCAGCCTTAGCGCCAATGCCTTGCGCAACTGGGTCAAGGAATTCGTGACGCAGAAGAACGGCGAACTGATCCTGCTGTTCTCCTCGTTCGGCTTCAAGCACGGTATCCCGTTGGATGCGGATTACGTGTTCGACGTGCGTTGCCTGCCCAACCCCTATTACGACCTGGAGCTCAGGCCGCAAACTGGTCAGGACAAGCCTGTATGCGATTTCCTCGAAGGCCACGACAGCGTGCACGGCATGTACGACGATATCCGCGGTTTTATCGAGCGCTGGCTGCCCAGTTTCATTGCCGACAACCGCAGCTACCTGACCGTGGCGATTGGCTGCACGGGCGGCCAGCATCGTTCGGTCTATTTCGCAGAGCGCCTTGCGGCGCATTTCCGTCACCAGCAATACCGCGTGCTGGTACGGCATAGGTCACTGGAGAAAAACTAGGCTGGCATCGCCGGCCGGAAAGCTCCTGAGGATACGGGATACAAAGCATGATAGGTATACTCATCATTGCCCATGGAACGCTGGGCGAAAGCCTGATTCACTGTGCAAGCCACGTCATGGGTTCGCGCCCGCCGCTGTTGAGGCAGCTAGGCGTCGGCACTCATGACGACCCGGGCGGGCTGCTGCCGCAGGCCCAGCAAATGATCAGGGAGCTGGACGAGGGGCAAGGGGTGCTGATACTTTCCGATATCTACGGCGCCACGCCCTGCAACCTGGTGACGAAGTTGCTGATCCCGGGCCATGTCGAAGGTGTGGCCGGGGTCAACCTGCCGATGCTGGTGCGCGCGCTCACCTACCGGCAGGGCAACAGCATCATGACCCTGGTGGAGAAATCCATCAGCGGTGGGCGTGACGGGGTGGTACATTTTTCCAAGGACGCATGTAAGCATCATGATTAAACAAGAAATAGAAATCATCAACAAACTGGGCTTGCACGCCCGCGCTTCGACCAAGCTTACGCAGACGGCCAGCCAGCATGCCTGCGAAATCTGGATCGAGCGCAATGGCAGGCGGGTCAACGCCAAGAGCATCATGGGCGTGATGATGCTGGCGGCGAGCAAGGGGAGCAAGGTGACGCTTGAAACCAACGGCAGCGACGAGCAGGCCGCCATGGACGCCCTCGTGAAGCTCATCAACGACCGTTTCGGCGAGCCGGAATAACCGTCCCGACCATGTTTTTCCTCCCCCCTCAGGAATAACCTTCCATGGCCCAGAGCAGCAAGGTCAGTTTCTCCATGCACGGCGTCGGCGTGTCGGGCGGCATCGCCATCGGCAACGCCCACCTCGTCACCAACGCCTTGGTCGAGGTGGTGCATTACCAGATCCCGAAAAAGGCGCTGGTCGCCGAAATCATCCGCTTCGAACAAGCGCTGGAACGCGTCAGGCACGACCTGGAAACGGTGCGCGAGCAATTGCCGGCCAACGCGCCGGCCGAGCTGGCGGCCTTCATCAACACGCACTTGATGATCCTGGCCGACAAGCACTTGTCGGAAGAGCCCAAGGCCATCATCGAGCAGGAACTGTGCAATGCCGAATGGGCATTGAAGCAGCAGATGCACGAGCTGGTGGCGCAATTCGAGCTGATCGAGGACGAATACCTGCGCGAGCGCAAGCAGGACGTGGTGCAGGTGGTGGAGCGCATCATCAAGGTCTTGCTTGGGCATCCCAGCGAGGCGGTGCGCCCGGACGAAAGCGCGCAGATCCTCGTGGCGTACGACGTCTCGCCTGCCGACGCCATCCAGTTCAAGCACCACCAGTTCGCCGCGTTCATCACCGACGTGGGCGGCGCGACCTCGCATACCGCCATTCTCGCGCGTAGCCTGAGCATCCCGTCGATTGTGGCGCTGCACCGCGCACGCGACTTGATCCGCGACGGCGAGCTCATCATCGTCGACGGCAACCATGGCATCGTCATCGTCAACCCGGACAAGGATACCCTGGCCGAATACCGCCTGCGCCAGGAGGAATGGGAGCTGGAGCAGCAAAAGCTCAAGCGCCTCAAGCTGACCAAGGCGGTGACCCTGGACGGGGTTGAAGTCGAGCTGCACGCCAACATCGAAGTGCCTTCCGACGTGGCCAAGGCCAAGGCGGTGGGCGCTACCGGCATTGGGCTTTACCGTACCGAGTTCCTGTTCATGAACCGGCGCGAGATGCCGGACGAGGAAGAGCAGTTCGCGGCCTACCGCACGGTAGCGGAAATGATGAAGGGCATGCCGGTGACGATTCGCACCCTCGACCTCGGCGCCGACAAGCAGATGAACCCGGATGCCGCGCGCAGCTGCACCAATCCCGCGTTGGGTTTGCGCGCCATCCGCCTGTGCCTGTCAGAACCGCAGATTTTCCATACCCAGTTGCGCGCCATCCTGCGCGCATCGCATTACGGCAAGATCAAGATCCTGATTCCCATGCTGTCGTCGCTGCTGGAATTGAGGCAGACGACCATCTTGCTGGAACGCGCCAAGGAAAGCCTGCGCGCGGAAAACGTCCCATTCGACGAGGGAATCAAGCTGGGCGGCATGATCGAGATTCCTGCCGCGGCCATCAATGCAGAGGCCTTTGCGCGCGAACTGGATTTCCTCTCCATCGGCACCAACGACCTGATCCAGTATTCTTTGGCGATCGACCGTACGGACGACTCGGTATCGCATCTCTACAAGCCGTCGCATCCTGCCGTGCTCAAGCTGATCGAGATGACGATCAAGGCCGGCAACAAGCTGGGCAAGCCGGTATCGGTGTGCGGCGAAATGGCGGGCGACATCAATTTCACGCGACTATTGCTCAGCATGGGTCTGCGCCAGTTCTCCATGCATCCGTCGCACGTGCTGACCATCAAGCGCCAGGTGCTGCAGACCGAGCTGCAGGCCATTGCCGCGCTGGCACGCAAGATCATGAACGCCTACGATATGGACAAGATCGAACCTTTGCTGGAAAAACTCAATCAGTAGTCCATATACTGCTGTTCCGGTCATTCATTTCTGAGGGGGATTCCACCATGAGCAACCTGATTCCGGTTCCCAGCGCGGACGAAAAGAACATCGCCGTGGTCACCCATTTGGCGGGCACGGTGTTCAGCCTGTTTCCCGCACTTTTCGTCTGGCTGCTGAAAAAGGACAGCAGTCCCTTTATCAGCGAGCAAGCGCGCGAAGCGCTGAATTTCCAGATCACCCTCTTGATAGGGTACGCCATCAGCTCCATATTGATGGTGATACTCGTCGGTTTCGTGCTGGCTGGCATCCTCTGGATCGCCAACCTCATCCTGTGCGTGCTGGCCGCCATTGCCGCGAGCCAGGGGCAGGAATACCGCTACCCGTTTACATTGCGATTGATTAGTTAAGGATTCCAAGTGAGCATTGCCAACAACCCATTGCTGGATTTTTCCGGCCTGCCCCAATTCGACCAAGTCAAGGCCGAGCACGTCACCCCCGCGGTAGACCACTTGCTGGAAAAGGGCAAGGCACTGGTCGAAACGCTGGTGGCAGAATCCGCGCCGCCTACCTGGGAAAGCTTCGTGCGGCCGCTGGAAGACTTCGAGGAGCAGATCTCGCGCGCCTGGTCGCAAGTCGGCCACCTCAATGCCGTCGTCAACAGCCCCGAATTGCGCGAAGCCTACAACGAGAACCTACCCAAGCTGACCGCGTTCTATGCCGACCTTTCGCAGGATGAGCGCCTGTACGCCAAGTTCCGCGCCTTGCGTACCAGTGCGGACTACGACAAGCTCAACACCGCCCAGCGCAAGATTGTTGATAACGAACTGCGCGATTTCCGCCTCGGCGGCGCTGAATTGCCGGAAGACAAAAAGGCGCGCTTCAAGGCGATTCAGGAAGAGCTTTCCACCCTGGCCGCCAAGTTCGAGGAAAACCTGCTCGACACCACCAACGACTACGCCTTGTTCATCGAGGACGAAGCCCAATTAAAAGGCATCCCGGAAGACGCCTTGCAAGCTGCGGCCGAAGCCGCCAAGGCCGATGAAAAAACCGGCTGGAAATTCACCCTGCACTTCCCTTCCTACATGCCGGTGCTGCAATACGGCGACAACCGCGAGCTGCGCGAAACGCTTTACCGTGCCTACGCCACCCGCGCCTCCGAATTCGGCAAGCCGGAATGGGACAACACCGAGATCATCAGCAAACTCCTCACGCTGCGCCACGAGGCTGCCGTATTGCTGGGCTACAGCAACTATGCCGAAACCTCGCTCGCCACCAAGATGGCGGAAACCCCGATCCAGGTGGAAGAATTCCTCAACAACCTCGCCAAGCGCGCCAAGCCCTTCGCCGAGCGCGACATGCAGGAACTCAATCAATATGCCGCCGAGAAACTGGGCTTGCCCGAGCTGCAAGCCTGGGATATTGCCTACGCCTCTGAGAAGCTGCGCGAGGAAAAGTACGCGTTCTCCGACCAGGAAGTGAAGCAATACTTCCCCGAGCAGCAAGTGTTGCAAGGCCTGTTCAAGGTCACCGAGACCATCTTCGGCCTCCAGGTGCGCAAGAAGCAAGCGCCGGTCTGGCACAAGGACGTCAGTTTCTACGAAATCACCAACCCGGCAGGCGAGCCGGTCGGTCAGTTCTATCTCGACCTCTACGCGCGCAACAACAAGCGCGGCGGCGCCTGGATGGACGAAGCCATCACCCGCCGCAGGAAGAGCCAAGGCGTCGAAATTCCCGTGGCCTACCTCACCTGCAACTTCTCCGCGCCGGTCGGCGGCAAGCCAGCCCTGTTCACGCATGACGAAGTCATCACCATGTTCCACGAATTCGGCCACGGCCTGCACCACATGCTGACCCGTGTCGAGGATTACGGCGTGTCCGGCATCAAGGGCGTGGAATGGGATGCCGTGGAATTGCCCAGCCAGTTCATGGAGAACTTCTGCTGGGAGTGGGACGTGTTGCGCCATATGACCAAGCACGTCGATACCGGCAAACACTTGCCAAAAGAACTCTTTGACAAGATGGTCGCCGCCAAGAACTTCCAGGCCGGCATGCAGACCGTGCGCCAGATCGAGTTCTCCCTGTTCGACATGCGCCTGCATTCCGATTTCAGCGAATACGACACCACCACCGCGCTCACGCTCATCGAGTCCATCCGCGACGAAGTCGCCGTGGTGCGCCCGCCCAAGTGGAACCGTTTTCCCAACAACTTCTCGCATATCTTCGCGGGCGGTTATGCGGCCGGCTATTACAGCTACAAATGGGCGGAAGTGCTTTCCGCCGATGCCTACAGCATGTTCGAGGAAAACGGCGTGCTTTCCGCGGAAACAGGGAAACGCTTCTGGAATGAGATACTGGCGCAAGGCGGCTCGCGTCCTGCGCTGGAATCGTTCATCGCGTTCCGGGGCAGGGAGCCGAGCATTGATGCCTTGCTGCGGCATAACGGGATGACGGCTTAAAGAGAATCAACTAATGAATTACGGTACTTTCGCATTGATAGTTTCAAAACTATCTATCTAATTCTTTAAGGGCTTGTACGTAATGATGTCGCAGAAATATTCTGTTAATCAGCATTTGATTGAAACTGTGCTTAGCTGGGTAAAGTCCGGTGAAGTTGCTATCCCTGAAATTCAGCGTCCCTTTGTGTGGGATGCTTCCAAAGTTCGGGATTTAATGGACAGTCTTTATCAAGGTTTTCCTGTGGGCTATGTCATTGCTTGGCGCAATCCCACTGTGAAACTAAAGGATGGATCGTTAGCTGAGGGCAAAAAGGTATTGATTGATGGTCAGCAGCGCGTGACTGCTTTAACAGCGGCTATTACTGGACAACAGGTAGTTAACCAGAATTATCAGTGTGTTCGGATTCGTATTGCCTTTCATCCAATTGAGGAGCGTTTTGAAGTAAGCAACCCAGCGATTGAGAAAGATAAAGCGTGGTTTCCAGATATTGCACCTATTGTTAATGGCGAGTTGAAAGTTCATAAAGTTGGACGAGATTATCTGGAGTTTAACCCAGATGTCGATGAAGACCTTCTCTATGATCGATTGGATAAGCTGTGTGAGATCACAAAGAAACAAATTGGTTTGATAGAGCTGGCAGCAGATCTAGATATTGAAACTGTTACTGAGATATTCATTCGTATCAATTCAAAAGGTGTCGTGCTTAGTCAGGCAGATTTTGCCATGTCGAAGATTGCTGCCAATGAAGAGTTCAATGGCAATATGCTGCGGAAAGCAATTGATTACTTCTGTCATCTTTCTATTGCACCGGAATTTTATACACAGATAGAAAATAATGACAAAGCCTTTGTGCAAAGTGATTATTTTCGAGCCATGCGGTGGTTACGTAGTGAAAATGATGACTTATATGATCCCAGCTACTCAGATATGCTGCGGGTAGCTTTTACCACAAAATTTAATCGTGGACGTCTATCTGATTTGGTGGGCTTGTTATCTGGTCGTAATTTTGAAACTCGTAGTTATGAAAAGGAAATCGAAGAGAAATCTTTCAGAACCCTTGGAGAAGGGGTGATGGAGTTTATCAATGAAATCCATTTCAAACGATTTCTGATGATTATCAGGTCAGCCGGTTATGTCGATAGTTCTATGATCGGTTCAATCAATGTACTAAATTTTGCTTATGTGCTTTATCTGAAGCTCAAGCGTGATTTGGGTAATAACCCTAATATTGAAGGTTGGATACGCCGTTGGTTTGTGATGTCTTTGCTCACAGGGCGATACTCTGGTTCTCCAGAATCTCGCTTTGATAAAGATATTAAAGCGGTAAATGATCGCCATATTGCTGAAGTGTTGCAGGAAATTGAGACTGCTGAACTCTCTGATGCATTCTGGGATTTTGGGTTGCCTCAAGCGTTAACCACATCATCTATCAATGCGCCAGCCATTAAAGTGTTCTGGGCCGCCCAGGCCCATCGTGGAGATAAGGGGTTTTTATCCAAGGATATTACAGTGAGGGATATGCTTACTCATCATGGTGATATTCATCACATATTCCCAAGAAACTTTTTGAAAAATCAAGGGCTGGAAAAAGGCAAGTACAATCAGGTTGCAAACTATGTATATGTGCAGCAAGAGGTAAATATAAAGGTTGGTGATACTGCACCTGCTGTCTATATGGCTGATGTATTTTCTCAGTGTGAAAGTGGGGAGCCACGTTATGGCGCTATCACATGTCTTGAAGCACTAAAGGCCAATCTTTCCGCCAATTGCCTTCCCGAAGCTCTAGATGCTTATAAACCCGAGAATTTTGAGGTGTTCCTAGCCATGCGCCGTAAGTTGATGGCTCAGAAAATCAAACATTATTACTGGTCTCTTTGAGTTAGCTCAAGTATGGCGCAATAACCAAGGGGCATTGTGCCGCATATCAAGCTCAGTAGATTTGCTTCGCGAAAGCAATCAGCACAAGGATCAGAGCGATCATTAATCGCCTGATATCAAGCAATACCAAGAAATACTGCCAGACAGCGCTGGACTTCTACCATCGTAGTGGCATCAACATTGCCGAACACTTCCCCGGCTTTACTTCTTGTAATGGTGACGGATTTATCGATCATGATCTGCGAGGGTTTATCCAATCCATTTTTCTTGTCGGGATGGATGGTCACGCGCAATAGTGGAGCTTCCACCAATGCGCTGGTGACGGGTAGCACGGTGATGCTGGGGTGTTCATTGAATTGATCCGCTTGAATCACCAAGGCGGGACGGGGCTTGCCGAATTCGCCTTGCAAGGCAATGGTGATCAGGTCTCCACGGCGCATTATTCCCAGCCTTCAATACCTTCAAGCGCTTGATCCAGCATCGTGGTCACATCCTGGTCGGTTGATTCTGCCTTGGTGATCAATTGCGACTGTCGTTTGCATTCTGCAGCAAAGCTAGCCTTGCGCGTGTCTGGCACCCATATTTGCACTGGGCGCAGACCCGCCATACGCAAAGCGTCCCGGTGTTTTCTCACCCGATCATTTACTATGCTTGCCATGTTGATCTCCTGAAGTGTTACATGCAACATCGTATTCCCATTTAGTTTTACATGCAACACAGGGCGGATTATTTGCAATCCGAACCATAGGCCAATCTTTGTCACTATTTCAAGGCATCTCTGGAAGCATGATTTCTTACTCCTGAATAACAAGCAATGCAGCGACGGTGCTACAGTATCATGATATTTATCATCTCAAAGGCAAGCCCATGGACGATGTCATTGCTGCCATTCGTAGTCGTATCGAAAGTGGAACGACGTTGTCGGTTGGAGTTGGCCATCCCAAGAAGGTTCGCCCCCGGATAGTGATATGGCCTTGGAGAATCGCTTCCTCACAAGATTTGCGCAGCCAAACGCCTCCGCGAGAGGCTGTTGATACCCATCAGCCCCATTCACCGCTGTTCTCGTTGGATTTCCTGCTGTTTTCCAAGGAGGGGATCGAGCCATTGATCAAGGCGGCGAGGGTGTTGGAGGATCATGCCGTGATAGAGCTGGATGATGCACGGTACAAGCTGGCGGAGCAGCCGCTTGATCCGGAATTGCAGGTCGCGATTCTCGGCAATGCAGGCGTGCCTTTGCAACCGGTGTTGCGCTATACCATCTCTCAGTTGAGCATCGCCAGCAATGCTCCAACGGATGTATCCGCCCCGATTCTTGAAAAAGGCCGGATGATCATCAAGTAAACAATTGCATACCATGATGCGATATGGCGTTCACTGGTTAACCCAGAAAGGGGAATGATGATTTTTCGAGTCACTGTATTCCTGATGACATGTTCTGTCATGGCAGGCTGTTCTTCCGGCAGTGGACAAAAGCCCGCTAAGCTTGACATGGCGAATCCCGCTTCTGTTTATTGCGTCAACCAGGGCGGCAAGATCGAGTTCCAGAAGGATGCGTCTGGCGGGACGATCGGCATGTGCCATTTGCCGGATGGCACGGTCGTTGAAGAGTGGGAGTTGTTCCGGCGCGATTATCCTGTTCCGAAAGGGTGATGGTGCAACTTTTTGATTTATAAATAAACTCATGCCAGCCCTATCTTTTCAGAACTAGAGGCTAGGTTCGGCGTTACCCTCTGGCGCATGCTTGCACTTTTTTCATTCTTTCCTTTATTCGCGCTGTATAGGCGTCACCTTCATTATCTTTTCTCGCAGCATATCTTGAATGCTATATAGGCATTGTTTCAACCGATAGGTGGTACACGCCTTCAGAAGCGGCATGTACTGCCATGCGATTTTCTGTATTTTTTGCTCATAGACCGTACATTTGAACGGTGTTTTTCTGATTTTCCGGTCGCTAGACTTTGACTCATCTTATTTCAAGTCACGAGCGAGGAAATCAGTATGGATACGAATTTTGAGCGTCGGCGGATCATGAAAATGCTGGCAGCGGCTTCTGCCGCAGCAGCAGCCCCTATTGGTACTATCGCCGCCGCCGCTGATGGCGGTACACCAAAGAAGCCCACTGGCAAGCCTATCGTACTGGGTCTGACGATTTCGACGACGGCTGCCGCAGGGGTGGCCGATCATGCCGATCACATGAATGGCTCCGTTCTTGCGCAGGAAGAGATCAATGCCAATGGTGGCATTCTCGGGCGGCCGTTGGAGCTGAGGCCGATTGATGTCGATCTTTTATCGGCAGAAAGCTGTCAGGCGTCTATTCGCAAGCTGGTTGACCTGAAGGTGCATGCAATCAGTTCGCCTTTCCTGTTCGTGCCGATTCCTGCGATGGATGCCTCCGTCAATTACAAGTGTCCTTACGTCAATGGCAATACCCAGCGTGCGGCTACCGACCTTGTCGCCAAATATCCCGAGAAGTACAACCACATTTTCCAGATGGATCCTTCCGAGGTGTTCTATGGCGAAACTTTCCCGGTCTTTCTTGAAACCCTGGAAGACAGCGGCAGCTGGAAGCCAAAGAACAACAAGGTGCATATCGTCCAGGAGCAGATTGCATATTGCCAGACGATTTCACGTGCTTGCCAGGAGGCGCTGAAGAAGAGCCGCTTCGAGCTGGCCAAGGTGACGGATATCCAGTACCCGGTGCAGGATTGGGGCAGCGTGATCCGGGATATCAAGAAGACCGGCGCTGGCACGGTGATGATGGATCACTGGGTGGCTGCCGAGTATGCGGCGTTCTGCAAGCAGTTCCGTGCCAACCCGCTCAAGGGAACACTGATTTACCTGCAATACGGCCCGTCGCAGCCTGAGTTCCTGGAACTGACCGGGAAGGCGGCCGAGGGGTTTGTCTGGAGCACGGTGCTTGGAGTTTACGCCGACAAGAAAGGCCAGGCCTTCCGCGATAAATACCAGAAGCGTTTCCCGGCGAAGACGATGGGGCTGTGCTACACCGGTGGCGGCTATGACATCGTCAATATGCTGGCGCAGGCCTGGAATACTGTTGGCAATCCCGATGATTTCAAGGCTGTGAACGACTATCTCCGCAAGACCGCATTCCGTGGTGTCTGCGGCTGGTCGTACATGGGCAATGCCAGACAGGAAGCGCGTCATTTCCCGCTGGGTACTCAAAGTATCGATAGCGGCATGAGCCAGCTCTATTTCCAGGTCCAGGGTGGACAACACAAGATCATCTACCCGCCGCAACTCAAGGAAGTCGACTTCAAGCCAACTCCCTGGATGTAACCCGGGCTTTTAAAAACGATTCGATGGGTATGGGTGATGACAGCGTTATTTGAAGGTAGAGACATCAAGCTGGAGCTTGGCGGCAGGGAAATCCTGAAAGGTATTTCCCTTTCCGTGGAAAAGGGTGAGGTGATGGGCATTATCGGCCCGAACGGGGCAGGGAAGACCAGCCTGTTTGAGGTGTTGAGTGGGCGCATATTTCCCAAAAGCGGCCAAGTGATTTTCAAAGGGCAGGATGTGACTTCCATGCCGTTGTTCAGACGGTCACGCCTTGGTATCGGGCGTACCTACCAGACACCATTGGTGCCGGACGAGCTCAGGGTTGGTGAGGTGCTCAAGGCGGCACGCCAGGCGTACCTGCCATATCTCACCAGCCATGATGCCGAGTGGGGGCTGGACCTGGTGAATCTGCAGGTGGATTTTGACCAGTATGCCCGTGAGCTGGAAACGCTGAACCGGCGCAAATTGTTACTGGCATGCCTGTTGATGCGGCGCCCGCCATTGCTGTTGCTGGATGAGCCGGCCGCAGGCCTGATCAATTCCGAAGTCGATGAGCTTGATCACCTGATGCGCATGCTTTCAAAGGAAATGGGCGTGTCCATCCTCATTGTGGAGCATCGCATGGAGTTGCTGGAAATGATTGCGGATAGGGTCATGGTCATGGACGCAGGAGAGCAGATTGCCGAAGGCTCCCTCGCCAGTGTCCTGGCCAATCCACAAGTCCATGCCGCCTATTTCGAGAATGTCGAGTGAAGGCATGAGCGCGATGATGAATGCAGAGATTCAATGGGGGACGTGTTGTGAGTGAGCGAAGAGAAATCCTCAATATCCAGGGGCTTTCCGCCGGCTGGGGGCCGATGCGGGTCATTCATGACCTAGACCTGGTGGTGTATGCCGGTGAGCGCATCGGCATCGTGGGTTTGAACGGGCATGGCAAATCCACCCTGTTTTCCGCCATTGCAGGCATGACGGATTGGCAGCGCGGTTCCATCAAGCTCAACGGCAAGGAGGTAGGCGGCACCCGCAGCCAGGGCCCGGGACGCTATACCCACTTGGTGGTGAGGCAGGGGCTGGCGCTGATGCCGCAAGGGGACGAAATCTTTACAGGGCTGACGGTGGAAGAGCATCTGGATAGCGGTGCTTTTACGCCTGCGGCATGGCGCGACCGCAAGTCGCGCAAGGAGAAGATCCTGGAGATATTTCCCCCGCTACGGAAATTGATGGGTACTCCGGTGGGGCGTTTGTCTGGCGGAGAGCGGCGCATGGTGTCGCTTGGGCGGGGTCTGATGTCGGATGCATCGCTGTTGCTGGTGGATGAGCCGTCACTGGGGTTGGCCCCAAAGATTGGCAAAGGGGTGATGAAGGCCCTGATGGAAATCCAGTTGGGCCATTCCGCGATGATCATTGCAGAACAGAACATGGCCTTGCTGGAAGGGCAGGTGGACAGGGTAATTGGCATGCATGTGGGGAAACTGAAAGGCGAGGCCTCCACTTCGCTAGCCCATGAAACAAAGAAGGAGATATAAGGCCATGGATATTGATATCGGTTTTGTTGCCATCACGGCAATTACGCTGGCCTGCATATACGGCACCCTGGCCATCGGCGTGTCCATTACTTGGTCCAGCCTGGGCCTGATCAACATGAGTTATGGCTTTACCTTTGCCACATCAGGTTATGGAGCATGGCTGGTGAGTGAGTATATTTCCTCATCGGGCCCGGTCGTGATCCTCGGCGGCATCCTGACCGGGGCATTGGTCGGCGTGCTGGTGTGCGCCGTTGCCTTCATTCCCATCCACGATAAACCCAACTTCACGGTGCGCGGCTTGATTGCATCGCTGGCGTTGAGCCTGATCGGCACCCAGGCGCTGCTTTATTTCTTTGGCCCGCAATCGAAAACATTGCCTCCCCTGTTTGGCGATTGGGAGCTGGAGATGGGCGAAGTTGTCCTGACGGCCGACAAGGGCGGCGCCATCCTGACCTCCATCCTCATGCTCACGCTGGCACTGTGGTGGATGCGCTCCAGCCGCCGCGGGCTCGAAATCCGCGCCATGATGATGAATCCGCATGCGGCTTCGCTGGTGGGTATCGGCGTCAGGCGCACAGGGTTTTATGTCATGGCCCTGACAGGGGGCCTGGCCGGTCTCGCTTCCGTGCTGCTCTCGCAAACGTATTTCGTCAGTCCGTTTTCTGGCGTTACGCCGTTGATCAAAGGATTGAGCGTGGCGTTGTGCGGCGGGCTGGGCAGTGTCGGCGGAGCGATGATTGCTGCCGTCATGATAGGCGTCAATGAGGCACTCACGGCCGACATCCTTGGAGGCCAATACATCCTGATCACCCAGTTCCTGCTGATCATACTGGTGCTGATCATCCGTCCGCGCGGTATCGCCGGCATTCTCGATAAACAACGCGAGGCGTAATCATGGCAAATCTCTGGAAAAATCCCATCGCCAACTGGGGCGTCAAGAAAGAGGTGGACAGCGCGCCCACCCTTTCCTGGACTTCTCCCATCACGCCCTGGATTGAAACGGTCAAGGCAAAGCAGAAGCTCTATAAGGTAGGACGTTTACGCTATTACTATAAATTTCCCGGGCATGGGGCCAGGACCTGGCATCGCTGGCGCTACCCGTTCACCCGGAGGCGCATCCTAAACATTCGCGGTGAGTACAACGCCAAGAGCCTGCGCCGGGAGAAAACCATTCTCGACCGTCGCCCGGTGTACTGGATGCTGAGCTTTCTTGCGCTGTTGATAGCACCCCTGGTGATGCCGGGCAGCCTGGAAAGCACATTGCTCAATGCCGGTGCCGTGTTTTTCATCTATGCCGCGATCAATCTGTGCTGGACGTTGGTGATCGGTACCGCAGGCATCTTCTCGCTGGCCTCCATGGCCATTGTCGGGGCTGGGGCTTATGGGGCGGCCTATCTTTCCCTGACCTACGGCTTGCCCTGGTGGACGCTGCCCATGGTGGGGTCGGCCATCGGGTTGATCTTCGGCATATTGATTGCATTGCCGGCAACGCGGCTGGAAGGTTTCTACTACGCCTTGCTTACCCTGGGGCTGGTGGAGTTGTGTCGTGTCTATGTCATCCAGTCACGTACTTTTGGCTCTGCCACCGGTGGCGTCTATGGCGCGGATAGTTACCTGCCCGACGGCATCAGCGAAATCAGTGGCCTGACCATCAGTTATTACGTCTGCTTTGCCGTCATGCTCGCGGTGCTTTTCATGTTCCGCTTCATCCAGGGCAAGCGGCTGGGCCGCATTCTGCGCATGGCACCGGAAAAGCGCGAGGCTTTTGCCGAAGCGACAGGCGTGAACTTCCGCTGGGCGCGTATCCAGGTGTTCCTCATCACTTCCGTCGTATTGGGTGCATTGGGCGGGGTATATGCCAGCCACTTCCACGGCGCTTCTCCATCGCTGTTTTCCATGGATGCAGTCCTGCTCGGGCTGGCAATGCTGGTCATTGGTGGCATTGGGCGATCTGAAGGAGCCGTGTTCGGGACGTTGGTGGTCGTGATGATCGACAAGGTCTTCATTGAATGGGGACCCCTGCGGTTGATCCTCATCGGCTTGATCATGCTGCTGGTGGTGTTATTCCTGAAAGGCGGAGTATTCGGGATCAAGCAGCAGTTTCGCGCCTGGCGCAACAAGAAGAAAAGTGAAAACCGTTCAACTCGTGCAGAAAAAGGTGGAGAAATGTTACCTGAAGAAGCTACAGAAACACATGACAAGGACCAGATATTCATGCGCCGTTTCGACAAGATGCAGCGCGATTTCCTGAAGACCTTGGTAAGTGAAGAAGTCATCGAGGAGCACAGGCGCAGCCCGCTCGGGCAACACAGCGAGCCTCTGGAGCGCCTGCTTAACTATTTCCGCAGGCAACCGCAAAGCGACAAATACGCGCTCGTGGCCATCGAGCCGTTCAAAGCCTACCGCATCATCGCGATGTCGGGCCAACGCGGCGTGCCGCCCCGGGTGGTGGAAGACAAGATCTATACATCAGAAACAGAAGCCTATCACGCTGTCTTCGTGCGGCGTGTACAGGACTTAATGGAGAGTTAGTGCCTAAAACAAAACCTGCAAACCAACCACGTTAATTAAGGATTTTGTGATGAAGAACAGGCTTAAAAACAATCTTTTACCATCCATGATGCTGGCCTGTAGCCTTGGCCTGGCCTCCAATGCGCAAGCAGGCGGGACCATCAAGTTTGGTGAGGATAAATGGGTGTCGCTGGGGTTTGGTGTGCGTACAGCGTTCACCAGCACGGAAGATGCCGCACCGAATGAGCATTCCAGAAGCAAGGATTTCGATCTGGATATTGCGCGTATTTATCTCTCTGCTTCCTTGAATCAATACATCAAAGGCACTGTGACACTGGACAAAATGGGTGAAGATTCGCTCCGAGTCATCGACGCTTATGGGCAGCTGGAGTTCATGCCGGAGTTCAACATCTGGTTTGGCCTGCTGCTGCCGCCTTCCGATCGCGTCAACATGGACGGGCATTTCTTCATGAATGGCTGGAGTTTCCCCGGCGTGGTCTCGCAATACCAGAATAAGCAGACAGGTCGTGACAACGGCATCTTGTTCTGGGGGAAACTGCTGGATAAGCGCCTGGTATATTCCGCCGGCATTTATGAAGGCAACCAGGCTTCTGCATTTGCCGGCAACAATGCGCTGGATCCCAATCGCCGCGACAACCTCATGTATGCAGCCCGTTTGCAATATGACTTTTGGGAGCATGACCTGGATCCTGGTTTCTATACCAGCAGCGTCTATTTCGGCAAGGACGTGCTTTCCCTCGGCTTTTCCGGCCGCTACCAGAAAGATGCGGTCGGTAGCGTATCCGCCAAGGATGATTATCTCGGCTACAACGTCGACTTCCTGCTGGAAAAGGTATTGCCCGGCGGTGTGCTGGACGTCGAGGCTGCGGCATATCGCTATGACTTCGATAACGATGCCGTGCTGGCCGGGATGGATATCAATGGCGCCAGCCGCGTGCAGGCAGGCAAGGCCTATCTTAGCATTGTGTCCTGGATGTTCCCGCAGACCGTGGGCTGGGGAAAGTTCCAGCCTTATACGCGCTATCAAAAGTTTGCTGCCGACGGTAACGCCAGCCTGGATGTCCGGGAATACGACATTGGCCTGAACTACATCATTGATGGCCACAATGCGCGTATCAGCGGTGTGTATACCAAGAACAAGACGGAAAATCAGGATAGTTACGACAAGTTTGTCGTTGGTCTCCAGTTGCAATTCTAACTGCTCAGCCTGGGGCCCTCGACGATGGTTCCAGGCTGCATGGTTAGCGGGTTAAAACGCTTTCTTCAGTCAGGAAATATGTATGTCTCAAATCAAGATATTCGGCTATACCGACAAAATCTCCGTCAAGCCTGGTGACGATATCGGATTCCATGTGAATGTCGATGGTACGAAAAAAGTCGCTGCGCAACTTGTGCGCCTGATTCATGGTGATGGCCATCCAGATGGGCCCGGTTTCATTGAGCAGGAAATCCCTTGTGCTGTGAATGGCGAGTGGGATGTGGAAAAGCAGTTTACCCAGGTAGGCTCATTTCTCCGGGTTGCCGATCCTGCCAATAAGCTGGCGCATGATGGCAGCTTCACCCTCTATGCCTATATCTGGCCGACGCTGCCAGCCATTGGGCTGAGGCAAGCTTTATTGGGACGCTGGGATTGCTATAACAACCAGGGTTACTGCCTTGGCATCAACAAGCAAGGGCTGCTTGAGTTCTGGCTTGGAGATGGCAAGGAAGTGGATTATGTCGCGGCAGAAGTGCCGCTGGTTGCCAAGATGTGGTACTTCGTCGCGGTGAGCTATGATGCCGCAACCGGCAAGGCGACGCTGTACCAGGAGAGCGTCGCCAACCGCTATAACAGCTTGCTTGGCAAGGTTGCGCCGCTGGATTACCGCTCGCATGTGATGGAAGTCATGCGCTTCAAGGCCAGGAATCTGCCGGAAATCCCTTTTCTCATGGCGGGTTCGCAGGATTGGCATGAGCTGCGCGGGCATTTCGTCAGCCAGACCTACTGCGGAAAAATTGACCGGCCCGGCATGTATGGCAGGGCGCTTTCTCGGGATGAGCTTGACCAGATAAAAGCTGGCAAGCATTTCTCTTCCGAAGGGTTGCTTGCGCACTGGGATACTACTGCAGGTTATACCGACAATGGCATTGGTGACAAGGTGGTTGATGTGTCTGGCAATGATCTGCATGCTTATGGATACAACCGGCCAGTGCGCGGGCAGACAGGCTGGAACTGGAGTGGACGTAATGACAGCTTCCGCTTGGCGCCGCAGGAATATGGCGGGGTCGAGTTTCATGCCGATGCCATGATCGACTGCAATTGGAAACAAACCAAGCGCCTGCGCATTCCCGACGATTTGCGCAGTGGCGTCTATGCCATCCGGCTGCGGGCAGACAATAACAAACAAACTACGCAGGGGCTGGATGAGGAATACATCGTCTTCTTTGTGCGTGCCAAACAACCGAAGAGTGCCTTGGCATTATTGATCCCCACTGGCAGTTATCTTGCCTATGCCAACGAGCACCTGAGTTTTGATGCCCAGATCGTCCAGCCCATGGGTGGGCGGCCTCCCATCATATCGGCAGTTGATGTCGAGATGTATCAGAATCCTGAGTTCGGCTTTTCGACTTATGACAGTTACATGGATGGTGCAGGTGTATGCTTCAGTTCCTATCACCGCCCTATCGTCAATATGCGGCCCAAGTTCCGCTTGTCCGGGTTTGGATCAACCTGGCAGTTTCCTGCCGACTTATCAATAGTCGCCTGGCTGGAGCACATGAAGTACGACTATGAAATTATCACCGAGGAAGATATCCATCTGGAAGGATTGTCTGCCATGGCACCTTATCAATGCATCCTGACAGGCACGCATCCGGAATATATCTCTGAGCGCATCCTGGATGCGCATGAGGATTTCATCGAGCAAGGCGGCCGCTTTATTTACATGGGGGGTAATGGCTACTACTGGAATGTGGCCTATCGCGATGATGAACCCTGGGTCATGGAAGTGAGAAAACTGGATTCAGGCATGCGTGCCTGGGCGGCCAGGCCGGGCGAGCATTATTTGCAGACAACCGGGCAGAAGAGCGGTATCTGGAAGAACCTGGGACGTGCGCCGCAAAAGCTGCTGGGTGTGGGCTTCATTGGCGAAGGTTTTGAAACGGGTCGTCCATTCCGGCGCATGCCAGATAGCTACCACCGGACTGTCTCCTGGATCACGGAAGGCATCGAAGGTGAAATCCTCGGTGATTTCGGCCTGGCACATGGTGGTGCGGCAGGGGTCGAGCTGGATCGGTACGACTTGAGCCTGGGGACTCCGCCGCATGCCAAGATCATTGCCTCTTCTGGTGGTCACACCGACAATTATGTCTTGTCCACGGAAGAGCTGTTGTATGCGTACCCCGGTACCGGCGGCACCCAGGATTACAGGGTCAGGGCGGATATCGTGTACTTCACAGCCCCCAACCATGGAGGCGTATTCTCGACAGGCTCGATCGCATTTGGCCAGGCCTTGCCTGCCCATAATTTCGACAACAATATTTCCAAGCTTCTCTCCAATGTGGTCAACGCCTTCATCAAACCGGGCGCGCTTCCTGGAGGGATGTGGATATCCCATGAAAAGCAATGGCGATGAGCATCATTGTCATAAGTTAGTGCATTAACTTTCACCAGTTCCTCCTCCTCGCCAGCCATCGTCATCAGCGTAGCTGGCGCTTTTTCACGTCTGTGTCTCTATCAAGTCGAATTTTCAATTATCCCTTTGATTTAAATTAATTTTGGCACCTTAATTGCTTATTTACTCATCGAAAGGCCGTATCAGTGCATTGAGCGCGGGATAAAGGCTGGCGTGAATATATAAGTGCATGTTTTTGAATGATTTATAAGAAATATTAAAAAGGATTTTCTGGAGGAGAAAATGCTGGTGACCCAAGATTGTGCATGGTTGCCCAATTCGATGACATAGAGTCCTGCCCGGACATTGTAAAGGGAGCCAATCCATGACCAGTAGTGTCGAGGCATTCAGTAACGTATTGCTTAAATTGCATGATATTGCCGAATATGCGCCTATCGATCGATACCAGGAACTTGCATTGGACGCAGTGCAGGAAATCCTGCCTTTCGATACCGCATGGTGGGGCATCATGTCTCCCAACGAAGTCAGTTTCCGTTTGCATGGATCGCATCTGCATAATTTGCCGGATTCCTTTGTACCGATGTGGGAGGAACTCAAATACGATGATGCGCTGGCGAAAGCAGTGGAAGTCAAACCTGCGCAGACCGTTTACTTTGACCAACCGGCATTTGATGAGGCACCAGGCCTGGCTACCTTGATGGGCGAACATGCCGTGACCCAGGCTTTCTGTACCTCGCATTACCTTCCCTCTGAAAATGCTTTTGTGTTTTTATCCTTGTATCGGGAAGATGGTTCGCCACGGTTTAACGTAAGGGAAGGCTTGATCAACAAGTACCTGATGCCGCATTTGTGCGCATTCTGGGAAAGCAACCGGATGCGTTACAGTGAGCAGTACAAAGGTAAATTGCAGGACGAGTCGATTTATCTAGCGATTGTCGACAGGCAATACCAAATATTTGATGCGGATAATACTTTTTTCGATGTCCTGCGGCAGGAATGGCCCAAGCTGAATAGCCTGACGCTCCCCAAAGAAATGATCGCGCAAATGAATCGTGCGACGCCAAGTGCGGAAATCAAGTTTGCCAGAATCATTGCGCATTACGAATTCATTGGCGATTTCTGTATTCTGGCTATTCGGGAAAGGCAACGGATTGATTTGCTGACAAAACGTGAGTTGATGGTGGCAAAAGCGTTTTCCACCGGAGCCAGCTATAAAGATATAGCTCGGTCGGCTAACTTGTCACCAACTACCGTCCGGTATTACCTGCGCGTGATCTACGACAAGTTGAATGTCAACAATAAGGCAGAAATGGCCACTTTGATCAGAAGCACCTCCTTCTCTGAGTCGCAGAAAACCTGGATGCAATCTTACCGGGTCATACAAAGAGCTAGTCAGCGGTCTGACAGCCGGGCATTTCATCTGATTGGAACATGACATAGCCATGGCGAGTAGATTTGCGTTAAGCTCTGCCTCTTATTTTTGGCGGGGTTGTGCATGGCGCTCAAATCTACGGTATTCAAAGCCAATCTGCAGATTGCGGACATGGAACGGCATTATTACAACGACCATGCGCTGACGTTGGCGCGCCATCCTTCCGAGACGGATGAGCGCATGATGGTGCGTTTGCTCGCGTTTGCATTGCAGGCGCATGAGTTGCTGGCGTTTGGCCAGGGTATGACGGACGGCGACGAGGCGGATATCTGGCGCAAGGACCTCACAGGCAAGATCGAGCAGTGGATCGACGTGGGATTGCCGGATGAAAGATTGGTCCGCAAGGCCTGCGGGCGTGCGGATGAGGTGCTGGTCTACGCCTATGGCGGCCGCACGGCGGAGATGTGGTTCGAGCAGAACCGCAATGCGTTAGCGCGGCTCAGGAATCTGGGCGTGTTCAACCTGCCGCAGGAGCAGACCAAGGCATTGGCAGAGCTGGCGCAGCGCACGATGATCCTGCAATGCACGATCCAGGACGGCCAGGTATGGCTGAGCGACGGCGAGCGCAGCGTGGAATTGCAGTGCGAAAAGTGGAAATAAGCGCAACTCACAAAACCCAGTGCGGCGGTCCTGGCTAGGCGCTCTGCCGTAGACAGTACAAATAGTACGGCAAGGCAGAGCAACAATGCCAGGAGGGTTTTGTGAGTCGCTCTAAATTTCGCTATTGCGTTCTTGATTGTTTACGCCTTGGCAAAGCTGCCCTGTTCCGCATCGCCGAACAGTTTTAGCAAATCCGCTCCTTTTAGCGCTAAGGCGTAACCCAGCACGCCGCTGCCGATCACCACGGTTTCATAATCCTTCACGCTGTTGTCCACTAACACTTTGAGTCCCTCTGGCAGGGCGACCGGCGGCACGGCGCCGACGACGTAGCCTGTCGCCTCGGGCACTTCGTCATATTCCGCCATGCGCAGTTTGCGCTCATTGAGGTGGTTGCGCAGGATCGCCCAGTCGGCACGGCCGCCGCCAGCAACGGCAAGCAGGATGAACTGGTCCGAGCCGGTGCGGAACAGCACGCTGCGCACCACCGATTTAGGGTCTAGTCCCTGGCTCTCCAAAAGCTCTTCCAGGTTGCGTACCGGCTTCTTGTCTTCACTCAACGGGATTTCAATGACGGTGAACGGGATGGACTGGGCGTTCAGGAGGTCGGTGACGGGAGAGAGGAGTGAAGTCATGATGATCCTTAATCTTGTATTTGATGGTAGGAATTTACCCTATTTTTGCGGGTCGTTGGCTCCATGCGGTCTAGTGAGGAATGGCGAATGAGGTATGATGGGATGTGTTGCCACATTGTTGATGGCATACATACCCTTCGCCCGATCCCAGAATAGTCCTGCCATGCGCGTTTATGTAGGTTCTTTTTTCATCGCTATCTGCCTGATGCTGTGCATGAGCGGCCGTGCATATTCGGCGTTGGAGGAATCCGTCGTGCAATTGCAAACCGCCAACGGCGTTATCGAGGGAACATTGCTGGTGCCCGAGGCGAAGCGAGGCATGCCGGTGGTCCTCCTGGTGGCAGGCTCTGGCCCGACAGACCGAAACGGCAACCAGCCGGGCCTGCATCACAACGCCTTGTTGCAGCTGTCCGGCGCGTTGGCGCAGTATGGGATTGCGAGTTTGCGCTACGACAAGCGCGGCGTGGGCCAGAGCATGAGTGCTGCGCCGAGGGAAGAGGATTTGCGTTTTGAGCAATATGCTGCCGACGTGCGGGACTGGGTGAAATGGCTTGCGCGGGACAAGCGCTTCGGCAAGGTCACCGTGATCGGCCACAGCGAGGGGTCGCTGCTCGGCATGCTGGCTGCGCGGCAGGCCAAGGTGGCGAACTTTGTTTCCATTGCCGGGCCGGGCAGGCCCGCCGACCAATTGCTGCAGATGCAATTGGCTACCCAGCCTGCCGAGATACAGTCCATGGCATTGCCTGTGATCGAGAAGCTGAAGCAGGGAAAGACGGTAGACCCGGTGAACCCCGCCCTGCAGGCATTGTTCCGGCCCAGCGTGCAGCCGTATCTGATTTCGTGGTTCAAGTACGATCCGGCTAAAGAAATTGCCAAATTAAAGATGCCAATATTGGTGGTGCAGGGCACAGCGGATATTCAGGTGGATGCAGAGGATGCATGGTTATTGGGGGCTGCCAATCAAAGGGCTACAGTCATCTCGATAGACGGCATGAATCATATTTTCAAGAAATCGGTGCCGGACCGCGCGCAGAACTGGAATACCTATACCCAGCCCGAGCTGCCTATCATGCCGGAGCTGGCTGCGGTGTTGGCGCGGTTCATCCGCCAGGACGGCAAGTTGAATTAGCAATAGTGCTGGAGCACATCACCATGTGGGACGAACGATACGGTACCGAGGCTTATGCCTACGGCAAGGCCGCGAATACTTTCCTTGCGGAGCATTTCCGCGCCATTCCCCAAGGCAGGGTGCTGAGTATTGCCGAGGGCGAAGGACGCAATGCGGTATTCCTGGCCAGGCAAGGATACGCCGTGACGGCGGTGGACAGTTCCGCCGTCGGGCTGGAAAAGGCCGGGAAGCTTGCCAGGGAGAATGGCGTCGAGATTGAATGCATCCATGCCGACCTTGCCAGTTTCGATTTCGGCGAGCAGCAATGGGACGGCATCGTCTCGATTTTCTGTCCCATGCCGTCGGCCTTGAAGGCGGTTGTTTTCCCCAAGATCGTCAAGGGGCTGAAGCCCGGCGGGGTATTCCTGCTGGAGGCCTACACGCCTGGGCAGTTGGAATACGACACCGGCGGCGGCAAGGACGCGGACGCCATGATGACCCAAGCCATACTGAGCCGCGAATTGCATGGATTCGTTTTCCAGTGGCTGCAGGAAGTAGAGCGCGAGGTGGTGGAAGGCGCTTACCATACCGGCCTGGCCTCGGTAGTGCAGGCGATAGCCGCCAAGCCAAACAACGTGTGAAGGAACGAGTTGCCATGTTGAAAGTGATCGCGCAGGATTTTATCAAGCCGGAATATATTGACCTGGTAGCGCCGCTTTATGCGGAGCTGGTCGAGAAGACACGGCAGGAACCGTTATGCATTGCGTACGACCTGTTCACTGACCAGAAAGACCCTGGGCATTTCATTTTTGTCGAGGAGTGGCCTGACCAGGCGGCGTTGGACATTCATTGCCAGACCGAGCATTTCCGCCGGCTGGTGCCGGCCATCAACCAGTACCGGCGGCAGGAAGGGATATTCCTGCTCATGGATGAGTTCGCAAGATAGTGCGTCCATCAACCAGCCCATGAGCCAGCGTTCCGTCCCGGACGAGAAATCCGGCCTGCATCCGCGCAACCGGCACCGCCAGCGCTACGATTTTGCGTTGCTGGTCGAAGCCCATCCGGCCCTGGCCGCGTTTGTCAGGCTCAATCAATATCAGGATGCCAGCATCGACTTTACCGATGCGCAGGCGGTCAAGACCCTGAACCAGGCCTTGCTCAAACATTACTACGGCATCGCGGAATGGGACATCCCGCCGCAATTCCTCTGCCCGCCGATTCCCGGCCGGGCGGATTACGTGCATTGCCTGGCAGATCTGCTGGCCGCAGGCAATGACGGGAACATGCCGTATGGCGGCAACGTCAGGGTGCTGGATATCGGCACAGGCGCCAACCTGGTGTATCCCATCGTCGGTCAGAGAGAATATGGCTGGCATTTCGTCGGCACCGACATCAATGCCGAGGCACTGGAAAATGCGCAAGGGATCGTGGCAGCCAATCCGGGCCTTGCCGATGCTGTCGAATTGCGCTTGCAGCGCAACGCAGGGGCGGTTTTTTCCGGGATAGTGCAAGAAAACGAGCGTTTCGACCTGATCATGTGCAACCCGCCGTTCCATGCATCCCAGGCGGCGGCCATGGTGGGGACGCAGCGCAAGTGGCATAACCTGGAGCGCAGCCGCGGCAAGCCTGCGGGCAAAGACATGCAACCTGCCAGGTCAGGCCGTAAGTCAGGCGATCAGCCAAGCAACCGGCTCAATTTTGGCGGGCAGGCCGCCGAGCTGTATTGCGAAGGCGGCGAAGAGGCGTTCATCGGTCGCATGGTCAAGGAAAGCGCAGCGGTTGGCGCGCAATGCCTTTGGTTTAGCACGCTGGTATCCAAGGCTACGACGTTGCCGGCAGTATACCGCGGCCTGAGGGCTGCGGCTGCTTACAAGGTGAAGACCATCGACATGGCCCAGGGGCAGAAGAAAAGCCGTTTCGTCGCCTGGACGTTTCACGACAAAGCCGGCCAGCGCGCATGGAGCCGCGAGCGTTGGTAGACGGTGTCACCATAATCTACTAGAACGGCTAACAAAACTCAGCGAAGCGCTCCTGGCTAGGCGCTCTGCCGCAGGCAGTACAATGAGTACGACAAGGCAGGGCAACAACGCCAGGAGAGTTTTGTTAGCCGTTCTAAGCCATGCGGCTGATCGTATTGCGGAAACGCGTCAGCGAGACGATGAACAGCACGGTGCCGATTAGCAGCAGCGCCAGGAATGAACCCCACACCACATCCAGCCCGGCGCCGCGGAACAATATCGCCTGGCCCAGCTCCACGAAGTGGGTGGTCGGCGCCAGCAGCATGATGTTCTGCACGAATTCCGGCATGCTTTCGCGCGGCGTGAGGCCGCCGGACAGCATTTGCAACGGCAGCAGGGTCAGGATCATCAGCATGCCGAACTGCGGCATGTTGCGCGCCAGCGTCGCCATGAAGATGCCCATCGAGGTGGTGGCGAACAGGTGCAGGGTGGCGCCCAGCAGGAACAGGCCGATCGAGCCCTGTATGGGTACCTTCAGCAAGCCTTCGACGACGAATACCAGGGAGCAGGTCGAGGCCACCAGCACCACCAAGGCCATGGACCAGACCTTGGCCAGCATGATCTCGGTCGGCGTGACCGGCATGACCAATAAGTGTTCGATGGTGCCATGCTCGCGCTCGCGGATCAGCGCTGCGCCGGTGAGGATGATGGAGAGCATGGTGATGTTGTTGATGATTTCGTTCATGGCGCCGAACCACGCCTGGATCAGGCTGGGGTTGAAGCGCATGCGCAGCGCCAGCTCGACCGGCAGTTCGGTGGCGCTGCGGTAGCGCTGCACGAATTCGTTGACCTCGGTGAGCACGATTTCCTGGATGTAGCGGTTGCCGGAAAACGCTTGCGACATGCGGGTGGCGTCGACGTTGAGCTGCAGCGCGGGCGACTTGCCGGCCAGCACGTCGCGCTGGAAATCGGGCGGGATATGCAGGGCGAACGTGTAGTCGCCGGCATCCATGCCCGGGTCGATCTGGCTTTGCGTGATCAGCGGCGGCGTGGAAAAGTGCGGCGGGTAGAACGCGGAGATGATGCGCGCGGACAAGGGCGAAGCGTCCTCGTCGACGATGGCGATCGGGGCCTTGTGCAGGGTTTCCGGCACCGCGGTGGCCGAGCTGTAGATCATGAGCGTGAAGGTGTAGCCGATCAGCACCAGCATGATCGGGTCGCGGATCAGGCTCCAGAGCTCCTTGACACCCAGCCGGTAGATGTTGGCTAGATGGCGCATGGGGCAATGCTCTCGAATGGAATCAGGCTGCGCTTCATGTCATTTATCCTGTTTCTTCAGCAGGAGGATGGTCGTCACCAGGACCACGGGAATGGCGACCAGCAGCGGCCAGAACGAGGCGTGCAGGTCGGAGAAATCCAGCGCCTTGCTGAACACGCCGCGGGTGATGATCAGCATGTAGGTGGTCGGGTAGATCTCGCCGACGATGCGGCCCGCGCCTTCCAGCGACGAGACCGGGTTGAGCATGCCTGCGAACTGCACCGCCGGGACGATGGAGGCGATCATGGTGAAAAACAGCGCGGCAATCTGGCTGCGGGTGAAGGTGGAGGCGAGCAGGCCGATGCCGGTGGCCACGATGCAATAGAGGAAGGCCGCCAGCGCCAGCGTGGCGAAGCTGCCCTTGACCGGGACGTCGAACACGGTCACGGCGAGCAATACCATCAGCAGGAAATTCAGCATGGCGAGCGCGACATAGGGCAATTGCTTGCCGAGCAGGAATTCGGTGCGCGTCACCGGCGTCACGTAGAGGTTGATGATGGAGCCCAGCTCCTTTTCGCGTACCACGGAGAGGGCGGACAGCATGGCGGGTAGCATGAGCAGCAGCAGCGGGATCACCGCGGGCACCATCGCGGGCAGGCTGCGCACGTCGGGGTTGTAGCGGTAGCGCGTCTCTATGGTGGCCGCGCTCGCGACCGTGACGCCCAGGCGCTCCTGCGCCTGCTGCTGCAGCCATTGCTGGTGCATGCCTTGCACATAGCCCTGCACCGTTTCGGCGCGCTGCGGCATGGCGCCGTTCACCCAGGCGCCGATTTCGGCCCGGCTGCCGCGCTGCACATCGCGGGCGAACCCCGGCGGTATCTCGATGGCAAGGGATAGCTCGCCGCTGCGCATGCGCTGGTCCAGCTCCTGGTAGTCCCGGATCGGCGGCTTTTCAATAAAGTAGCGCGAGCCGGAAAGGTTGAGCGCGTAGTTCTGGCTCAGCGTGGTCTGGTCGCGGTCCAGCACGGCATAGGTCAGGTCCTCGACGTCCATGCTGATGCCGAAGCCCATAACGAACATGAGCAGCATCGAGCCCGCCAGGGCGAGGCCGCCGCGTACCGGGTCGCGCTGCAGCTCCAGCATTTCGCGCCAGAGGTAGCTGAACATGCGGTTGAGGCTGAAAAACCGGCGCGGGGCCTGGTGGCTGCCTTGGGCAATATCCGGCGTTGAATGATTGCTTTGCCCGGTCGGGCCGGTGCTGGCGTCAGTGCCGCCGCCGGCTTCCACCAGATAGTCGATGAAGGCCTGCTCCAGCGTATCGGCATTGCGCTGCGAAACAATGTTGGCAGGCGTGTCGCTGACCAGTACCTTGCCCGCATGCATCAGCGACATGCGGTCGCAGCGCTCGGCCTCGTTCATGAAATGGGTGGAGATGAAGATGGTGACCCGGTCGCGGCGCGACAGCTCGATCAACAGGCGCCAGAAATTGTCGCGGGCGACCGGGTCGACGCCGGAGGTCGGTTCGTCGAGGATCAGCAGCTCGGGCTTGTGCACCATGGCGACGGCCAGCGACAGGCGCTGGCGGATGCCGAGCGGCAGGCCGTCCGGCAGGCTGTCGAGCGCTTCTTCCAGGTCGAAGCGCTGCACCATTTCATCCACGCGGGCGGGAATGTCCGCTTCCGGCACGTGGAACAGGCGGGCATGCAGCACCAGGTTCTGCCGCACGGTCAGCTCGGTGTAGAGCGAAAACGCCTGCGACATGTAGCCGACACGGCGGCGGGTGTCGATATCCCTGGGGTCGATCTCGTGCCCGAACAGCCAGGCCTGCCCTTCGCTGGCCGGCAGCAGACCGGTGAGCATTTTCATGGTGGTGGACTTGCCGCAGCCGTTGGAGCCGAGAAAGCCGAAAATCTCGCCGCGGCGGATGCGGAAGCTGACGTGGTCGACGGCGACGAAATCGCCGAAGCGCATGGTGAGGTCCTTGGCCTCGATGGCGATGTCCGCGTCGCTGCCGTCGCCCTCGGGCAATGGCGGAATCGTGACTTCCTCGTGGCCCTGCTTCTTTTCTTCCGGCAGCAGCGCGATGAACGCGGTTTCGAGGGAGCTGGAGCCCGTGCGTTCAAGCAGTTCCTGCGGCGTGCCCGTCGCCAATACCTGGCCGTCATCCATCGCCACCAGCCAGTTGAAGCGCTGCGCCTCGTCCATGTAGGCGGTGGCGACGATGACGCTCATGTTGTTTCTTTCCTGGCGGATGCGTTCGATCAGGTCCCAGAACTGGGCGCGAGCGAGCGGGTCGACGCCGGTGGTGGGCTCGTCGAGGATCAGCAGGTCGGGGTCGTGGATCAATGCGCAGCACAGGCCCAGCTTCTGCTTCATGCCGCCGGAAAGCTTGCCCGCCGGGCGGTCTAGGAATTTCTGCAGGCCGGTGCTGCGCGTGAGGTCGTCGATGCGCCGCCTGCGTTCCTGCGCGTCATGGCCGAACAGGCGGCCGAAGAACTGCAGGTTTTCCTCCACCGACAATGTCGGGTAGAGGTTCTTGCCAAGCCCTTGCGGCATGTAGGCGATGCGCGGGCAGACGTCGTCGCGGTGCTGCTTGCTGGACATATCGCCGCCCAGCGCCTCCACCTTGCCCGCCTGCACCGCCCTTGCGCCCGCCACCAGCGACAGCAGACTGGACTTGCCGACGCCGTCCGGGCCTATCATGCCCACCATGCAGCCTGCCGGGATCTCGAGGCTGATGCCGTCCAGCGCCGTGATCTTGCCGTAATGCAGGCTGACGTCCTGCAAGCGGACCACAGGCGCCGTCTGCTGCCGGGTTTCGCTCACTCTGGTACTTTCACCGCCAGTTCAGCCGGCCATTCTGCCTGGTTGTCCACCTTGACCCAGGCCACGCCGGGCAGGCCGGTCTTGACCAGTTTCAGGTGTTTCTGCAACAGCTCGCGGTCTATCTGCGCCTTGACGCGGAACATCAGCTTTTGCCGCTCGCTCTCGGTTTCCACCGTCTTGGGCGTGAATTGCGCGGTGCTGGCGACAAAGGAAATCGTGGCAGGGATGACGTACTGCGGCGCGGCATCGAGGATGATGCGCGCCTCCGCGCCCATCGCCAGCTTGCCTGCGGCGGCTTCGGGCAGGAAGAAGGTCATGTAGACGTCAGAGAGGTCGACCAGGTTGAGCACCTTGCCGCCGCCGGCAAGCACTTCGCCCGGCTGCGCCACGCGATACTGCACGCGGCCGGCGCGGGGCGAGGTGAGCTGGCTGTCGGTAATGTCGGCCTCGATGCGGGCGATGGTGGCTTCCGCCGCCGCCACGGTCGAGCTGGCGCCTATCACCTGCGCCTTGGCCGCATCGATGGCGGCCTGCGATGCGGCGACTTGCGCCTTGGCGGCCTCGACGGCGGCCTGTGCGCTGCGCACCCTGGCGCGGTCGTCGTCCAGTTCCTGGATGGAGGAAGCGCCTTCGGCCGAGAGCGTCTCGGAACGCGCCAGGCGGCGCTGGGCGGCGTCTAGCTCGCTCTCGCGCTGTGTCACCAGCGCTTGCGTGGCGCGCTTGTCACTTTCGCGCAGGGCGACCTGCGCCTGAGCGGCCACTACGCTGTTGAGCGCCTGCTGGTGCTGCGCGCGCGCTTCATCGCGCTGCGCATCCAGTACTTGCACTTGCATGTTGGCAAGCGGTTGCCCCTTCTCGACGAAATCGCCCTCGTTGACCAGGATCTCGTCGACGCGGCCTGCCAGCTTGGTAGCGACATCGATTTCTATGGCTTCTATCCGTCCGTTGCCGCTGGCGAGGCCTTCGGTGTTGTTATTGCCGTTCATGGCCTGCCAGGCATAAAAGCCGCCGGCGGCCAATGCGGCAATGATCACGAGCGGGGCGAATTTCTTGATTGTTGGGTTCATATGGCGTGATCCGTTCAATTGGCGGGCTGCCGGCTGATGGGCATGATTGGCGGCGAGGATGCGGCAATGGATTGCGACCCGCCGCCCAGCGCGGCATACAGGCTGACCTGGCTGGAGAAGAGGGCGCGCTGCATTTGCACCAGTTGCTGTTCAACGTCCAGCAGGCTGCGCTCGGCGTCCAGCACTTCGAAATACGAGGTGGCGCCATGGTCGTAGCGCAGCTTGGCGAGGCGGGCGCGTTCCGCCTGGGCATCCAGCATCTCCTGCTGGCTGACCAGTTGCTGCCGTATGCCGTGCTGGGCGGCCAGGGCGTCCGCCACCTCGCGGAATGCGGTCTGGATGGTTTGCTCGTAGCTGGTCACGGCCAGGTCGCGCCTGACTTCGGCGAACTCGAGGTTGGAGCGGTTGCGCCAGCCGTCGAAAATCGGCAGTGAAACGCTGGGGGCGAAGCTCCAGGCGTGGCTGCCCGCGTCGAACAGTCCATTCAACTCGCGGCTGGCGGTGCCGAGCGAGGTGGTCAGCGTGACGCGCGGGAAGAACGCCGCGCGCGCCGCGCCTATATTGGCGTTGGCCGACTTGAGAAGGTGTTCCGCGGCGATGATGTCCGGGCGTTGCGTCAGCACTTCAGATGCCAGTCCCGGCTTGAGCTGGTGCAGCATTTTCGTCTCGGAGAAGGCGTGGCCGGCCGGGGCCAGCTCGACGGGCTTGCCCACCAGCAAGGTGAGCGCGTTGAGCTCGGTGGCGCGGGATTGCTGCAATTGGTAGAGCAGTGTCTGCGCCTGGGCGAGCAGCGCCTGCACTTGCTTCAGGTCGAGCTTGGAGGTGGAGCCGACATCGAACCTGCGCTGGAAAATCCGTACCGATTCCTGGCGGCTTTCTATGGTTTTCTCGGCAATCAGGATGCGCTGGTCCAGCTCGCGCAGGTTGAGGTAGCTGTTCGCCACCTGCGCCACCAGCGAGATGGCGGAAGCACGTTGCGAAGATTCGGCGGCGAGGAAGGTTTCGAGCGCGGCATCCCTGAGGCTGCGGATGCGTCCCCAGAAATCCAGCTCCCAGTTGCTGATGCCGAACCCGGCGCGGTATTCGCTCAGGACCATGGGTCGCCCGATCAGGCTCATGTCCTCCGGCGTGCGCGAGCGGGCGAAGCTGCCCTGGGCGTTGAGGCCGGGGAACAAGTCTGCCCGTTGCACGCCATACAGCGCCCGCGCGCCTTCAACGCGCTGAATCGCGCTGCGCAGGTCGCGGTTGTTCGCTAGCGCGTCGCCGATCAGGCCTTGCAAGGTGGCGTCGGCGAAATAGTCCTGCCAGGCCAGGCTGGCTGCATCGGTGCCCGTGTCGGCGCCGGCCTGGGGGAAATGTTCCGCAACCGGCGCGGCCGGCCGTTCATAATCGGGCGCCATGGATTTGCAGCCCGCGAGCGCGAGGCATAAGGCGGCAATTGCGAGCTGCCAGTGCTGATGCCTGCTCCGTGGTTGCGGCAAAGAGGTGGGTGTTTTCATTGTTGTCGTATCTCGCTAGCCTGGGCAAGAAAGCTTTTGCCTACCCTGATACAAGTAATTTCTAAACTCAACAATGGTTACTTTACTCTAGTTTCAATTACAATTGAAACTGTTTTTGCCGGGCTGCATGTTGGTTCATTGCAGCGGCCAACCATTAATCGGGCACAACATGAATGCTTCTTCCCAATTAAGCCAACCGTTAGCGGGCCGTGAAATCCGCTCCGACGGACTTGCCACGCGCAAGCTGCTTTTGCAGTCCGCGGGCGAGATTTTCGCCGAGCGCGGCTACAGCGACACCACGAGCAAGGAAATCTGCGAGCGCGCCAATGCCACCGTGGGCTCGGTGAACTACCATTTCGGCAGCAAGGCGGGCCTATATCATGAAATACTGACTGACGTGACGCAGTACATTCTGCGCATGGAAATGCTGGAGGCGATTGCAGCCAGCCAGCGCCCGGCCAGGGATAAGCTGGAGCGGATACTGGATATGGTGCTGGTGGCGCAGGCCTCGCAAGATTGGCAGATACGGCTGTTTTTCCGCGAGCTGACTTCGCCTTCGTCCGAGTTTATCGATTTCCTCAGGCTGGATACTTCTCCCAAGACCGGCATCGTCAAGCAGATCTTGGGCGAGATCGTGGGAGCGCCGGCCGATTCCGCCGTGGTGGACCGTTGCCTGCTGAGCATGTTTTCCTTGTGCTCGTTCCCCTATATGACGGACCCGCGCGTGCTGGAACATTGCGTTGCCCCCGTCTCGTGCGAGGCGGCGCCATTGCACCAGCATATCAAGCGCTTCATCCTGGCCGGGCTGGATGCGATTGCGGCACTGTAGCTGATTTTCCATGAATTTTTTCATACGCCGCTGTTTGCACGTTTTCAACTGCCTCCTGTTAAGCGCAGCGTTTGTGCTGAGCGCCGGCTGGGGCGCGTTTGCCCTTTTTTACCAGTTTCCTTTCCCGGCGTTGAAAGCGCTGGCGGTTGCGGGATGGCTGGGCGTTGCCGGATTGAGCGTGTTCGTGGGGCGGCGACATGGCGTCCTGCGCGGCAGCCTGCTTTATATGGTGATGTTTGTCTTGCTGCTGGGCTGGTGGCTGGGCCTCAAGCCTTCCAATACGCGCGAGTGGGCCGACGATGTCGCCGAGACCACGACCGCCGTCCGCCATGGCGACCTCGTCACGTTCAGCCAGGTGCGCAATTTCGACTGGCGCAGCGAGACCGACTACACCCCGCGCTGGGAACAGCGCCAGTACGACCTCGGCCAGCTCCGCAGCGTGGATATGCTGCTTTCCTACTGGAGCGGCCCGGCGATCGCCCACACCCTGGTGTCGTTCGGGTTCACCGACGGCCGCCAACTGGTGTTCTCGGTGGAAATCCGCAAGGAGCGCCATGAAGCCTTTTCCGAAATCGGCGGCTTCTTCAAGGAGTTCGAGACCAGCCTGATCGTGGCCGACGAGCGCGACATCGTGCGTGTGCGCACCAATATCCGCGGCGAGGACGTATACCTCTACCGCATCGACATGCCGCAGGACGCCATGCGCGAGCTCTTCCTGGCCTATGCCGACGAGGCGAACCAGCTGGCGGCCAAGCCGCGTTTCTACCACACGGTGACCGCCAACTGCACCACGGTGGTCTATGAAATGGTGCGCAAGATCATCCCGGGATTGCCCATGGACTACCGCCTGTTGCTGTCCGGCTATCTGCCTGAATACCTGTACGGCATCGGCGGCCTGGATAAGCGCTTCTCCCTGGAGGCGCTGCGCCGCAACGGAAGAGTCACCGACAGGGCCAAGGCGGCAGACCGGGATCCCGATTTCTCCCGCTTGATCCGCGGCAATATGCATGAGTAAGCCGCCAGATATGCGTTTATCATCTTTTCTCTCCTTCCGGCTGTTGCTTGCCGTATTCGTAGCGGTGCTTGTGTTGCCGGGGTGTGCGGGCGTCAAGGTCTCTTCGATACAGGTGAAGGACTATCTCAACCAGCGCCGGGGCGATGTGCTGACCACGGGCCGCTTGAGCCATACGACTGATGAAAATCTGCGCGTGGTCGGGCTGGATGCGTCCAGTTGCCTGGCCAGCGCCACGGACTGCAAGCAGGCGATTGCCAGCTCGCAAGGCCTGCGCGACGAGCGGCGCCTGGCGACATTATCCGAACTCTGGTTGAAGACCGCGCTGGATGGCGAAAAAGCCGATCAAGCATTGAGCAACGGGTACGCCACGCTGGATGCCTATCTGCAAAGCGCGCGTTATGCCTATGCCTACCTGTTCCATACCAGCCGCCAGCCCAGCGAGCGGGCTTTTGAAGACAGGCAGACCCAAGTGCGGGACTACTATAATTTCGCCGTCCAGCAGGTGGTGACCCTGCTGTTCAGGATGCACCAGCATGGCGGCCAGGAGCAGCAGCCGTTGCAGTCCGTGGGGAACTGGCAATTGCAGACCCGTCTGGAAAATGTCCGTTTGCCAGAGGGGCAGCCGGAGCCGGAAGAAATCGTTCCCGCCTCCTCGCTGACCTTTACCGGCCTGCGCAATATGTACCGTCGCGACGGCCTTGGGGCCGAACTGGTTGCGGTGACTAAACCTCCCATCGTGGGCAGGGGAGATAGCGCGCCATTCAGCGAGACTTCCTATCCGGCTATTTCCGTTGTTCTCCTGTTCAAGGGCGAGTCGCTCAATGAAATCCTCGATACGCAGCAGGTGGAGGTCGTTGGCTATGACCCTTACCGCCAAGCTAGTATCCGCGTGGGTAACATCGAGGTGCCGCTGGCTGCCAATTTCACCTCCGGGTACGGATTGTGGCTGGCGCGTTCCGGCTTCGCTGCGCAGGCGATCAACACCTTGTTCGGCCGTGCCGCGGGCCTTGACGACGCGCATATCTACCTGATGCAGCCGTTCGATCCCAACCGCCGTATCATCCTGATGCTGCATGGCCTCGCGAGCAGCCCGGAAGCGTGGATCAATGTGGCCAACGAAGTATTGGGCGACGAGGAGCTGCGCCAGCATTACCAGATATGGCAAGTTTACTATCCCACCAATGCCCCGCTGGCCTACAACAACTTCCATATCCGCGCCGCGTTGCAGACTGCGCTGCAAACGCTGGACCCGGGCGGGACCTCGCTGGCATCCAATCATATTGTGGTCGTCGGGCATTCCATGGGCGGCGTGCTTTCGCGCCTCATGATCTCGTCTTCCGGCGAGGAGCTGTGGGATTCCCTTCTTGCCAATTATCCGTTGCAAGGGCAGAGGCTGGAGCGGGCACAGGAGAGGCTGGGGCCTTATCTCAAGTTCGAGCCGGTACCGCAGGTCAAGCGCGCCATCTTCGTGGCCGCCCCGCACCGGGGAACCCCGTTTGCGGAAAACAACCTTTCCCGCTGGCTTTCCAACCTGATATCGCTGCCGGTCAATATGGCGCGGCGCTTCAGCGACGTGCTGATCGTCAACCCTGCAAATGAAAGCGGCGGCAGTGCAGGCGGCGGTAAGACCGTGCGCATTCCCAACAGCATCAATAACTTGAGCGACCGCGACACCTTCGTCCGGCTGGCATCCAGCATGCCGGTGTCGCCGGCCGTCCCTTACCATTCCATCATCGGCAACTACACGCCCAAGCTTGCATTGGACGATTCCGACGACGGCGTGGTGCCTTATGCCAGCGCCCACCTGGCTGGCGCGCAATCGGAACTGGTGATCCCCTCCTGGCATAGCGTGCAGGAGACGCCGCAGGCCATCCTCGAGATCCGCCGCATCCTGCGTCTGGATATTGAGGGTAGCTCTCAGGAATACCAGGCCTACGTCGCAAGATAATCCCCCAGCAGTGATACACTCAAGGATTGACCAATTGCTCCGACACATTGCTTTATGAAACTCGCCACCTGGAATGTGAATTCCCTCAATGTCCGTCTGCCGCACGTGCTGGACTGGATTGCCGCTGAAAAACCGGACGTGCTCTGCCTGCAGGAAACCAAGCAGGAGGACAGCAAGTTTCCCTATGACGCATTGAAGGAAGCAGGCTACAACGCCGTGCATAGCGGTCAGAAAACCTATAACGGCGTGGCGATCCTCAGCCCGCACGCGATCGAGGACGTGACGTTCGGCATCCCGGGGCTGAATGACGAGCAAAAGCGGTTGTTGACCGCCACCATCAACGGCATCAGGATAGTATGCGCTTACATCCCAAACGGGCAGAGCCTGGAGTCGGACAAATACCAATACAAGCTGGGATGGTTGGAGGCGCTCACGGCCTATCTCCAGGCTGAACTCGCCGCGCACCCGAAACTGGCCTTGTTGGGCGACTACAACATTGCCCCGGAAGACCTCGACGTGCATGACCCGGCGGCATGGGTGGGCCAGGTACTGGTGAGCGAGCCCGAACGCGCGGCGTTCCGCGCCATAGCAGCGCTGGGCCTGCATGACGGTTTTCGCCTGTTCGAGCAGGAGCCGGCCAGCTTCAGCTGGTGGGATTACCGCATGGCGGGCTTCCGCCGCAACCTCGGGCTGCGCATCGACCATATCCTGGTCAGTGATGCGCTCAAAAGCGAGTGCCTGCGTTGCTGGATAGACAAGGGGCCGCGCAAGCTGGAGCGCCCTTCAGACCATACGCCGGTAGTGCTGCAGCTTGCATGTTGAGATGGCAATTCCGCCCGCGGGCCAATGCTTGATAAAAATAATGTGTCGATGTCTGGAATATTCGAAAAAGGGGAGTTTCAAAATGAAAAGATGGATGCTGTGCGCCATGCTCTTGTTCAGCCTGCACGCGTGGGCGGAGGATGAAAGCGCGGATGCGTTGACTGCCGAGAAAACGGCGGATATCGAGGAGTTGATCGATATTACCGGCACGATGGCCCTCAGCAGGCAAATGTCGGCATTGGTGACTGCGGAATACGGGCGGCTGGTCAAGCAGGCGAACCCGGCAGTTCCCGACGAACTGCTGACGACTATCGTGCCGATTGTGGACGAGGTGCTGGAAGCGCATGCCGAAGACTTCAAGCGGGCAGTCGTGGTGCTTTATCACCGCCATTTCTCCCATGAGGAAATGAAGCAGATGATAGCGTTCTATAAAACGGATCTGGGAAAGAAGACGGTACGCATCATGCCCACCCTGATCAAGGAAAGCATGCAGGTAGGGCAGAAATGGGGAGCGTCGCTGCAGCCGGAAATCGAGCAGCGTATCCGCGCAAGGCTGAAGAAGGAGAATTTCGATATTTAACCGTCCGGGCTTCAGTGAACATGCCGTGCTTTGGTGAGCGTGCGAGGCAGCGAGCGTAATACTGGGCTGAAGACGTTGTGCATTTTGAGGAAGATATGCGTTCTATACATGAACAAACTTTAGAAGCCATTCTGGCCCGGCGCTCTGCCTGGCCGTTGAGCGAACCGGCACCTGCGCCGGCAGAACTGGAGGCCATCCTGCAGGCTGCGGCCGTTGCGCCGGACCATGCCGGATTGCGCCCCTGGCATTTCAAGGTGGTGCAAGCAGGGGACAGGCAGGCGCTGCTGCAGAGGGTGTTGCAGCACCCGGACGCGCAAACCGAGCAGGTACAGGCGTTGCAGGGAAAATACACGCTGAAGCTGACGACGGCGCCAGTGGTGATCGTGCTCGCCGCACGCATCACGCCGCACCCCAAGGCGCCGGAGTTTGAGCAATTGCTGGCGGCCGGGGCCGCTGTCATGAGCATGCTCAATGCCGCCCATCTGCTGGGCTACAGCGGCTTCTGGAGCAGCACGCCCGAGCCGCTGGCGGCATTGCTGCACAAGGTCATGGGGTTCGGGGCGCAAGACCGGATCATCGGCCTGTTGAACCTGGGCACGCCTAGCAACGTAACGAAAGCCAACGCAGCCCGCGTATCATGGCAGGAATATGCCCAGCAATGGCATGGCTGAGGCTTCCTGGAAACAGGCCTAACGCCTCCTAGTGTCTTGTGCTGCCGTGAATATGGCCGCTACCTCCGGCTTTATACAAGGTGCCTTGGGGGTTTTGCGGCGGAATGGCATGTTGCTGCTTGACCACCAGGCGTGCGGACAGCTTTTCCGCCAATGCCGGCATGAGCTTGCTCAGTGAAATATTGAAGCTCGCCATCAAGCCTACCCTGATGTTGCGCCCGCCTTCCTGCGCCGCATGCAGGATGGCTTCCGCCACCAGTTGCGGGTCTATCATGGGATCCGGCAGCTTGGGCTCGCGCGACATGTAGTTTTTCGCGTGTTCCGGATAGGGCGTGTCTACCGCGGTAGGCTCGATCAATGTGATGGAGACCGGGCTTTCGTCCACATCCTCGATTTCCACGCGCAAAGCGTCGGTGAACCCTTTGACCGCATGCTTGGAGGCGGTATACATGCCTTGCAGCGGTATCATGCTCTCGGACACTTCGCTGCCGACATTGATCAGCACGCCGCCGCTATGGCGCAAGTGCGGCAATGCCGCGAGCGAGCCGTTCACCACACCCCAGAAGTTGATGTCGAAAAGGCGCCGGCTGTCTTCCTCGTCCACTTCGTCCAGCCGGCCGTAAATGGAGACGCCTGCATCGTTGACCCAGGTGTCGATGCGGCCGTAGCGGGCCAGCACCTGGTCGACCACCCTGTTGACCTCGGACCGCTCCGAAACGTCGGCCGCGACATAGAGCGCCTCGCCGCCGCTGGCATTGATTTCCTGGGTGAGCTGCGTCAAGGTTTCCTCGCTGCGTGCGACCAATACCACGGTCGCGCCGAGCGCCGATGCCATGATGGTTGTGCACAGGCCGATGCCGCTGGAAGCGCCGGTGACGACAATGACTTGTTCTTGCAATGGCTTGTGTTTGGACATGATGATGCTCCTATCCGGATAGATCGCTCCATCCTACGCCGCTGAGCAGTCATGCGTATCGGTGCAAGCCGCAATCGCGTGTAGGAGTCCGTTTCGAGCACAGCCCTGTGACGCCATGATGTCAACGTGGTTAATGGGATAACCGTTAAAAACCCACATGACAAAAAAGGCGACTGATATGAGCATCACAAGCCACCAAGGCGAGGTAAAACGGGAAACCTTATTCAACAAAAGTCCGCAGAGCTTGTTTGTCTACGTCAAGATCCCGGTCAAGCCCCATGCGCGGCAGGACCCTTTCCACCAGCGGGAAAACGAGCTTGCCCGGCTGCTGCTGGAAGCCGAGGCAGGCACCGTGATAGGCTGGGGGCAGTCGTTCAGCGATGCGGAGCAGGATGGCTCGCAGCACGTGTTGCACCAGCGTGTCGATATCACGACGCATGATATTGGCATGGTGCGCCCCATATTGCGTACATTGCTGGAGACGCTCGCCGTGCCGGCGGGCACCGAGATTCACTACAACGATAACGGGCAGGCATTGATGGATGTCTATTCCCGCCATGGTTGGCGTTTGGAACAGCCTCCGTTCTAGCGTTGCCAGCCCTGGCCACTCGCAAGCCCGTTCGGGCTGTTGTCCGTAAAAAGCCGCGCATGGTACATCAGTGCGGTCTTTCCTTTATCATGGTCGCTTTATCCTGATGACAGCGGGCAGATCTGGCGAGGTTGCGCATGCATGATTATTTCCTGATTACCATCCATCTTGTGAGCGCCATCGCGGCTGGCGGCATTATCGGGCTGGAGCGCAGTTTTCATGGCCGTCCCGCCGGTTTCCGTACGCATACGCTGGTTTGCCTGTCTTCCAGCCTGCTCATGCTGCTGACGCTGTATCAGTGGCAACTGCTGCCCGGCGTGCCAGAGGATACGATCAAGGCGGACCCTTCCCGCATGGCGCAAGGCATCATGACCGGCATCGGTTTCCTCGGGGCCGGGGTGATCTTCAAGGAAGGCTTCACCGTGCGCGGCCTGACCACGGCGGCCTCGATCTGGATCACGGCGGCGATCGGCATCATGTTCGGCATCGGCTTTTACTTCCCCGCCGTCCTCGCTACCTTGATGACGCTGGGCACGCTGTCCCTGTTCCGCTGGATAGAGGTGCGCCTGCCGTCCCACTATTATGCGCATTACCAAATTTCGTTCGATCGTTACAAACCGATGCCCGAGAGCGAGCTGCGGCAGTTCATCACGGACAAGGGTTTCACCATCGCCAATATGAGCTACGCCATCTCGCATGACGGCAAATTGCTGGAATACAGCATGATCCTGCGCACGTCCGACCAGGACAATATTTCCGTGCTGGCGCACGCGCTGCAAGGCATGGACATCGTCCGCACTTTCCGCATCGCCCCGACGCGCGATTAGCAGCGCTGACAAAAATTCGGCGCAGCGATTCTGGCAAGGCGCCCTGCCGCGGGCAATACAAGCAGTAAGACAAGGCCGGGCAACAACGACGTAGTTTGTTCGCGGCTCTTTGAACAGGCTCGTGGTGCTGCAGGCTGTGGCGCCTTGCGGTTTCATGGCAATATGCGGTTTTTCCCTATCTTTGCTAGAAGAGCCGAGCGATGCCATTGATCATCAGCACCCAGCTATTGCATGCCACGAAAAGCGAATTGCTGCGCGAATACCGCGCCCAGGCTGCTGCTGACAGCACGCGCCTTCACAGCATCAATACCGCCGTGCTCGACCGGCCTGCATTGCAGGATATCGTAGCCGCCGCGCACGCGCTGGGCGAAACCGCTACCGCCTTGATTGCAGGCTCCCTGCTCGCGGCAAGGGAAGGACAGGCTGCGGCAGCAGTGGAGGATTTCGAGGCTTTTCCTGCCCAGTTGCTTGCGTTCTTCCGCCAGGGCCTGGTCGACGGCTGGCTATATGCCGCCGGGGACGACGGCCGGCTTTACCCCGAGCTGCTGACCCGTATCAGCGCCACGCCGGGTATTCCCGGCCGCTCCAGCCCTTCGGTGATGCTGCATACGCAGGCCTACGGCTATTCCAACGAGGACAGCTACAAGGCCAAGTACGGTCCGCAGGTGATGGCGCATGCCTTCCTGCCCCAGGATGTCCTCGGGCACCGGATCGGCGACGTGCTCGCTGCGCGCGGCCTGTACCACGAAACGCCGGAAATGAAGGCCGCACATACGGCTGCTCTGGCCCGGCACCGCGAGGTCGTCCAGCATGCGTTCGCGCGGCAGTTCCGCCTGAGCGGCGCGGCCTATTGCTACGAGGAGAACAATTACCGCCGCCGCGGCCAGCTGCTAGACGGGCACCGGGTGATCCACGACCTGGAAGCCGGCGACTACGCCGCGTTCACGCATCATGCCGAATCCGAGATCACCGTCGTACCAGGCAGCGCGCATGGCCATGCCGTCATGCCCGAACACCCGCTGACGCGCGTATTCGACCTCAAGACCCATGAATTTTTATGGGCGCACAGCGATCATTTGCAGCCTTATGTTTATGATAAGAGCCTGCGGCACAAACTGGTGCTGCCGCAAACCCACCGCGAACTGCTGGACGTGCTCACTACGGATGTCGACGTGCTGGTGGACGACCTGATCGAGGGCAAGAGTGCGGGCAACGTCATCCTGTGCAAGGGGCGGGCGGGGGTGGGCAAGACCCTGACGGCTGAAGTGTATGCCGAGTTGATCGAACGGCCGCTGTACGCCATCCACTCCGGCAACCTGGGTACGGTGCCGGAACAGATCAACAAGAACCTGCAGAAGATATTCATGCAGGCCAAGCGCTGGAATTGCGTGCTGCTGCTGGACGAGGCCGATATCTTCGGCATGCAGCGCGCCTCCAATATCGAGCAGAACGCCATCGTGGCCGAGTTCTTGCGCACGCTGGAGTATTTCGACGGCCTGCTGTTCATGACCACCAACCGGCCGGACGACATCGACGACGCCATCATTTCACGCTGTGCCGCGATCATTGATTACGCGGTACCCGGGCCCGAGGACAGCGCCGCCATCTGGCGCGTGATGGCAGCGCAATACCAGGCAGAGATGGACGAAGCGCTGGTCGCCGCGCTGGTGGACACTTTCCCCGGCATTGCGCCACGCGATATCAAGATGCTGCTGCGCCTTGCGCTGCGGCTGGCGAAAAAGCGCGATGTGCCCCTGAGCATGGAAATCTTCCGCCAGTGCGCGATGTTCCGCGCGGTGCGAGCTGCCAGCCATTGATACGATTTTATCTTCAACGTATCGCTGCGTCCCCGTGCCGTGCATCAGCACTGTCTGCGGCAACCCGTCTTGCGCCACGTTTGCAGGCAAAACCGTATAAAACTTGCTGGCCGGGTGTCGTCCCCTAGCGCTTTCATGGCAATATCACGCCATGCAGAATAACCAAGACAAGACCATGAAGGACTGGGTAGACCGGCGGCGCTATGCCGCGGGCTATACCGGGCAGCCTTTCAACTCGGATGAGGTCGACGGGGAATACCAGCGCGACCGCGCGCGCATTATCCACTCAGCCTCGTTCCGCAGGCTGCAATCCAAGACGCAGATTTTCAGCATTGGCGACAGCGATTTCTACCGCACGCGGCTGACGCACTCCCTCGAGGTCGCGCAGATCGGCTCGGGCATATGCGAGCAATTGCGCCAGCAATACAAAGGCAATGCGGAATACAGCGCCTGGATTCCTTCCCTGAGCCTGATCGAGGCCATTTGCCTGGGCCACGATCTCGGGCATCCGCCGTTCGGGCATGGCGGCGAAGTGGCCTTGAACGCCTTCATGCATGGACACGGCGGTTTCGAGGGCAACGGGCAGACCCTGCGCATTATCGGCAGGTTGGGCGAGTACTCGCCCGAGTACGGACTGGACCTGACGCGTCGCACTATGCTGGGCTTGCTGAAATACCCGGTGCTGCACAGCGAGGCGGCGAATTACGGCTCGGCGGCGCAGGGCGCTTCTTCCAACATCGAGTACGCCAGGCCGCCCAAGTGCATCCACGATGAAGAGGTGGATATCTTGGACTGGATACTTGCGCCGCTGCCCGAGGCGGACCGCGCGCGTTTCCGAGAAACCCGGCCGGTGGCGGGCAAGCATGCCAAGTCGTTGTACAAGGGTTTCGATACTTCGATCATGGAGCTTGCGGACGACATCGCCTATGGCGTGCACGACCTGGAAGACGCGCTGGCGCTGGAGCTGGTCACCGAAAGGCAATGGAAGGCGCTGGTGATGACGCAGGCGCAAGCCTTGCCCGGCTGCCCTTTGCATGAGCAGGCCGATTTCTACAACAACAAGCTGTTCTCCGGCAGCGACCGCGACCGCAAGCATGCTATCAGCAAGCTGGTCGGCTATTTCATCGGCAACATCACGGTCCGCGAGCAGGAGGACTTCGTTTCCCCGTTGTTGCGCTTGCAGGCGGAAATGCAGCCGGAAGCCCGCGCATTGCTCGATATCCTCAAGAAGTTCGTCTTCGATGAAGTCATCCGCCGGCCGCAAATCCAGGCCCTGGAGTTCAAGGGGCAGCAGATGATCGTGCGCCTGTTCTCCACATTGCTGGAAAATCCCGAGCGGCTGTTGCCGGCTGCCCATCTGGCGCAGTTGCGCGATAGCCCGGAACCGCGGAGGGTGATCTGCGACTATATCGCCAGCATGACCGATGTCTACGCCGCCCGCTTGTACAACCGTTTGTTCAGCCCGGATATAGGCTCGGTGTTCGACCGGTTGTAATGGGCCCCGTTGGCTACAAACGTATAACGGCGTTGGGTAGCCTTGCCGTGCATCGGCACCGTCTGCGGCGACCTGTTTGGTTTTTCGATTGAAGGCAAAATCTGATAAGACGTGTAAAGGAGGGTTCAAGATGTTGCGTGCTTCCCTGATGCTGTGGTGCTGTTTGCTGCTGGCAGCCTGCCATTCCGGCGGCAAGCCCCAAGTGTGGCTTTACCAATGCGAGAGCGGCGGTGTGGCGCAGGTGACTTATGAGCAGGACAAGGCCGTGCTGCAATATCAGGGTGAAACCCACACGCTGGAACAGGCTATCTCCGCGAGCGGCGCGCGTTACCGCAATGCGGCCCTCGAATGGTGGAGCAAGGGCGAAGAAGCCACCTTGTTTGCCGACGATCACGGTAATGCGGGCGATATTATCGATCGCTGCAAGCACAATCCCTGAAACTAACGATTCATGTAATTGCTGACAATTGTTGACGTTTTGACGTCATTTTCGCGGCAATAAACCTCCTATACTGGCGCTGGCCGGCTCTTTCATCGAGGGGCAGCCATGACAGCTTATTTAAGGAGGATCAAATAATGAATCGTTATAGTGCGGAATTCCTGGGAACATTCTGGTTGGTATTGGGAGGATGCGGCAGCGCCGTATTGGCTGCGGCATTTCCCGAAGTCGGCATCGGCCTGCATGGCGTGTCGCTGGCATTCGGTTTAACTGTACTGACCATGGCATTCGCCATCGGCCATATTTCCGGCTGCCACCTCAATCCCGCGGTGTCGGTTGGCTTGTGGGCGGGTGGCCGTTTTGCAGGTAGCCAGCTGCTGCCTTACATCATTGCGCAGGTCCTGGGCGCGATTGCCGCAGGCGGGGTGCTGTATCTCATTGCCAGCGGGAAGGCCGGGTTCGATGTCACCGCAGGGTTCGCCTCCAACGGCTACGGCGAGCATTCCCCAGGCGGGTATGCACTCACGGCCGCATTGGTGGCCGAGGTGGTACTGACTGCATTTTTCCTCTTCATCATCATGGGGGCGACCGACCAGCGTGCGCCAACATTCCTGGCTCCGATCGCGATCGGCCTGACCTTGACCCTGATCCACCTGGTCAGCATCCCGGTGACCAATACTTCCGTGAACCCGGCTCGCAGCACCGGCGTGGCAGTCTATGCAGGCGGCTGGGCTGTCGACCAGCTTTGGCTGTTCTGGGTAGCGCCTATCGTCGGCGGCGTGATTGGCGCCTTGCTGTATCGCGCAGTCGGAAGCGAAAAAGCCTGATATTCGCCATTTCCTTGTCCTGTAATGGGTGAGACGAGCATGCTCAGCCATTGCAGGGCAGGCAGGTTTTATGTTTTCCTTGCGGAATGCCGCTTCCTACCTCATTGCCTGCAGACAATTCCTTGCGCGTTGCCGCCTTGCTCACGCTGTCCGGCGGTTTCCTGGATGCCTTCACTTTTGTCGGCCACGGCCAGGTGTTCGCCAACGCCATGACCGGCAATATCGTCCTCATGGGAATCGCGGTGGCGGCCCAGGATTGGACTCAGGCGTTGCGCCACGTACCGCCGCTGCTGGCATTCATTACCGGGGTGTTTCTGGCGAATTGCCTGCGCTTGCCCAGGGTGAGGGAAAAGATCGTGAGCCCGGCCTTGATATGCCTTGCCTTGGAAATCGTGATGCTGGGAATAGGCAGCCAGCTGCCTATGGATTTCCCTGACGCTTGGCTGGTGCCGGGCATTGCCTTGGTGGCGGCCATGCAGAACTCCAGCTTCACCCATATCGGCAGCTCGCCTTACAACTCGGTGATGACGACGGGTAACTTGCGGCGCAGCATAGAAAGCCTGTTCAAGGGCATCACGCACAAGATGGACCGAGCCGCCTTGCACGAGGCGCGCGTGTTTGGCCTGGTATGCCTTTGCTTCCTGCTGGGGGCGGTGCTTGGCGGGATCTGCACGTTGAGCATGGACAACCTTGCCCTGCTGGTTCCCGTACTCATGCTGTCGGCGGCGTTCGGCATCTGCCTTTACGATGCGAGGGCGCAACGCCGGTAGCGTTACTTGGTCTTGACCCCGAGCTGCTTGAGTTTGCGGTATAGGTGGGTGCGCTCGAGCTGCACATTCTCCGCCACCTTGCTCATGTTGCTCCCGGCCTTGGCGATATGGTGCTCGAAGTACAGGCGCTCGAAATCGTCGCGTGCCTCCCTTAGCGGTTGATCCAGGTCGATGGCGAGGGATGTGGCAGCAGCGTTGCCGGAGCTTTCCTGGTGCATCTGCGCAAACTGTCCCACTACCCGGTTGACGTCCGCCAGGGTGATTTTCTCTCCCAGCGAGGTTTGCACGAGGTTGCGGATCACGCTGTCCAGTTGGGCAAGGTTGCCCGGCCAATCCGCATTGCGCAGCGCATTGAGCGCCGCAATATCGAACTCGCGGTAGGCCGCTTCGCCGGTTTCCACCATGAGCGTGACCATGGAGCGCGCCAGGTCGGGGATGTCCTCACGATGGTCCTCCAGGGCCGGCACGCTGACAGTGGCGATGGAGAGCGCTTGCAGAAGGTTGCTGTCGAACGCGCCTTCCTGCACCAGCTGCGGCAAGGCGCGCGCGGTGCCGCAGACCACGCGCACGTCGTATTTTTCCGCCTTGGAGAGCAGGAGCAGCAGGCCCTTTTGCTCGGTCTTGTTCAGTTCGGCCACCTCAGGGATGAATATCAGGCCGTCGCTGGTATGCTCCAGCAGTTCCAGCGGGGCCGAGGCCAGGCGTTCGGTTTCGTTGAGCTCCAGCCACGGCGAGCCCGGCTGGTGCAGGAAGCGGGCACAGAGCTCCAGGCCGCTGCCCTTGGCCCCGATCAGCAGCAAGGCTGATCTCAGGTTGGCGACTTGTTCCAGGCGCTGGCGCAGTTCCGAGATGACCGGGCTTTTGCCCAGGTTGAGCAGGTTCATGTCGGAGCGCGGCAGCTGTTCGCCGTGCTTGAGCGCGGCATTGACGGTCTTGAGCAGTTTTTGCAGCGCGATCGGCTTTTCCAGGAAGTCGAAAGCGCCGATGCGGGTGGCCTCGACCGCGGTGTCGATGGTGCCGTGCCCGGACATCATGACGACGGGCATGGTCAGCAGGCCGCCGTTGCCCCACTCCTTGAGCAGTGTGATGCCGTCGCAGTCCGGCATCCAGATATCCAGAAGCACCAGATCCGGCCGGGCCTGCTGGCGCCAGGTGCGGGCCTCGGCCGCGTTTTCCGCAAGGCGTACCTGATAGCCTTCGTCCTGCAAAATATCCCTTAACAATTCGCGGATGCCGATTTCGTCATCCACGACTAGCACTTGCCTTGCCGTCATTGCTTGCGCTCCGCTATTGGTATGGCGACGGTGACGATCGCACCGTCAGGTTCCAGGTTTTCCACCTTGATACTGCCTTTGTGTTCTTCGATGATCTTCTTGACGATGGCGAGCCCGAGGCCGGTTCCATGCCGCTTGGTGGTCATGTAGGGTTCAAACGCATGGGAGAGTATCTCCAGCGGGAAGCCGGCGCCGTTGTCCTTGACGCATAGCTTGACGCGCTCATCGGCCAGGCTGCATGAAATGACGATCTCAGGCTGCGGATGCTGTTCCAACGCGTCCTGCGCATTCTGCAGCAAATTGTGCAAAACCTGGCGCAGCATGGTCGCATCGCCGTGCACTTTGGGCAGCTCCGGCGGGATATCCACTTTGATCTGGATGGAGCCGGCCTCGTACAAGGCCAGCACATCCTGGATCAATTGCCGGAGGTCTACCGTATCGAGGCTCAATGCAGGCAGGCGCGCATATTCGCTGAATTCGTTGACCATGGTCTTCATGGCGTTGACCTGGCTGACGATCGTGGCTGTCGCCCGGCTCAGCATCTCCGCATCCGTCTCGCTCAGCTTGGACGCCAGCTTGTGCTCGATGCGCTCGGCGGAAAGCTGGATCGGCGTGAGCGGGTTCTTGATTTCATGCGCGAGCCGGCGTGCCACTTCCGCCCAGGCGGCGTCGCGCTGGGCCTGGGCCATCTGCGTGATGTCGTCGAATACGACGACAAAACCGCCATCCGGACCATCGGGCAACCGTGTGCCACGGACCAGCAATACCTGCTTGCCCTGGCTGGTGCTGATATCCATTTGCTCCTGCCATTCCGAGGCGGAATCAGCCTTGAAGTAGACCTGGATGCGGTTGACGAAGCTCGCCAGCGTTTCCTGCTGGTGGGCGAGCAGGTCCAGCGGCTGGTTGAGGGTTTCCTCGGTCAGCCGCACGCCGAGAATGTGGGATGCCGCATAGTTGAAAGTGCGTAGCTGCCCGTGCTCGCCGAGCACCAGCACCCCGGACGAGAGGTGAGCGAGGATGGTTTCGAGGTAGCCGCGCGCGGCCTCCAGGCGGGCGCGGTTGCGGTCGGCCGCCTGGGTGGCGTCGTTGAGCTGGCGCGTCATGCTGTTGAACGATTGCACGAGGATGCCGAGCTCGTCCTTGCCGTGCGCGGGCAATACCGTACCGTAATCGCCGCGGGCAATGGCGCGCGTGCCTTCGGCGAGGATGCCCAGCGGGGCGGAGAGCCTGCGGCTCAACAAAAACGCGAACGCGATCGAAGACAGCATGGCGAGCATCAATACCAGGGTCAGCGTCAGCGCGAACACTTCCTTGAGCGACTCGCGGCTGAAGGAAAGCTCCTGGTAGTCCTCGTAGACATCCTGCACGGCTTCCGCCGTTTCCGACAGGGACTTGGGCACCGGTTGCAGCAATTGCAGCACGCGGGTTTCGCCCGCCATGTCGTTCATGGTCACGGGTGCGAGCACACGTAAATACAGCCCCTTGCCGAGAATGGGTTCAATGACGCCGTAGACATGCTGGCGTCCCTGGCGCAGCTGCGGGATGCTGGGCAGGTCGGGCAGGAAGCTGGACGGGTCGCCGCTGGAAAATGCCAGGATGCGGCCTTGCACGGTCAAAAGCACGGCATCACGCACGCCGCTCTTCTCGCGTAGGTCGTTGAGTACGCTCAGGTGCAGGTTGCTGGGCTGGAATGCCAGCGACAGGGCCATGGTCTCGGCCTTGTCCTCGAGGTCGGAGAGCATGATGTCGAGCGCGCTCTGGCCCAGGCGCAGGCCGCCTTCGAGCGCCGCTTCCACCTTGACGTTGAACCATGATTCGATCGAGCGCGTGAGGAAATTGACCGATACGGCGTACACGATGACGCCGGGAATAATCGCCATCAGGGCAAAGCTGCCGATCAGGCGCAGGGTCAGCCGGCTGCCCATGATGCTGCTGCGCATCTGGCGGTACAGGCGCCAGAGCTGGATGCCGATCAGGACGATCAAGGCGACAGCCAGCGCCAGGTTCAAGGCCAGCAGCAGGTTGTAGTAATTGCTTGCCGAAGCGCTGCGTGTACTGGCGTGAGAAAGCAGGTACAGCAGTACCGCCCCCAAGACTGCGCTGATAAAGACGATGTACTTCATGTCGGTTTTACTGGCCGAGTGCTGGTGTCCAGCGGAAACGCTCGGAAGCCATGTTCCAGTCCTCCGAGCTCAGGGTATCCACCTGCAACGCCTTCGGCAATTTGGATTGATCCAGACGCATGCGCAGGCCGGCCTGGTAGCTCTCGCCCTTTTTCAGCATGCCGCCGTCAATCACCTGCCAGTTGCGCAGGTGGGAAATTTCCTCCTTGGCTTCCTGGATGCTGGCGAAAGAGAGCTGGTGGCCGTCGCGGTTCACCAGATACTGGCGGGACAAGGCGTGGTAGCTCAAGGATACCTTGCTGGTCAGGCTGACGATCTCATCGTCGAACCAGTAGCGGCGGGGCGAGACAAGCTGGAACTCCACCAGGAAGTTCAACGGCATGCCTTTGCTGACGGCTTCTTCCAATGCTGGGCTGAGGACGAGGCCAAAATCCGCATCCAGCAAGTAAGCGCCCTCCTCGGAAGCGACCAGCTCTGCGGAGTCGATTGACAGGCTGCTTTGGGTGGCAATCGCCTGATAGCTGAAAAAAGCCAGCAGTAAAAGGAACAGCCTAAACTTTCTGCAGTAAAGCGTAAAAGAAGCCGTCATGTTCTGTACCGGGGAGTAATTGTCCTTGGTTTAATTGTAATGTGATGTGCTTGTAGGGCACCAGGCGTGCATCGGGCTGAGCTTGCAGAAACCGCGAGACCTGTTGTTGGTTTTCCTCGTGGAATACCGAGCACGTGACGTAAAGCAATTTACCACCCTTTGCCAGCAGCCGCCACAAGCCCTGCAATATCACGCGCTGCTGTTCGGCAAATGCCGCAATGTCCTGCTCCCGCCGCAGCCATTTGATATCCACATGGCGGCGCACGATGCCCGAGGCGGTACAGGGCACATCAGCCAGGATGCGGTCGTACGGCACGCCGTCCCACCAGGCATCCGGGGTGCTGGCATCGCCTTGCACCAGGTTGGCAGGCAGGCCCAGGCGATCGAGGTTCTGCCTGACGCGCTGCAGGCGCTGGGCGTCATTGTCCATGGCCGTCATCTGCACGTCCGCCAGTTCCAGTACATGGCCGGTCTTGCCGCCAGGCGCGCAACAGGCGTCCAGCACCCGCATGCCATCGGCCACATCCAGTTCCAGCGCGGCGAACTGGGCGCCCCAGTCCTGCACCGACGCCCGGCCTGCATCGAAATCCGGCAGGCGGCCGACTGGCACGGCATGCTTCAGCATGATGGCCTGCTCGTCCAAGGCATGGCCATCCAGGCCCGCTGTCTGCAAACTTTCCAGGTAGCCTTCCGCATCGCCGTGACGGCGGTTCACGCGCAAGGTCATGGGCGGATGCTGGTTGCCTGCTTCCAGCATGGTTTGCCAATGTTCAGGGTATTGTTGCCGGAGCTTGTTGATCCACCATTGCGGATAGGAATATCGGGTAGTTTCGTTATTGGCGAGCCGCTGTTCCAGAGTATCGCGTTGGCGCAGGAAGTTGCGCAGCACGGCGTTGACCAGTCCCTTGGCCCAGGCCTTCCTGGTTTTCGCGGCGGCGAGCACGGCCTGGTTGACCACGGTATGCGCGCCGACCTTGTCATAGACAAGCTGGTACAGGCTGACTAATAGCAAATGATGGACGAAGGCGTCGCTCAAGGGCTTTTGCAGCAATTGCTGCAGCAAGGCTTCGAGCCGCGCATAGAAACGCAGCGTGCCGTAGGCTAGGTCCTGGCTCGTGGCACGCTGCTGCGGCGTAATGTCGCGATGGTGCTGGAACAACGTTTCCAGCACGACGGATAGGTTGCGTCCATCAAGCACTTGCCCGACGGCTTGCGCGGCAAGCTGCTGCGAGACCTGCACGGGTCAGGCAGCCATCGCCATGAGGCGCTTGATGCGTTCCTCGGTTTGCGGATGGGTGCTGAACAAGCCCTTGATGCCGTCTGTCGAAAGCGGGTTGATGATCATCATTTGCGCAGTCTCGGGGTGCTGCTCGGCAGTTTCCAGCGGAATCTTGTGCGCGTAGTTGTGTATTTTCTGCAACGCCGCGGCGAGCGCGGTAGGGTCGTTGCAGATGGCCGCGCCGGCACGGTCTGCCTCGAACTCGCGCGCACGCGAGATCGCCATCTGGATCAGCATGGCCGCGATCGGCGCCACGATCATGATCAGCAGCGCGACAGCCGGATGCACATTGCGGTCACGGCCGTGCGCGAACAGCATGCCGAATTGCGCAATTGAGGAAATGGCGCCGGCAATGGTGGCGGAAATGGTCGATATGAGCGTATCGCGGTGCTTGACGTGTGCGAGCTCGTGCGCCATGACGCCGCGCAGCTCGCGCTGGGTGAGGATGCGCATGATGCCGGTGGTCGCCGCTACCGCGGCGTTTTCGGGGTTACGCCCAGTCGCGAAGGCGTTGGGCTGGTTCTCGTCGATAATGTAGACCTTGGGCATGGGCAGCTCGGCGTTCTGCGCCAGCTCGCGCACCATGTTGTAGAACTCGGGAGCTGTATTGGCATCGACCTCGCGCGCGTTGTACATCTTGAGCACGGCCTTGTCGGAGAACCAGTAGGCATAGACGTTCATGGCGCCCGCCAGCAGCAGGGCGATCATCATGCCGCTCGCGCCGCCAAGCGCTGCGCCTATCGAGCCGAACAGGACGACGATCCCCGCCATGAGGATGGAAGTCTTTAGCCAGTTTCCTACCATTGTTGAACCACTCCATTTTGAATTCATTACGTGCGGCATATGGCCGCAATCTGTCGCTCTTGTTTCCCCAATTAGATAGTGGTCAATGGGAAAAATTCAAGCGGACGGACAGCTTTTTTGCCGATGAGGCAGTGCGCAGGATTGATGGCGTCAGCCGCCGAGCTTGTCGCCCGGATTGAGCGGGTTGCCCGCGAGGAAATCCCTTGCCTTCAGGCGCTTGCCGCCGGGCAGTTGCAGTTCCTCGATTCTTAACAGGCCCTGGCCGCATCCCACGAGGATGCCGTCGTCCAGCGACACGATGGCGCCCGGCTCCGCAGCGCCGGCCACCGCCTGTGCCATCCAGATGCGGCAGGTTTCGCCCTTCAATGTACTTTGCGCGACAGGAAATGGGTTGAAGGCGCGCACTTGTCGTGACAATTCCTCTGCGCTCTTACGCCAGTCGATGGCGGCCTCCGTCTTCTGCAGCTTTTCCGCATAAGTGACGAGCGCTTCGTCCTGAGGCTCGGTTTCCAGCTTGCCTTCCTGTGCGAGTCTGTCCATGGCCTGCAGCATGAGTTCGGCGCCTATTTGCGCGAGTCCGTCATGCAAGGTTTGGGCGGTATCCTGCTCGGTGATGGGCAGCGCACCGCGCAAGATCATCGCGCCTGCATCCAGCGCCGGCACGACTTCCATGATGGTGACGCCGGTTTCCTTATCCCCGGCGAGCAGGGAGCGCTGGATGGGGGCGGCGCCGCGCCAGCGCGGCAATAACGATGCGTGGATGTTGTAGCAGCCGTGGCGCGGCATATTGAGCACGGCGGTCGGGATGATGAGCCCGTAGGCTGCCACCACGAGGGCGTCGGCGTTCTCTTCTGCTATCCTGGCCTGTACGGCTTCATCCTTGAGCGTTTCCGGTTGAAATAACGCAATACCGTGCTCCAGCGCGAGGCTTTTGACCGGGCTGGGCTTCAGTTTCATGCCTCGGCCTGCCGGACGGTCGGGCTGGGTCAGAACCAGACTGACTTCATGGGATGACTGAATGAGGGCTGCCAGCGCTGGCACTGCGAATTCCGGAGTTCCGGCATAGATGATTTTCATGGAGGGTCGATCAGGCGCGCTCGCGCTGGCGTTTCTTGAGTTTGTTCTTGATGCGGTTCTGCTTGAGCCCGGACAGGTATTCGACAAACACCTTGCCCAGCAGGTGGTCTATCTCGTGCTGGATGCATACCGCCAGCAAGCCCTCCGCTTGCAGTGTGAACGGTTTGCCATGTTCGTCCAGGGCTTCCACAGTGACTTCTGCCGCGCGCGTCACGGTTTCGTAGAAGCCGGGCACGGACAGGCAGCCCTCTTCGTAATCCTGGCTGCCGCATTTGGTGAGGATCTTGGGGTTGATGAACACCTGCAGCGCGGACTTGTCCTCGGACAGGTCCATGACGATCACCTGCTTGTGCACGTCGACCTGGGTTGCAGCCAGGCCGATGCCAGGCGCGTCGTACATGGTCTCGGCCATGTCGCGCACCAGTTGTCTGATGTCGTCATTCACTTCTTCCACTGGGGCTGCCACTTTGTGCAGGCGCGGATCGGGGTAGGTCAGGATGTCTAGAATTGCCATAGAACGCTTGCTTGATTAATAGATTGAATGCAGAATCCAGTGCAAGTTACAGAATATTAAATGAATCCTTACGCCTGCCGTTAAGATATACATTATGTATAAACACATTATAACGCTGCTCATGCTTTGTTGCCCGATTTTGCCTGTCATGGCGGACGAGGTAAAGCTGCAAGCCAATCATCCTGATCGCTATGTTGTCGTCAAAGGCGATACCTTATGGGGCATTTCGGGGCGTTTCCTCAAGGACCCCTGGCAGTGGCCGCAGGTATGGAAAATGAACCGCGAGCAGATCAAGAACCCGCACTTGATCTATCCCGGCGACGTCGTGGTGCTCGATGTGAGCAGCGGTTCGCCGGAATTGCGCCTGTTGCGCGAGACGGTGGCCAACCCCGAGGTCAGCCTGTCGCCCGGCATCCGCAGCGAAAAGCTCGAAGCCGAGGCGATTCCGGCCATTTCACCCAGCGTCATCGCGCCTTTCCTCAGCCAGCCGCTGATTATCGAGAATGACGGGCTCAAAAATGCGCCAAGCATAGTCGCGGGGCCGGAGAATCGCGTGGTGCTGAGCCCCGGTTCGCGCGTCTATGTCGACAAGATTGCGGAAGGGGGAGGCACGCTGTGGAATATCTACCGCACAGGCAAGACTTACATCGACCCCGAGACCAAGGCCGTGCTCGGCACGGAGGCGATCTATCTGGGCGACGCCAGGATCACCAAGTATGGCGAGCCTGCCAGCGGCGACATCGTCAGCGCCAAGGAGGAAATTTTTGCCAACGATAAATTGGTGGCCGCGCCTGAGAGCCTGCAAACCAACTTCGTGCCGCAGGCGCCGGAAGCCGATGTCAAGGGACGCATCCTTTCCATCTATGGCGGAGTGGCAGAAGCCGGGCGCAACACCATCATCGCCATCAGCAAGGGAAGCGACGACGGGCTGGAGCAAGGGCATGTGCTCGCCATCAACCGCAACGGCCGGGTGATCAAGAACCCGAAATACGACAAGAAGAACAAGGAGTCGAAAGAGCCAGAGAACATCAAGCTGCCCAACGAACGTATCGGGCTGGCCATGGTGTTCCGCACTTTCGACAAGATTTCCTACGCCCTCATCATGCAGGCCACCGAACCAGTCAATGTGCTGGATGTGGTGGAGAAGCCATAGGCGGCACCAGCCATGAAGAAGCCGGGCTATGGGTCAGCCTGAGCCTGGTGCCTGGCCTCGGCAGCCAGGCGTTGTGCCAATTGCTGGCGGCCTTCGGCTCCCCCGAACAAATCTACAGCGCCAGCAGGCAACGCCTGCGCGACATTGTGCCGGACGCCGTCGCGAACACTATCGCGAGCGGCCCCGATCCCGAGCAACAGGCTGTCATGTCTGCCTGGCTGCAGCAGCCAGGAAACCATTTGGTGACTCTCGCGGACGCATGCTATCCGCAATCCCTGCTCGATATTCCCAACCCTCCGCCGCTACTTTATGCAAAAGGTCGGTCGGAGCTGCTCAATACGCCGTCGATCGCGGTAGTGGGCAGCCGCAACGCCAGCCCGCAAGGGGAAAAGAACGCCGAGGAATTTGCGGCTGCCTTGAGCAGGCAGGGCTTGTGCATTGTCAGCGGCATGGCCTTGGGCATCGATGGCGCCGCGCATAAAGGCGCCTTGCAGGCCGGCGGCGCTACGGTCGCAGTCGTGGGCACCGGCCTGGATATCGTCTATCCCGCAAGGCATCGCGCGCTGGCGCACCAGATTGCCGAGCAAGGTCTGATCATTTCGGAGTTTGCGTTGGGGACGCCTTCCCGCGCGCAGAATTTCCCGCGCCGCAACCGCATCATCAGCGGCCTCAGCCAGGGCTGCCTGGTGGTCGAGGCCAGCTTGCAGAGCGGCTCGCTGATCACGGCGCGGCTTGCGGCGGAGCAGGGGCGCGAAGTGTTCGCGATTCCCGGCTCCATCCATTCCCCGCATGCCAAGGGGTGCCATCAGCTCATCAAGCAGGGAGCGAAACTGGTGGAAAGCATGCGGGATATCCTCGACGAGATGAAGGTTCCTCCACCTTCCCTCCCTGTTCCTCCGGTCGTTGAGCAGCCCTTGGAAGATGGGCATGATCCGTTGCTGGAGGCGCTGGGATACGATCCGGCCAGCCTGGATACGCTGGTTGCAAGAAGCGGCTTGACGACCGAGCGCCTTTCGGCCATGCTGTTGGTGCTGGAGTTGGAAGGTAAGGTAACCTCTCTACCGGGAGGGCGTTTCCAGCGCATCGCCTAATTCTGTGAACAATATCAACACAACGTCATGGCGATTCTCAAGATCTGCCAAGTGATTGGATATATCACAGGGTCACCCGGGTCATTTTGATTGGGGAATGTATGTTCGAAGTCCTGGTGTATATGTTTGAAAACTACTTTGAGTCAGATATCCATCCCGACCACGAAACACTTTCTAAGGAATTATTCGCAGCAGGCTTTGACCAGGAAGACATCAATGGCGCTTTTGATTGGTACAGCGCGTTGGAATCGATGTCTGAAGGCGATGAGGCGCAGCTAGGCACAGCCGGGTTGCGGATCTACAGCGACGCCGAGACCAAGAAGCTAAGCGCCGACAGCCTGAGCTTCATGATGTTTCTCGAGCAGGCCAAGGTATTGACGCCAGCCCAACGTGAACTGGTGATCGACCGGGCGATGGCATTGTCGCAGCCCGAAATCGGCCTGGAGGAGACGCGCTGGATCGTATTGATGGCGTTGTGGAACCAGGACAAGGCAAGCGATTACCTGTTTGTCGAGGACGCCATGTTCAACGACAACCGTCCTACCTTGCACTAAGGCAGTATCTACCTATCTTGAATCCGGAGGCTGTCCGGCCTCCGGCAAATCTTTTTATTTCTCCCCTGCGCCCAGTTGCTCAAGAATGGAACTGATGGTGCCGGCCTGGTTCAGCGTGTAGAAATGCAGCCCAGGTGCGCCACCGGCAAGCAGTTGTTCGCATAGGTCCTCGACCACTTCGGTGCCGAAAGCGCGCAATGAGGCGAGATCGTCGCCGTAGTCCTGCAATCTCAACCTCAGCCAGCGCGGGATTTCCGCGCCGCAGACGCTGGAAAAGCGCGCGAGCTGGGTGAAGTTGTAGATCGGCATGATGCCCGGCACGATCGGGATGTCCACGCCTGATTTCTCGCACTGATCCACGAAGCGGAAATAGGCATCCGCATTGTAGAAATATTGCGTGATGGCGGTATCGGCGCCCGCATCCACTTTTTGCTTGAAATGCCTGAGGTCCGCGCTGGGCGATGAGGATTCCGGGTGGAACTCGGGGTAGGCCGCCACCTCGATCTGGAACCAGTCGCCGGTCTCTTCGCGGATGAAGGCCACCAGTTCGCTGGCGTAGCGGAAGTCTCCGGCGCTGACTTCGCCCGAGGGAATATCCCCGCGCAATGCCACCAAGCGCTTGATGCCTTGCTGCTTGTATTGCTCGAGCAAGGCGCGGATTTCCGCCTTGTCGGCTGAAATGCAGGACAGGTGCGGCGCGCCTTCGTATCCAGCCTGCTGGATATCGATCACGGTTTCCAGGGTGCGGTCGCGCGTGGAGCCGCCGGCGCCGAAGGTGACGGAGAAGAACTTGGGGTTGAAGGCGGCAAGCTGGTCGCGTGCTGCGCGCAGCTTGGCCATGCCTTCTGCCGTTTTAGGCGGGAAGAACTCGAAACTGATGGTAGGGGCAGTTTTCATTTAAAAACCATGCGAATGCGTTGTTAATAGTGGGACTTGGAATGGCGAACAAAACTCAGCGAAGCAATCCTGGCTAGGCGCCCTGCCGCAGGCGGTACAAGTAGTACGGCAAGGCAGGGCAACGCCAGGAGAGTTTGGTTGGCCGTTCTTAATCCTTGGTGCCCAGTATCAGGGAGATGAGCGCCCATGAAATCAGGCTGTAGAGCACTGCGCCCAGGATGCCGCCCAGCAACGTCTGCACTTCGAAACCGCTCAGTATGTTGCCGACGAAAAGGAACAGCAGGCCGTTGATGACAAGCAGGAACAAGCCCAGCGTCAGCACGGTGACAGGCAGTGTCAGGACGACCAAGATGGGCCGGATCAGCAAATTGACCAAGCCGATCACTGCGGCGGCGATCAAGGCGCTGCCCAGGCCTGATACGTGGATGGACGGAATAAGGTAAGCCACTGCAAGCAGGGCCAGGGCGTTGAGCAACCACACGATCAAGAGTTTCATATTGCTATTCTCCTTGAGTATGCCCGGTGCTGCTGGGCTAGTTGAGCGAAAAACGTGCAGTGCCCGGCATGGAGCCGGGCGTCGTACTTAGTAGCGGTAGTGGTCTGGCTTGAACGGGCCATGCTTGGCCACACCGATATAGGCAGCCTGCTCATCGGTCAGGGTGGTCAATTGGGCATTCAGCTTCCTCAATTGCAGTAACGCCACCTTTTCGTCCAGATGCTTGGGCAGAGTATAAACGCCTACCGGATACTTGGCAGTATTGGTGAACAGTTCGATCTGGGCAATTGTCTGGTTGGCGAACGAGGAGCTCATGACATAACTAGGGTGGCCGGTGGCGCAACCCAGGTTGACCAGCCGGCCCTGTGCCAGCAGGATGATGCGCTTGCCGTCAGGGAAGATGACGTGGTCGACCTGTGGCTTGATTTCCTCCCACTGGTATTTCTCGATCGAGGCAACGTCGATTTCGTTGTCGAAGTGGCCGATGTTGCAGACGATCGCCTGGTCCTTCATCTTGAGCATGTGGTCATGCGTGATGACATGGTAGTTGCCGGTGGCGGTCACGAAAATATCGCCGTGTTCGGCGGCATAATCCATGGTGACGACGCGATAGCCTTCCATGGCTGCCTGCAGGGCGCAGATCGGGTCGATCTCGGTCACCCATACCTGGGCGGACAAGGCGCGCAATGCCTGGGCGGAGCCCTTGCCTACATCGCCATAGCCCGCGACCACGGCAATCTTGCCGGCCACCATCACGTCGGTGGCGCGTTTGATGCCGTCGACCAGGGATTCGCGGCAGCCGTACAGGTTGTCGAACTTGGACTTGGTGACGGAATCATTGACGTTGATGGCGGGGAAGGCCAGCTTGCCTTCCTTGTGCATCTGGTAGAGGCGGTGCACGCCGGTGGTGGTTTCCTCTGTGACGCCGAGAATCTTGGACAAGCGTGTGGAATACCATGTCTTGTCTTGCTTGAGCTTGGCCTTGATGGCGTTGAACAGGCTGGTTTCTTCCTCGCTGGCTGGGTGGTTGAGGATGGTCGCATCCGCCTCTGCACGCGTGCCGAGATGCAGCAGCAATGTCGCATCGCCGCCGTCGTCCAGAATCATGTTGCTGTAGCCGCCATCCGCCCATTCGAAAATACGGTGGGTATAGTCCCAGTATTCGTCCAGGGTTTCACCCTTGACCGCAAACACCGGGATATCCTGCGCTGCAATGGCGGCGGCGGCGTGATCCTGCGTGGAGTAGATGTTGCAGGAAGCCCAACGCACTTCCGCGCCGAGGTCGCGCAGGGTCTCGATCAGCACGGCGGTCTGGATGGTCATGTGCAGGGAGCCGGTGATGCGCGCGCCGCGCAAGGGCTTGGTCGCCGCGTATTCTTCGCGGATCGCCATCAGGCCCGGCATTTCGGTCTCGGCAATCGCAATTTCCTTGCGGCCCCATTCAGCCAGCTTGATATCGGCAATAACGTAATCTTGGGTATTAGCCACAGTATTCATCCTTCAAAACGTTAAACAACGCGACACTGTCGTGTCCATATGGAATGTGTGACCAGTGGGAGAGGCGAGGCAGGAATTCGCGCGTTTCACCATCTCATGACCGGTACGTGTCAATCTGGTGAACGCCGTTTGCGCAGCTTGCGCTGCGGTACCGAGCCTGGGGATGAATATCCTTGCAACGTTCCTCGGTAGAGGCGCCATTATAGTGGCTTTATCGTGTTTCTGTCACTGTCGGGGATCAAGGGTGGCGGATGCCGTTGCTCCAGAGCAGGTTGAAGTCCGGGAATTTCCAGTCTTCAGGATCTTCGATGGCGATGATGCTTTCATTGGAACCGGGTTGGGCAAGGTTGAGGACCTCGGGCCTGAGGTGCGTGCCGGATTTCGTGGAGAAGAATACCTTGACCTTGGGTTTGAGCAGTAAGGCAGGGTTGTTGTCGACGACGACGCCGAGCCGTCCGGAACCCAGCCGCACCAGCGAGCCGATCGGGTAGATGCCCAGGCTTTTGACAAACGCCTGGAAAATCCTCTGGTCGAGGTGGTCGTTGGTCCATTCCGCCATATGGCGCAATGCATCCGCTGGCTGCCAGCCTTTGTGGTAGATCCGGTCCGAAGTAACGGCATCATAGATGTCGCAGATAGCGCCCATGCGGGCATACAGGCTGATCCTGTCTCCAGATAGCTGGTGCGGGTAGCCGTTGCCGGCGATTTTCTCGTGGTGGTGCAGGCAGACGTCCATCACGATGGGATGTATGTCGGCAGAGGCCGCCAGCAAGGCGTAACCTGCCTCCGGGTGGTGCTTGACCGTGTCGAACTCTTCGTCCGTGAGTCTGCCAGGCTTGTTGATGATGCTCATTGGGATGTCCATTTTGCCGATGTCGTGCAGCAGCCCTGCAAGGCCGCAGATTCGCACTTCTTCTTCATCCATTTCCAGCTGCATCGCCAGGACGATCATGAGCCCGCAGACGGCAACCGAGTGCATATAGGTGTAATCGTCGTAGGTTTTCAGGCGGGCCAGGCTGATGAGCGCGCCAGGATTGCGGCTTACCGATGAAGATATGTCGGTGACCAGCGAGGCTGCCTGCCGGCTGTCCACGGCGCGGCCCAGCCGGGCTTCGTGGAACATGTCCTTGACCTCGCGGTTTGCCCGCGTACAAATGCGGGCAGCCTGCTCGAGTTCTTCCGCGATCTCAATCTTGGTCGAGTGAGATGCTACGGGCGGTAAAGGAGGTGCAGGGGCCTGCACGGACGGGGCGGAGGCGACATCGGCACCCTTGTCGGTATCGATGACTACCTGCTTGACGCCGCTAGTGACGAGTTTGTCTATCTCCGATTGTTCGGTGATATGGAAGGCGCTGCGCCAGAAGGGATGGTTGATCCAGGATATATCGAGCTTGTGTACGAACATGCCAATGCGAAGCTGGCCGACAGGGATTTTCTTCAGCATACCTGTGCCAGCTTACATGGCGATTGAGCAGCCTCTCGATTAGAGGCCTGCTGCCGCACGCAGTTCGGCGGCCTTGTCAGCCGCTTCCCAGGTGAACTCGGGCTCGTCGCGGCCAAAGTGGCCATAGGCTGCAGTCTTGGAGTAGATGGGACGCAGCAAGTCCAGCGCTTTGACGATGCCCTTGGGACGCAGGTCGAAGTGATCCAGCACCAGCTGGGTCAGCACCTCGTTCGATACCTTGCCCGTGCCGTAGGTTTCCACCATGACGCTGGTGGGCTTGGCGACGCCGATGGCATAGGAAACCTGCACCAGGCAGCGCGAAGCCAGGCCTGCAGCGACGATGTTCTTGGCGACGTAGCGTCCGGCATAGGCGGCAGAACGGTCGACCTTGGATGGGTCCTTGCCTGAGAACGCACCGCCGCCGTGGGGTGCGGCACCGCCGTAGGTGTCGACAATGATCTTGCGTCCGGTCAGGCCGCAATCGCCTTGCGGGCCACCGATCACGAAGCGGCCGGTCGGGTTGACCAGGAACTTGATGTCTCCCTTGATCAGTTCCTGCGGCAGGGTGGGCTTGATAATGTCCTCGATCACGCCTTCGCGCACCTGGTCCAGGCTGATGTCGGGCGCGTGCTGCGTGGAAATCAGCACGGTATCGATCTTGTGCGGCTTGCCGTCGACATACTGGATGGTGACCTGGCTCTTGGCGTCAGGGCGCAGCCAAGGCAGGCGGCCGTCCTTGCGCAACTGAGACTGGCGCTCCACCAGGCGGTGCGATAGCCAGATAGGCAGCGGCATCAATTGCGGGGTTTCGTCGCAGGCATAGCCGAACATCAGACCCTGGTCGCCGGCACCCTGGTCCAGCGGGTCATCGTTGGCGTTGTCGACGCCCTGGGCAATGTCCGGGGATTGCTTGTCATAGGCGACCAGCACGGCGCAGCTCTTGTGGTCGATGCCGTAGTCAGCGTTGTCGTAGCCGATGCGCTTGATGGTGTCGCGCGCGATCTTGATGTAATCGACATTGGCAGTTGTCGTGATTTCGCCTGCCAGCACGACCAAGCCGGTGTTGGTCAAAGTTTCCGCTGCCACGCGCGCAGTAGGATCCTGCTCGAGAATCGCATCCAGAATGCTGTCCGAAACCTGATCGGCGACCTTGTCGGGATGGCCTTCGGAAACGGATTCGGATGTAAATAGGTATTCGCTCATGAGCTCCTGCCAAATCAATTATGCAAAAGGTTGTTAGAATAGCAAAATCATGGTGTTTCAAAAAGAAGTACATGCTTAAAGCATTATTACGCGTTCTGGCAATGCTGCCGTTGCCCATCATCAACGGGGTGGGCGTGCTGACCGGGTGGGGACTTTATTTCTTTTCCCAGAAGGTGTTGCGCCGCACGCGCAAGAATCTCAACGTGGCCGGTATCGCACCATCGTCGGAAGAGTATCGCAGGCTGGTGAAGCGCAGCGTCCTGGAAACCGGCAAGGGCTTGATCGAGACGTTTGCCATCTGGTTCCGCCCGCAGGAAAAGGTGTTGCCCTGGGTCAGGGCGTGCCATGGCTGGGAGCATGTGGAAGCCGCGCGTGCGCAGGGGCAAGGCATCATTTTCCTCACTCCCCACCTCGGCTGTTATGAAATTACCGCTCTCTATTACGCGGCGCGTCACCCGATCACCGTCCTATACCGGCCGGCGCGCCAGCAGTGGCTGGCCCCCTTGATCGACGAGGGGCGCAACCGCAGCCAGATCAAGCAGGCGCCGACCAGCTTGAGCGGAGTGCGCAGCTTGCTCAGGGCCTTGAAGCAGGGCGAGGCCATCGGCATATTGCCCGACCAGGTGCCTGAATTCGGCGAGGGCGTCTGGGCGGATTTCTTCGGCACGCCGGCATATACCATGACCCTGGTGGGCAAGCTGGCAGAAACCGCGGGTGCCCGCGTGCTGCTTGCGTTCGGAGAGCGCTTGCCGTGGGGGAAGGGTTATGTCATTCATATCCGTCCGCTCGAACTGGAGCCTACGCCCGACAATATCAATCAGGGCATAGAGCAGTTGGTCAGGCTATGCCCCGAGCAGTATCTCTGGAGCTATCGTAGGTTCAAGCGGCCCAAGCCGCACGGCAAGCCGCGCGAAGCATAAGGCAACATAACCGGATTTCACGTACGCTGGCGATTGCCTAGAATAGGTGAATCGCCGTTATTTTAAGGCAGGATATGAAACTTAGTTTTACCAAGATGCAGGGCATAGGCAACGATTTCATCGTCATCGACGGCTACAGCCAGCCGGTCAGCCTGGATGCGGAAACGATCCGCCGCCTTGCCGATCGCCATTTCGGCGTGGGTTTCGACCAGCTGCTGCTGGTGGAGCGTCCCACCATAGAGGGCGTCGATTTCCGCTACCGCATATTCAATGCCGATGGCGGCGAGGTGGAGCAATGCGGCAACGGTGCGCGCTGCTTCGTGCGTTTCGTGCACGACAAGGCCCTGACCAGCAAGCGTGAAATCCGGGTGCAGACGGCACGCGGCATCATCCTGCCCAAGCTGGAGGACAACGGCCTGGTGACGGTGAATATGGGCGAGCCGCGTTTCGAGCCGCAAGAAGTGCCGTTCATTGCCGACCGGGAAGCGGTGACTTACCCGTTGGAAGTCGCAAGCCAGACGCTGGACATTTCCGCGGTTTCCATGGGCAACCCGCACGCCGTGACCGTGGTCGGCGATGTCGATACGGCGCCGGTGGAGAGCCTGGGACCTTTGCTAGAGCGTCACGAACGCTTCCCGCAGCGGGTCAACGCAGGATTCATGCAGGTCGTGGACAGTCATCATATCCGCCTGCGCGTATTCGAGCGCGGCAGCGGCGAGACCCTTGCGTGCGGGACCGGGGCATGCGCAGCCGTGGTGAGCGGGATCAGGCGCGGCTTGCTGCAGTCTCCGGTCAGGGTCGCCACCCGGGGCGGCGAGTTGAGCATCGCCTGGGACGGAGGCCGGCAGCCGGTCTGGATGACAGGCCCTGCTGAAACTGTATTCGAGGGCAGCATCGATATTTAGAGCGGCTGGCAAAGCCTAAGCAATCCTGGTCCGGCGCCTTTTCGCACGCAATACAATGGGTATTGCTGCATGATGCCGTGAGCAGGAACCGGCTCAGCCGCGTTTACCCGCCAGCAATGGCGATTGAAGGAGTCAGCATGGAAGCACAAGACCAGAACAACGAACAGCAGGCAACGGAATACCAGGTAACGAGCTACCTGCGCGCTCATCCGCAGTTCTTCGAGCAGCATACCAGCTTGCTTGCCGAGCTCTACCTCCCAAGCCCGCACGGCCAGGGGACGATTTCCCTCGCCGAACGCCAGCAATTGGCGCAGCGCGACCGCATCCGCGTGCTGGATGCCAAGCTTGCGCAACTGGTGAAGTACGGCGAGGAAAACGACGCGATCGGCGAAAAGGTGCACCGGCTGAGTCTGGGCCTGCTGGCGACGGAGCGCCTGGAGGTGCTGGTCAGCCTGCTGGAGCACAGCCTGCGCGAGGATTTCCAGGTGCCGCACGTGAGCTTGCGGCTGTGGGCGCAGCCGCGTGACGGCGGCAACGGCAGCCTGCCCGCTTTCGCCAGTTTCGACCAGGAGCTGCAGCGTTGGGCGCAGGGACTGGCGACGCCTTACTGCGGCAGCCGGCCCGGCATGCCGTTGCAGGGATGGTTTGGCGTAGAGGCGAGGCCGGCTTCCTTTGCCGTCATGGCGCTCAAGGCCGAGCAGGTGTTCGGCGTGCTGGCCCTGGCAAGCGATGACGAAAAACGCTTCTATCCCGATATGGGCACGCTCTACCTCAAGCGCATCGGCGAACTGGTCAGTGCCGCCCTGTTGCGGCATATCACTGCGTAAAGCCGGTGCCGTGCAAAGCATGGACGAGCTGCAGCGTTATCTGGAGTATCTGCAATTCGAGCGGGGTTTGAGCCCGCTCACCGTAAAGCATTACCAGCGCGACCTGCAATTGTTGTTCGACCTCAAGTCCGGGTTGGCGCTGGATGCGCTGCAGCCGTCCCATATCCGCCGCTTCATTGCCACGCTCCATGGGCGGGGCCTGAGCGGCAAAACGATTGCGCGCCACCTTTCAGGCTGGCGCGGCTTCTTCGATTACCTGGTCAAACGCCTTGGCGCAAGCTGCAACCCCTGCCATGACATGCGCGCACCTAAATCCCCCAAGTCCCTACCCAAGGCATTGGCGATCGACCAGGCGGTGCAATTGGTGGATATGGAGAGTGAAGACACACTCTCGGTGCGGGACAAGGCCATCCTGGAGCTGTTCTATTCCTCCGGCCTGCGGCTTTCCGAGGTGACCGGGCTGAATATCGAGGACCTGAACCTGCATGAAGGGACGGTGAAGGTGCTGGGCAAGGGGAGGAAGTCGCGCATCGTGCCCATGGGCCGTCATGCCATCCAGGCCATGCAGGATTGGCTGGCGGTGCGTCAGCCTGCAGTATCAAGCAATGAACAGGCGGTTTTTCTCAACCGCAACGGGCAACGCATCAGCGGCCGGTCCGTCCAGTATCGCATCAAGCAATGGGCGCTCAAGCGCGGCATCAGCAGCAATGTGCACCCGCACATGCTGCGCCACAGCTTTGCGAGCCATGTGCTGCAATCCAGCGGCGACCTGCGCGCGGTACAGGAAATGCTGGGCCATGCCAATATCAGCACTACCCAGGTGTATACCCACCTGGATTTCCAGCATCTAGCCAAGGTATATGATGCGGCGCACCCGCGGGCGCGCAAAAAAGGTTAGCTCAGCTCGCAAAACTTTCTTGACGTGTTGTTCTTCCTTGCCGTCATGCCTGCACTGCCTGCGGTAAGGTATCTCGCCAGGGACGTTTCACTGAATTTTGTCAGCAGCTTTTGAGTAGTGCTAGGGAAATCAAGCGTTATCGCCTGCCTGCCAGTGTCCCGACTTGCCGCCCAGCTTCTCCAGCAGGCGGATTTCGCTGATGGTCATGCCCCTGTCCACCGCCTTGCACATGTCGTAAATCGTCAGCAAGGCGATGCTGGCCGCGGTGAGCGCCTCCATTTCCACGCCGGTGCGGCCGACGGTTTCCGCCGTCACCTGGCAATGCACGGCATTCGCGGCGCCATCGATGCTGAACTCCACGCCGACCCGGGTAAGCGGGATCGGGTGGCAGAGCGGAATCAATTCCGCCGTGCGCTTGGAGCCTTGTATCGCGGCGATGCGGGCAATGCCCAGCACGTCGCCTTTTTTGGCGTCGCCAGCGGTAATGATGGCGAGGGTGGCCGGTTGCATGCGGATGCTGCCATGCGCAATGGCAACACGCCTGGTTTCGGCTTTGTCGCCGACATCGACCATATGGGCCTGGCCGCCGGCATCGAAATGGGTAAGCTTGCTCATGCGGTTTCCTGCGTTGTGGCCGGCGGATTCATGGTCCGGCGCTAGTGAACTTGGTGCTTGAGGTTGCTATCATAGCAATGATGAAAGCGCTTTATCCAATCGTATTCCTCGCAGGCTTCGCGCCAATTGCCCTTGCAGACGGCTTGCCCGAGCTTGGCGACTATTCCGCCACTGTCATGTCGCCGCTCGACGAGCAGCGCATTGCCGATGAGATCATGCGTGACGTCTATGCCAGCAGCCAGGTGCTGGAAGACCCGGAAGTCAATGACTACATCGATGCCCTCGGCCACCGTCTCGCAGCCAGCGGCCCGGACAAATACCAGCGCTTCAATTTCTTCGTGGTCAAGGACAACAGCATCAACGCGTTCGCCATGCCCGGCGGCGTGATCGGCGTGCATACCGGATTGCTGCTTGCCGCCAGGAACGAATCGGAAGTCGCCGGGGTGCTCGGCCACGAGATTGGGCACGTGGTGCAGCGCCACCTTGCGCGCATGCTGGCCAAGCAGAAGAACGATTCCGTCATCAGCATGGCGACCATGGCGTTGGCGCTGCTCGCTGCGCGCAGCAATCCGCAATTGACCGGTGGTGCGCTGACTGCCGCGACTGCTGGGTCTATCCAGAAGCAGATCGACTATACGCGCGAACACGAGCGCGAGGCGGACCGCGTCGGTTTGCAGATCATGGCGGATGCGGGCTTCGATACCCGCGCCATGCCGTCTTTCTTTGAAACGCTGCAAAAAGGCACGCGGTTCTCGGAAGGCAGCGCACCGGCATTTTTGCGCACCCACCCGCTGACGGTGGAGCGGATTGCCGACGTGCGCAACCGTGTGGAGCAAGGCAGTTTCCGTGCGGTGCAGGAAAGCCCGGAGTTCTATTTCGTCAAGGCCAAGCTACTTGCGAACATCGGCACTGCGGACAGCGCCATCAATATTTTCCGCATCAACCTGCAGGAAAAACGCTATGCCAGCGACGCCGCGGAACATTACGGCATCGCGCTGGCGATGCTGCGCAAGAACGACCTTGCCGGCGCGCGTGAGGAAGTTGCCTGGCTGCGCAAGAATGCCGTCCCGAACGCCATGATAGAGACCGTGGCAACCAAGGTGGCCGTGGCAGGGCAAACACCTGTGGTGACGGAGCAGCGCTATCTTGAGGCGCTGGGTAGCTATCCCGACCACCGTGCGTTGATTTATGGCTATGCCGAGCACTTGCTGGGTTCCAGGCAATCGGAAAAACTGCTGCAACTGATCGCGGACAAGCAGGACCAGTTTCCCGACGACCCTTATTTCTACGAATTGAAAGCGCGCGTCTACAGCATGCAGGGCAAGTCCCTGCTCATGCACCAGGCGCAGGGCGAGGCTTATGCGCGGCGCTATAACCTGCGCGGCGCCGTAGAGCAGATGGACCTGGCGGCGAAAGCGACGGACGGCGACTTTTACGAAAAATCCATTGTCGAGGCGCGCCTCAACCAGCTGCGGTTGCAGCTCGACGACAAGAGGCCGAATTGATGAAGCCATTGGCCAAAACCGGGCGGCGCCCGCTGTTGCAGTGGCTGGCGGCTTGTATGCTGATGCCGTGGCAGGCAGTGGCCGCCAGCTGGGGCCGTCCAGTCATGGAAGCTGGGCATGCCGAGACCGGCTCGCAAGCGTCGGATCAGTTGGTCAGCAGCGGGCAGGATGAGATCGAGATCGTGGCGCCGGCTTCGGCCGAAGACGGCGCCAGCATACAAGTGGAAATTATGAGCCGGCTGCCAGGCACGGAAGCCATTGCATTGTTTGCCGAGAAGGACGCTGTGTCATTGCTTGCCAACTTCACCTTCAGCCATGGGGCGCAGCCTTATGTCGTCACGCGCATCCGGCTTGCGCAGAGCCAGTCCATCGAGGCGGTGGTCAAGGCCAATGGCAGGTACTACAAGGCCAGCAGGCATATTACAGTGGTGAATGCGGGAGCGATGGATGACGTTCGCGGTTAGTAGTACCGACATGCGGGCACGGCTCAGGCATGGCGTGGCCGAAGTCACGCTCTCGCTGCTTCATCCCATGGAGAGCGGTCATAGGCTGGACGGAGCGGGCCGCGCGGTTTCCGCGCATTTCATCCAGCTGGTGCAGGTCAGCCACAACGGACGGCAGGTGCTGGAAGCGCAATGGGGTACAGGCATTGCCAGCGACCCGCAATTGGTTTTTTACGTGGCGGATGCGAAAGCGGGCGATACCGTGAGCGTGGAATGGCATGACAACAAGGGCCACAGCGGCCGTCATGCCATTACGCTTGCCTAGCGCGAGCCTGAGAGCCTGTTCACGATTTTTTCATAGGGCACGCATGGCGCCAACATGCGTCCGGTCAAGGCGCAGTCCGCAGGTAATGCTCATTGCCTTGCCAAGGACTGCAACGCAGAGCGGGCGTGTGTTGGGGCCATGCCCTCCGGGTTGCCCCGGCAGCGTAGCCGCTGCTGCGTTGCAAATCCTCGCCGGGCAATCAGCACGGCTTCGGTTTGCGCCTTGCTTCGACTACACTGCCGGGGCAACGTGCCTTATGAAAAAATCGTGAACAGGCTCTGCTGCCGAGGCTAAGGCGTGATCGCCACCTTCATCACGCCGTCACGCTGGTTGGCAAACAGGTCATACGCATCTTCGATCTCGCTGAGCTTGAAGCGGTGGGTCACCAACTGGCTCAAGTCTGCGCGGCCGGAGCCGACCGCATCCATCAGCCTGCGCATGCGCTCCTTACCGCCAGGGCAGAGGGTGGACACGATCGTGAATTCACCGAGGCCGGCACCAAACGCGTCTAGTGGCAGCTTGAGGTCAGAGGAATAGACGCCCAGGCTGGACAATGTACCGCCTGGACGCAGCACGCGCAGGCAGGATTCGAACGTCTGTTGCACGCCCAGCGCCTCGATCGCGACGTCCACACCGCGTCCGTCAGTCAGCTTGAGGATTTCCTGAACCGGGTCGTGGGTCTTGAAGTTGACGACATGGTCCGCGCCCAGCGCGCGGGCGATGTTGAGGCGCTCGGGAATGGAGTCCACGCCGATGATCTTGGTGGCGCCCAGCAGTTTGGCGCCTGCGACAGCGGAGAGGCCTATCGGCCCCAGCGCGAACACGACCACGGTATCGCCAATCTTGATATTGCCGCGCTCGGCGCCAGAGAATCCCGTCGACATGATGTCGGGGCACATCAGTACTTGCTCGTCGCTGAGATGGTCGGGAATCGGGCTCAGGTTGGCCATGGCGTCCGGCACGCGCAGGTATTCCGCCTGGCTGCCGTCTATGGTGTTGCCGAATTTCCATCCGCCCGCCACCTTGAAGCCGTGCGGGGTGTCCGGGCCATCCTGGGCGCCGATGCCGCACAGGCAGGCATTGGAGTACCCGCTGGGCGTGATTGCGCCTGCGATGACGCGCTGGCCCACCTTGAAGCCGTGTACTTCCGAGCCCAGTTTTTCAATGATGCCGACAGGCTCGTGGCCGACGGTCAGGCCTGCCGCAACCGGGTATTCGCCCTTGAGGATGTGCACGTCCGTGCCGCAGATGGTCGTAGTGGTGATGCGGATCAAGGCGTCCAGCGGGCCGATTTCAGGGACGGGCTTGTCGCGTAATTCTATTTTGCCGGGGGAGACGAAAACAGCAGCTTTCATGGTAGCCATGGGAATACTCCTTTTTCAATAAGGGTTATTGCTATGGTAGCAAACTTCCAGCCCGCCTTATAGCCGCATCAAGTGGGTCAGCAGGTTTTTCTGGTTGGTGAAGGTGATGTCGTACATGCTGGTGAGGCCTTGCGCATGCTCGTCCGGCAGGTCGGCGATACAGAGCAGGAACTGCGATTTCTGCAGTCCCAGGCTTTTCTTGAGCAAGCGGTATTTCTCGATATAGGGCTTGTAATCCCCGGTCTTGCATTCGATGCAGATCGGCGTTTTCTGTTCCAGCAGCAAAAATACGTCCAGCTCGTGCACATCGGCATTGGGCAGGGTGATCTTGGCATTGCGCGCGCAGGAGAACGGCAGGTTGCGCTTGTCGGCAAACTCCAGCGCCTGCATCAGGGCATACCATTCCAGCCAGATGCCGCTGAAGAATTGGCGAATGACGGGGGACGGCTGCAGGATCAGGCGCAGGCTTTTCTCGCTTTTCTGCTGTACCAGGCGGCTGAGGAAGGAATAGTCATGCAGCTGCTTGCAAAAACGCGTGATGCGGCTAATCTCGTCGGGCTTGCGGTTTTCCAGCTTGATGGTGGTGCCGTTGTAGTTTTCCTTGTAGGCATGGCATATCTGCGCAATCAGGGGACGCAAGGTGGCGTAATCCCCGGCAATGGCATTGGCGACCTCATCAAAGAAGCCGGTGGTGTCCACGGCCTTGGGATTGATATCGACCGAGATTTTCTTGCGCTCGAACCATGCCAGGATGGGTTGCGACTGGCTGGGGCTGGACAGCATTTCCGTGTTGGAGAAGTCATGGGGCGTTTGTGCGCCAGCCTCTGTTGCATCAGCCTCTGCGGTTTGCCCGTCCTGCAAGCGTTTGACGGTTTGGTGGAGGGCGAAATATTTGTCCAGTAGCTTGCCGACGAAAAAGGTGGTATCCCATACCTTGTTGCGGTGCTGGCACTTGGGGCAGGCAGCATCATGTCCGACCAGGCTGGCGTCGAGCTCTTCGATAAAATTGCAACGACTGCAGCGGAAGATGGCCATGAGGAGCTTTCCTATTGGTTGGTGGAGACTTGCAGCAATTGCTTCAGCAGGGGCAGGGTCACGGCCCGCTTGTCGGTGAGCGACCACTCGTCCAGGGCGTCGATGGTCGCGATCAGGCTGGGCATGTCGCGGCGCAGGTGGCGCAGGCAGTAGTCCAGCACTTCGTCGGGCAGCTTCATGCCGCGCGCTTCGGCGTGGTTCTTCAATGCCTGGGTTTTTTCCTCGTCGCTGAGGGGATGCAGCTGGTAGCTCAGCCCCCAGGCCAGCCGGGTGGCAAGGTCGTCGCGCAACCCCATCTGCCCCGGCGCCGCAATCCCGCTCACCACCAGCCTGCCGCCGGACTCGCGCAACTGGTTGTAGAGGTCGAACAAGGCTACCTGGTCGTCATCGGAGAGCAAATGCACGTCGTCGACGCAGATCATGTCGAGGCCGGAGGCGCTGGCGAGCGCGTTGCAGGCCTGGATCAAATGGGTCTTGCCGCAGCCGGTTTCCCCCCAGAGGTAGATGAAGCGCGCATCATCGTTTTCAAGCACCGTGCGCCTTAACTGGAACAGCGCCTCGGCATTGCGGCCAGTCACGAAGTTGTCCAGGCTGGGCGCTGCGGGCGGCTGGATATCGAGCAGTAGTTGTTTCAATATGAATTCACTTGCGAACTAATGTTGGCAGGGCGGCATTGCCGCATCATGTTTCTGCCGTGGTCTTTATTATCGTTTGCGCACTATTATCAGGTAAAATTATGCGTTGATTATCTAAATTTATCCTGTGGAAAGCGAGAACTCAACTTGAATTCTGAAAAAACCTCGATTAGCTATCGCGATGCCGGTGTGGACATTGAGGCCGGGGACGCCCTGGTTGAGAGAATCAAGCCATTCGCAAAACGTACCATGCGTCCCGAGGTGCTCGGTGGCATCGGCGGTTTCGGCTCCCTGTTCGAAGTGCCGAAGAAGTTCAAGAATCCGGTATTGGTGTCAGGCACCGACGGCGTCGGCACCAAGCTCAAGCTGGCTTTCCAGCTCAACAAGCACGATACGGTAGGGATAGACCTGGTCGCCATGAGCGTCAACGACATCTTGGTGCAGGGGGCCGAGCCCTTGTTCTTCCTCGACTATTTCGCCTGCGGCAAGCTGGATGTCGATACGGCGGCGCAAGTGGTGCAAGGGATTGCCGCGGGTTGCGAGCAATCCGGTTGTGCATTGGTAGGCGGCGAGACCGCGGAAATGCCCGGCATGTACCCGGCTGGCGAGTATGACCTCGCGGGGTTCGTCGTCGGGGCTGCCGACAAGGATGCGCTGATCGACGGTTCCACCATCGCCGAGGGGGACGTAGTGCTTGGGCTGGCTTCCAACGGCGCGCACTCCAACGGCTACTCGCTGGTGCGCAAGCTGCTCGATCTTTCCGGCGTCGACCTGGATAGCGATTTCTACGGCCGTCCTTTCCGCGACGTGGTCATGGCGCCCACGCGCATCTATGTGAAGCCCATCCTCAAGCTGCTGCAGGCAATCAAGGTCAAGGGCATGGCGCATATCACCGGCGGCGGCATTACCGAGAACGTGCCGCGCGTATTGCCCGAAGGGCTGACCGCCGAGGTGCGCCAGGGCAGCTGGGAGATTCCCCCGCTGTTTTCCTGGTTGCAGGAGCAAGGCAATGTCACGGACCAGGAAATGTACCGGACTTTCAACTGCGGCATCGGCATGGTGGTGATCGTGTCGGCGCAGGACGCTGTTGCTGCCCAGGCGCTGTTGTCGGCCGAGGGCGAGCAGGTGTGGGAGATCGGGCGCATCCGTGCGCAGGGAGCGGGCGAAGCGCCGACCGTGGTCGTATGAAGAACTAAAGCAATATTCTGTTGCCAACAGAATGTTTGCCTGCACTTGAACGATCCTTCAGGTCAAAGTGCTGATCCAGGGCGGTGCAATGCATCGCCCTTCATGTTCCAGGAGGCCTTATGTCCATATCCCGCATCCGTACCCTGAGCCTATTGCTGCTTTGCGTGAGCAACCTGGCAGTGGCCGCGCCCAAGCAGGTGAAGCTCACCTATGAAGCCACGCGCAACGGCCAGCCATTTGCGACGGTGAGCGAAACCTACCGTCAGGAAGGCAGCCGTTACCGTATCGAAAGCGTGACCAAGGGGATAGGCGTCTATGCATTGTTCGGCGAGCGCAAATTGACCAGCGAGGGCGAAGTGACGGCGCAGGGATTGAAGCCGGAGCATTTCGAGCTGCACCAGGGCGACAATGAAAAGCGCTCCTTGTATACCGATTTCGACTGGGCGGGCAACCAGCTCAAGATGAAGGTCAAGGGCAAGCTTAATACCGTGCCGCTCGAGGCCGGGGCGCAGGATATCAGCAGCTTTATCTACCAGTTCATGTTCGCGCCTCCTTCCGGCAGCGAGGTTAAGCTGCCCGTGACGACAGGCAAGAAGCTGCGCACCTATCATTACCATATCGACGCCAAGGATGAATCGCTGGAGGTCGGCGCGGGCAAGTTCAAGGTCATGCACTTGAGCGAAGCGGTATCTGACGAAGACGGCAAGGAGTTGTGGCTCGCGGTCGAGCAACATTACCTGCCTGTGAAGCTCATGATGGTGGACGACAAAGGCAGCAAAATAGAGCAGGTGCTCACGAGCATTAATGTGGAGTAGCGTTTTCAGCAATACTTTCATCAAGCGCCTGCCTGCCGGGCTGGCGCTGGCAGTGTCGCTTTCACTGCTTTTCCACCTAATGATCCTGGGAAGCGAATACTGGCAGCTTCCCAGCCTGGATTTTGCCAAGCCGGATAACGCCAAATCAACCGACCAGGTGCAGCAGGTGCACCTGCAAGCCGCCCCGGTTGCCGAGTTGCCACCAGTGCCCAAGCCTAAGGCGAGGCGTGAGAGAAAAAAGGCTCAGCCTGAACCGGTGGCACCGGCAGCTAGTGCCGAAGAGCCCGTATCGGCGCAGGAGCCGCCGGCTGAGCTGCCGGCGGTCGGCATGGCAGAGGAAGGCACCCAGGAGGGTGGCACTGCGATAGATGCGGCCGGGCCCGAGGCGTTGGAGCCGCCGGTTGCAGAGGCCGGAATGGCCGATGCAGTGGAGACGGAGGCGCACGAATTGCCAGCGTTCACCTACGTCGATACCGAGTTCGTGGTGTTGCGCGGCGAGAATGGCAGCAAGATCGGCGCGACCAAGGTCAGCTACCGCATGCATGAGGACGGCCGTTATGAGCTGACCAGCACCACCGAGGCCAAGGGCCTGGCAGCCTTGGTGGTGTCGGGCAAGCTGTTGCAGCAGAGCGAGGGCCGGGTCACCACGGACGGCCTGCAACCGGATTATTTCTCTTACCAGTACGGCAAGGGGGACAACAAGAAACAGCAGTCGCGGTTTGACTGGGAGCAACGCAAAGTTACCCTGGAAACGGTGAAAGGCGTAAAAACCGTTGATTTGCCTGAAGGGTCGCAGGACCTGCTCAGCTTTATGTACCAGTTCATCTTCCTGCCGCCGCTGGAGCAGATGACCTTGCATATCAGCAACGGCAAGAAGCTTAGCGAGTACAGTTACGGTTTCGAGGGGGAGGAAACCCTGGAAACCGAGTTTGGCGCGGTGCGTACCTGGCATATTGCCAGGACCGGGGAAGGCAGCGAAAAGACAGAATTGTGGCTGGCGGTGGATTATCACTACTTGCCGGTTAAAATGCGCAAGACGGAAGAGGATGGCAGCGTGATCGAGCAGCTTGCCACCCGGATATCGACAGATTTATTGAAGTGAGTGTATGAACCAGAACATATTGAGGTTTGCCGCCATCGCCCTGGCGGATGTATTGGGCAACCCCGGCCCGGCGGATGCCAAGCTGGGCAAGTTTTTCCGCGATCACCGCGAGCTTGGCAACAAGGAGCGCGCCTGGATTGCCGAGGCGGTCTACGGCGTTCTGCGCCGCAGGTCGTTTCTGGCCTACCTGGCCGGCAATGAAGACCCGCGCCGCCTGCTGGTGGCGTGGCTGGTGCGCGTGCAGGGCAACAGCCTGCGCGAGCTGGACGAGCTGCTGAACCAGCAGCAGAAGGAATGGGCGCACGAGATCAAGGCCAAGTCGACTGAGGGCTTGAGTCCCGCGATCCAGGCCGACTTGCCCGAATGGCTGTGGCAGCGGCTGGAGTCGCAATATGGCGCGGAAGAGGCTTTGGCGATTGCGCGCAGCATGCACAAGGCCGCCAGCCTTGATTTGCGGGTCAACCTGGTCAAGAGCAACCGCGAAGAGGTGCTGGCGCGTTTTGCCAGCGAGAAGGCCGGGGCGGAAGCGACGCCGTATTCCCCGACCGGCATCCGCCTGCCGCAGCGCATGTCCATCAACCGCCACCCGTTCTTCACCGACGGCAAGATCGAGGTGCAGGACGAAGGCAGCCAGCTGCTGGCTTTGCTGGTGGCGCCCCGGCGCGGCGAGATGATCGCGGATTTCTGCGCGGGCGCGGGCGGTAAATCCCTGGCGCTGGGCGCACTGATGCGCAACACCGGCAGACTGTACGCTTTCGACGTGTCGGAGAAGCGCCTGCACAATCTTGGCCAGCGCCTCAAGCGCTCCGGCCTGTCCAACCTGCACAGCCAGGTCATCAGCAGCGAGAGCGACCCCAAGCTCAAGCGCCTCAACGGCAAGTTCAACCGCGTGCTGGTGGATGCGCCTTGCAGCGGGCTGGGCACCTTGCGCCGCAACCCCGACCTCAAATGGAAACAGACCCCCGGCGACGTCACGGAGCTGACTGCCAAGCAAACGGCGATCCTGGCCAGGGCGGCCAAGCTCGTGAAGGCGGGAGGCCGGCTGATTTATGCCACATGCAGCCTGTTGGCGGAGGAAAACGAACAGGTGGCGGAAGCATTCCTGGCCGCGCATCCGCAGTTCACATTGGTCAATGCGGCAGAAATCCTTGCACAGCAGCAGGTTGAACTGGATACTGGGACCTATCTGAAATTGCTGCCGCACCAACATGAGACCGACGGTTTCTTTGCTGCGGTGTTCGAACTCACCGCATAAGAACCTGTGCAAAAACTTTTTATGAGATACGTTGACCTGTCAAGGCAGTCGAAGCAAGGCGCAAACCACGCGTATGCGGATTGTCGCCGTGCTGATTGCCCGGCGAGGATTCGCGACGCAGAGCGGGCGCATCTTGAAGTCATGCGTAGCGATAAAAAGATTGTGAACGGGTTCCAGGAGCCAGCATGAAGTTACCCAGCCTCAACACGCAGATATTGCTAGGCGCAGTATTGGGTGTTGCGCTGGGGCTGCTGTTGGCCAGCCTGGACCCAGGCTCGACCGCCCAGGAGGCGGGCCTGTACGCCAGCACCATGGCAGGCGGCGTTTTCATCGCCCTGCTCAAGATGGTGCTGGTGCCCTTGCTGTTCACTTCGATCGTCGTGGGGGTCGCCAGCTTGCAGGCGCACCAGCAGATGCACCGCGTCTGGATTTCCACCCTCGTGTTCTTCAGCATATCCATGGCGATTGCCGTGCTGCTGGGATTGGTGGCGACCAATATCTTCAAGCCCGGCGCCGGTATGCACCTCGGCATGTTTGCCGATACCATGCAGAATTTCCACAGTGAAAAGCTGACGGTAGGCGAGTTTTTCAGCAAATTCCTGCTCGGCCTGTTCCAGAACCCGTTTGCGGCACTGGCCCAGAGCAATGTGCTCGCCGTGGTGATTTTTGCCCTGATCGTCGGCATTGCCATCGTGATCGGCGGCGAGCGCTACCGTAATTTCCTCAATATCATGCAGGAAGCCTTCGACCTCGTGATGATGGTGGTCGGCTGGGTGATGCGCCTGGCGCCTATCGGCATCATGGCGTTGCTCACCAAGCTGGTGGCAACGCAAGATGCCAGCCTGTTCGCGAGCATGGGCGAGTTCATGCTGCTGGTCGTCGGCATTACCCTGGTGCACGGCGTGATCATCCTGCCCGGCATCCTCTACCTGGTGACGCGGGTAACGCCGTGGACTTTCTGGAAAGGCGCGCGGGACGCTCTGGTGACGGCGTTCGCCACCAGCTCGAGTTCCGCCACCATGCCGGTGACGATACGCTGCACCGAGCAGCAACTGGGGGTAAAGCGCGACATCGCTGGTTTTGTCGTGCCACTGGGAGCCACCATCAATATGGACGGCACGGCATTGTACGAAGCCTCGGCCGCGTTGTTCATCGCCAACCTGGCCGGGGTTGAACTTAATCTGGTTCAGCAGCTCATAGTGTTTTTCATGGCGATGCTGGCGTCGCTTGGCGCGCCGGGCATTCCCAGCGCGGGGATGGTGACCATGGTGATGGTGCTGCAATCGGTCGGCCTGCCGGCGGAAGCGATCGCGATCCTGCTGCCGATAGACCGCTTGCTCGACACCATACGCACGACGGTCAATGTCGAGGGCGACATGATAGGCAGCTTGATTGTGCAGGAAATTGTCTCGACTTCCGACCATAAACCTGTCGCAGGCCGATGATTTTGTATAGAATTGCCCGCGCTGTCATCCAAACCGGAACTGATACGTTATAAGAAGTGTGTCACTGATACTGGAAAAAGTGGCCGATTTAATTGATAATGTTTCTCAATTGAAAATAATGGGAAACAGGCAAGGTGCTCCGATGCAGCAACATCATATGAGCATAGTAAACAAGCCAAAAGCTGTAGGTTGTTGAGTAGTAACAAAAGAGAAGTTCTATAACACAAGCCACCTGGCTTATTTTAGATGAGGAAAGTAACTATGAAATCCAGCAAAATCGTCGCTCTGTTGTTCGCTTCACTGTTCTCTGGTTCCGTACTGGCAGCTGGCTGCTCGGTGGATGTCGAAGCTAACGACGCTATGCAATTCAATACCAAGAACATCGACATCGAAAAGAGCTGTAAAGAGTTCACCGTTAACCTGAAGCACACTGGCTCCCTGCCTAAGAACGTCATGGGCCACAACCTGGTAATCACCAAGACTGCCGACTTCAAGGGCGTGATGAACGATGGCGTTGGTGCTGGAGAAGCTGGTAACTTCGTCAAGGCTGGCGATGCTCGCGTGATTGCCCACACCAAGCTGGTTGGCGGCGGCGAGAAGGACAGCGTCAAGGTTGATGTCAGCAAGCTGACTGCAGGCGAAAAGTACACATTCTTCTGCTCCTTCCCTGGCCATGCCACTATGATGCGCGGTACTGTCACTGTTAAGTAATTCGCGATCAGGCAACAATCGTCAGATTGTTGGTGCATAAAAAGGCAGCTTTCGAGCTGCCTTTTTTGTATGCTTTTTAGGGGGGCAATGAAAAAAAGCAGCCATAGGCTGCTTTGGTCCGGGAGTGGGGAGCAGATTAGAATCTGTAAGTAATGTCCATCTGGTACAAGCTGAAGCTGTCGAGGTTAAGCGCGATATCGCTTTGTGATGCAGCGGCCGACAATTTTCCATTCTTGCGGTTGGCATGGCCGACAGAAAGGTTCACGACAACGTTGTCGCGCAAGAAATATTCACCCTTGAGAACAATGCCCTTCATATTAAGGCGTGAATCCATGAAGTCGGAATCGACGGTATTGGGATCCAGCGCGTAGATACCGACATCCTGATACCACAACCGGCTAGACCAGTCGCCATGCTTTGGCTGTTTGCCTTGTTGACTGGATAACCCGAGGCCAATCAACCAAGCCTTGTCGTCGTTACCGGCCGAACTGATCACGGCGCCCCTGCTTGCCGAGCTGGCGGTCGCTGCCGCAACGGCGGCTTCGTATCGGTCCTTCCCATCGAGGTTGGTGACATAGTCACTGAAGGCAGTCAGTTTCATGCTGTCATTGAGCTTGAACACGAGCTCTGCCGGGATTTCGATGGTGCGGATATCGTTGGTTGCCGTCGTGACCGTGCCCAGGCTCACTCCACGGCCCGAATCGCTGCCTAGGCCGGGCACAAATGGCGCGGCACCCGGCGCATGGTCGTTGGAGAACTTGGTGAACGTGAGCGCTGCCTTGGCCGACACCCTGTCGTTGATGTCAAATTTGGCACCGCCCTGAAATGCCATCAAGTCGTTGGTGACCCTGTCATTGTTGATGATGGTGAAATCCTGGCGGTCGCCGATGTATTGGGATTGTGCAAAATTGGCAAACAGGTTCACCTTGCCCCACTGGTACTCGAGCTTTTCAACCAGCCCTTCAAAGGTCAGGTCGCCATCCCATACCATGGGGGTAGTATAGAGCGGATTGGCAACGCGGCCTGCCTCCACCTTCAACCAATCCGTGACCTTCCAACCCAGCAGCGCACGCTTGACGTATACGGTTTCCTTGGTGTTCGAGCCATTGGAGCTGTTGGCCGCATTCCCGAATGTCGAGTTGTCCGAGCGGCCGTTAGCGCCCATGGATAAAGCGATATCCGAATAGAAATCGCCGGCGCTGGTCTTGACGCCGAGCACCAGCTTGTAACGGCCACGCTCGCGATCCTCGCTGATGTTGGCCGAGTCCTCGCCGCGACGAAGCTCGTAACGCGCGCGGATATCGCCGTATACGGTGGCATTGTCGATGGCATCGGAAATCGTGATCTTGCCCCCCGACTTGACGGCTTTTTCAATTGCCTTGTCCTCGCTGGCTTTTTCACCTTCGCGACCTTTGCTCAGTAGCTTGCCTTCTTCTTCGGTCAATACGCCTTTGGCGACCAGCGCGTTGACGAGGTCGATCGTGGAGTCTGCCATGGCTGACAGGCTGGTGGTCATCATTGCAGCGATGGGCAACATACGAAATAGTTTCATGCTTTCCTCTTTGCTTGGGGTTGATATGGCGGAGCAATGAGGCGGCATTATTGGTACCGAATATGACAATTCGGTGTCACAAGGCGGGGAAAAGACTAGAAAAGAGCTATTTTTACAATGACTTACAATAACGAAAAATTCATCATAGAGAATTTTTCGTTGCTAATTGTCTGCGGACAATAAAAAAGCGACAGCATATGCTGTCGCTTTGGCTGGTGATGATGGTGTGTTAGCGGTGATGGGACATCTTGTTCATGATCAGTGAGTAAGCTGCCGGTACCACCACCAACGTCAGCAGTGTGGAGGAGATCATGCCGCCGATCACGGCGATGGAAAGCGGGCCGTTGGTCTCCGCTCCCGCACCGAGCCCAAAGGCGGCAGGCAGCAGGGCCAGGATGATGGTCAGCGAGGTCATGAGCACCGGGCGCAGCCGGATGGGACAAGCCTCGCGCAATGCGTTATCCACCGATTTGCCTTCCTCATGCAACTGGTTGGTGAGGTCGATGAGCAGGATGGAGTTCTTCGCCACCAGGCCGATCAGTAATACCAGCCCGATCATCGAGAAGATATTGAGCGAGTTGTTGGTGACCCATAATGCAAACACGCCCCCGATAATCGCCAGGGGCTGCGCCAGCATGATGATCAACGGCTGCAGGAACGAGTTGAACTGGCTCGCGAGCACCATATAGAGCAGTACCAGCGCCAGGCCAAACGCGAATATCATGCTGCTCACGGTTTTCTGCAGCTCCTCTGCCTGGCCCACCAGGTTGAATTGGTATCCGGGCGGCAGTGTTTCCGCCGCCAGCCTGCGCACGTGCTCGACAGCGTCGCCCAACGGCATGATGGGGTTGGAATAGAGGCTGGCGGCATATTGCAGATCGAAGCGCCCGATCACGGCCGCGCCCAATGTCTGCTTGAAGCTTGCCACGCTGTCCAGGCGCACGAGTTCGCCCGTGCCGCTGCGCAGGTAGATCTTCTTCAGGTCGTCAGGGGTTTGCAGGCTGCCTTCCTTGGCCTTCAAGCGGATCTCGTAACGCTGGCCGTCGCCGGGCTCGTCATTGAAGTCGGCAATATCGATGCCGCCGGTGTACAGATTGAGCGCCGTGGCCACGTCGACAGCGGAAAGCCCGAGGCTGGCAGCGCGTATCCGGTCCACTTGCAGGGTAAGCTGGGGCAGGTCGAGGTCAAGGTCCAGGTCTACCTTGCCGATGCCGGGAATATCGCCCAATTTGCGCTGCATGGTCTTGCCCAGCTGGCTGACCTGCTCGAGGTTGGCGCCCGTGATGTTGAATTGCAGCTTCTCCGAGCGCTGTCCCCCGACGATAGCAACAGGCACGGGGAAGGCGCGTACGCCCGGAATCAGGTCCAGGTCGGCGCGGATGGCGCGTATCAATGCCTGCTGGCTCATGTCGCGTTCCCGCCGGTCCTTGAGGCGGATGCTGACCGTGCCTTTATTCACCTGGCCCTGCGCGCCCACGCCTATGGTGCCGAAATAGCTGGCGATCTGGGCGTCGTAGCGCTGCAATACCGCCTCCATTTTCTCCAGGCGGCTGTTGGTGTATTCAATGCTCGAGCCCAGGGGCGTGCGGAAGGAGATCAGGAAGCGGCCTTCGTCCGAGTCTGGGATGAATTCCTTTTGCACCTTGCCGAAGAAGAACCCGCTGCCGACGACGACCAGCAGGGTCAGCAGCATGACTTTCCAGCGGTGCCGCAGCGTCCATGCCAGCATGCCGGCGTAGATATGGTCCATGCGCTGGAAAAGGCGGTCCAGCCAGCCATAGAACCGCCCTTCGGGCTCGTGCGCTTTGAGATAGCGCGAGCACAGCATGGGGGTGAGCGTGAGCGAGACCAGCAGCGAGACCAATACGCCGAAGGTGACCACCACGGCAAACGATTTGAAAAACTTGCCGATGATGCCTTCCATGAAAATCACCGGGGCGAAAATACAGACCAGCGAGAAGGTGGCGGCGATCACGGCAAAAGCCACCTCGCGGCTGCCCGTGATGGCCGCCGCGCGGGCAATGACACCGGAATCGGCAGCTGGCTCCTGCTGCGCACGCAGGCTCAGGTGGCGGTATATGTTCTCGAGCACCACAATGGCGTCATCCACGACCACGCCGATCAGCAACAGCAAGGCCAGCAGCGTCATGGTGTTGAAGGTGAAGCCGGAGAAATACATGACCGTGACCGAGCCCAATAGCGACACCGGGATCGCCGTGGCGATGATCAAAGTGGAGCGGACGGAGCGCAGGAACAGCCAGACGATCAACGCCGCAAGCAGGGTGCCCTCGACCAGGTGCTCCTGCAAAGCGCCGACGATTTCCTCGATGAACAGCGCGTCATTGGTCGAAATGTCCAGCGTCATGCCGGGCGGCAGGCTGGGACGGATTTCCTCGTCCAGCTTGCGCAGCACTTCATCGATGATCGCCACGGTGTTGGCGTTGGAGACCTTGACGATGCCAAGGCCCACCGCGGGTTTGCCCATATAGCGCGCCAATTGGCGGTAGTCGGCGATGCCGTCTTCCAGTTCCGCAACCTGCTTGAGCTTGATGACGGCGCCGTCGCGATAGGCCACGATCATTTCAGCCATGTCGCGCAGGTTGTGGTATTCCATGTCCAGCTTCATGAGGTATTCCGCATTGCTGCCCACCAGGAAGCCGCCGGGCAGTTGCACATGCTCGCGCTTGAACGCATCGATCAAGTCGGTGGCGGTGATGCTGTAGGCCGCCATGCGCTCGGGCAGCACGTTGACGCGGATGGTGCGGTCGCGTCGCCCGCCCAGGCGCACTTCGCCGACGCCGTTGATTGTCTCGAGCTTTTTCTTGAGGACGTTGAACCCGTACAGGTTGATTTGCTGGGTCGTACGGTCGCCGCGCAATGCCAGCCACATGATGGGCTGGGCATTGGTTTCCACTTTCTGCACCTGCGGCGGGTCGGCATCGTCCGGCAGGCGGCGCAGCACCTGGTTGACCTTGGCCTGCACCTCGTTGTAGGCCACGTCGATGTTTTTCTCGAGGCCGAAGGTAATGGTAATGACGGAAACGCCAGGCGAGGAGGAGGACTGGATATGTTCGATGCCAGGCGTGGTGTTGACCGAGGATTCGATGATGCTGGTGATGCTGGCATCGACGATGTCCGGGTTGGCCCCGGTCAAGGTGGTGGTGATCGAGATGACCGGGAATTCGATGTAGGGCAGGCGGTCCACCCCGATGCGCTGGTAGCTGATGATGCCCAGCAGAACCAGCAAGCCGGATACCATCCACGCCAGTACATGGCGCTTGATCGATATTTCCGGCAAGGTCATGGCTGGTCCTGTTGCGAATGGGCCTGGATTTGTACGCGGGTCTGGTTCGTGAGGAAGGCCGCGCCATCGACGGCAATGGTTTCACCGGTTTCCAGGCCCTCGGTGATCTGGATGCGTCCGTCCTGGTAGATGCCGGTCTTGACGACGCGCTGGTGTGCCACATCGTCCTTGATCACATAGACCACTTCGCCGGCCGGCCGCAGTACGATGCTTTGTTCCGGCACCACGAGCGCGGTAGGATACTCGCCGAGAATGATGTCGCCCGTGACGCTGGCACCCGATTGCCACCCGGGTTGGTCGACAATGTCCACGAGCACGTCGATTGCGCGGTTATTGCTGCCGATGACGGGCTTGAACTCGCGCAATACGCCTTCCGCTTCCTCATCGGCGGTCGGTGTCTTCAGCCTGACCTTTAGCCCGGGCTTGAGCTTGGTGCCCAGGCTTTCAGGGAACGGCAGGTGGGCGCGCAGGCGCTGGTTGCTGATGATCTGCAGGAGGGGGTCGCCAACCTTGACGTAATCGCCGGGCGATACGATTTGTTTCTCCACCTTGCCATCGATGGGGGAAAGCAGCCGGGTCTTGCTGCTGTTGTGCGTGATCGTGTCCAGGCGGGATCGTGCGCCCTCGAGCTGGCGCTTCAAGGCGATTTTCTGCGTTTCCAGCTCGTCCAGGGCGTTTTGCGAAATGAAGTTCTTCTCTACCAGCTTCTGGTTGCGCTCCACATTGCGCTGCTGGTTGAGCAGCAATGCCTCCAGCCGCGCGACCTCGCTTTCCGCCTCGCGCTGCTGCAGGTTGTAGTCCTGTGGGTCCAGCAGGGCGATGACTTCGCCCTTCTTGACCACTTGGCCGGGGCGGGCCAGTATTTTCAAGACGCGTGCGGGCACTTCCGCCGCGACGGTGGGGTCCATGATGCCTTCCAGCGTGCCGATGGATTGCTCGCGGATCTCCAGCCGGGCAGTTTCCACAGCGGTAACGCTGACCAACGGTAGAGAGGCCGGTTTTGCCGCCTCTTCATTCTTGCTGCAAGCGCTGTTCAATACGGATAACAGGGCCAGCAATGCGAAGACCCCTGAACGATAGACTGACATTTATTCTAATTTTCCTGATTGAATGCTAAGCATATGCTGGTTGCTCTATCCAGCCAGGGCGCTGTTCAAACTGATGCAGCTCTGTTGCTTCTGTGCTTAAAATTCAGCAGTTTATACCGGTTTTGCCCGTTGTTGTCAGATTCGGCAAGAGGTTTGCTACGGATGCCCAATCGAAATGAGGGCCGGGGTCGGTCTTGCGGCCGGGGGCGATATCGGAGTGGCCGACAATATCGCGAATGGGATAGTGGGAGGTTAATAGCCTGAGCAAAGCATGCAGCGTTGCATATTGTGCCGCCGTGAAAGCCTCGGCATCACTGCCTTCCAATTCGATGCCGATGGAAAAGTCATTGCAACGTTCCCGGCCCTGCCAGCTTGATGCTCCTGCGTGCCAGGCCCTTGCTTCGCAAGGGACAAACTGTTGCAGCCTGCCGTCGCGCCCGATGACGAAGTGGGCTGACACTTTCAGCTGGTGTATGTCGGCGTAATAGGGGTGCTCATCGGGGTCAAGCCGGTTGGTGAACAATTGCGTAATGCCTGGGCCGCCATATTCCCCAGGCGGCAGGCTGATGTTGTGGATGACGACCAGGCAGATGTCGGCATCGGCGGGACGCGCATCAAAATTCGGCGAGGCAACGAACTCGGCTCCTGCCACCAGGCCGTACCGGTCAATGGATAGGCTTGTTTCCATCGCGGATCAATCGCTATCCTTGCTCAGGCCAAGCTTGCTGAGGCGGTAGCGGAAGGTGCGGAAGCTGACGCCCAGCAGTTTGGCGGCAGCGGTCTTGTTGTGCTGGGTTTTTTCCAGGGCGTTGAGAATGGCCGTCTTTTCGATGTGCTCCAGGTAGTCAGGCAGCGGCAGGCCTTCGTCCTCCAAGGCTGCCCCGGCAGGGGATGCAGGGGAGCTGGCGTCCTGGTCGAGCAGCAGGTCATCAGCCGTGATGGTGCTGCCGTCACACAAGGCCAGCGCGCGCTCCAGCACATTCTCCAGTTCGCGTACGTTGCCCGGGAAGCTGTGCCTTGCCAGCATCTGGCTGGCCGCGGGGGATATTGCCGGCATGTCCCGGTTTTCTTCACGGCATTGCTTGGCAAGCAGGGCGTCGACGAGCAGGGGAATGTCTTCCTGCATCTCGCGCAGGGCGGGCAGCTTGAGTTCGATCACGTTCAGGCGGTAGTAGAGGTCCTGGCGGAACTCGCCACGCTCCATGAGCACGGACAGGTTCTTATGCGTGGCGCTGATGATGCGTACATCGACGCTTTCTTCCTGGGTGCCACCGACCATGCGCACCTTTTTTTCCTGGATGGCGCGCAACAGCTTGACCTGCATGGCAAGCGGCAAGTCGGCGACTTCGTCCAGGAACAGCGTGCCGCCCTTGGCGGCATGGAACATGCCTTCCTTGTCCTGAGCCGCGCCTGTGAAAGCGCCTTTCTTGTGGCCGAAAAACTCGCTTTCCATGAGGTTTTCCGGGATGGCGCCACAGTTCACAGCAATGAAAGGGCCGTCGCGGCGCGAGCCGTTCTGGTGTATCAGGCGGGCCGCCAGTTCCTTGCCGCTGCCGGATTCGCCGCTGATATAGACCGGGGCCTGGCTGCGCGACAGTTTTTCTATCATGCTGCGTACCTGCTTGATGGCGGTACTGTTGCCGATGAGCTTGAGGGTATCCGTGTCCTCGGTGGGGTTTGTCTGGTCTGCGGAAGATAGCTTGAGCGCGGATTGCACCAGCGGGCGCAGTTGCTTGAGCGAGATGGGCTTGGTCAGGTAGTCGAAGGCTCCGGCCTTGAGCGCGGAAACGGCATTCTCCGCGCTGCCGTAGGCGGTAATCACCGCGACCGGCAGGCCGGGATAGTCCTGTGCAATGTGCTTGACCAGGTCCAGCCCGCTACCATCCGGCAGGCGCATATCGGTGAGGCAGAGGCCGTATTGCCCCTGTTCCAGCAGGTGCCGGGCTTCGGTGAGTGTGCTGGCGCTATCCGCCCGGATATCCATGCGCTCCAGGGTCAATACCAGGAGTTCGCGGATATCGGTTTCGTCATCGACGACTAGGCAGGCGGGAAACGCACTCATGCAGGTTCAGTTTTCTCAATGTGGATAACAAACGAACAGCCTTGTTCAGCCGCGGCATGTTCAATGGTGGCGCCATTAGCTTCGCACAGTTCGCGAGCGATATAAAGCCCGAGGCCGGTGCCCGTGCTCTCTGTGGTAAAGAAAGGCTCGAACAGATGTGCCTGGGCGCTTTCGGGAATGCCCTTGCCATCGTCATGCACTTCGATCAGCCATTGCTGCGCTTCGCTGCGTAATGACAGCGTCAGGCTGCCATCATGTTGCCGGCTATGGCGCCAGCCGTTGCGGCACAGGTTCCACAATATCTGGTGCAGGTGTCGGTGGTCGAACGTGATCGTGGGCTCCCAAACGTCCGTGTCCAGCACGAAGCCCTGTGGCGGGATTTTCTCCACCTGGTAGAACTGGTCATGGAATTCGCGCAGGAAATCGGTCAGCCGGATTTCCTGCTGCTTGGTGCGGTCGCGGCGGTTCAGTTCCAGCACGTCCTTGATCATCTGCTCCATGCGCTGCACATTGTCGCTGATGATTTGCAGCATGCGTTGGTTCGCAGGGTCGTGGGATTCGTCTTCCTGCAATAATTGCGTCGCATGGCTGATGGCGCTCAAGGGGTTGCGGATCTCATGGGCGATGTTGGCGGTGAGGCGGCCTAGCGCGGCAAGCTTGAGTTGCTGCGCCTGGGTCTGCAATTGGCTCCAGTCTTGTATGAAGATGACGGTGCCCTGCGCATAGCTTTCCCCCACCGGCATGAGCTTGAGGCGCAGGTCGCGCTTGCTCAGGCTGAGTTTGATCAGGCCCTGCTGCCTGCCGTGGCCCTGCTGGTGCCAGCGCTGCAATAAGGTTGCAAGCTCGGGGGCGTACTCTGCCAGTGGCTGGTTGTTGCGCGCATTGGCCTGGATTCCCAGCAGGAAGTCAGCTTGGCGGTTGCGATGGCGCAGCGTGAGGACCTGGTCCACCACGATGACGCCGTCATCCATTTCCTGTGTCACCAGTTGATTGACCTGGGCCAGGTTTTCCAGGTCGATCCCGCGCTGCGACGCCAGCTGTGCATTCAGGCTGGCGCGCTTGCTGAAGCTATGGGCGAGCCATGCCGTGGCAAAGCAGCTGATGCTCAGCATGACCGCATGCGAATAGTCGCCGAAATCCTCATTCCAGATCAGCATCTGGTAGGACTGCTCGAGCAGCAGGCCTATGCTGGCAATCGCGGCATAAAACAGCGCGAGCCGCCCTTGGCTGATCAGGCTGGCGGCGGCAATCGTAATGATGAGCAACAGTCCCAGCCCGCTTTTGATGCCGCCGCTGGCATACATGAGCAGGATGATGAAACCGATATCCATGAGGGTCAGCAGCGAAAGCTGGACGCTGAAATTGGGTTTGCGCAGGACGTTCAGGCATAGCGCCAGGCAGCCGAAGCCCAGGTATGCCAGGGAGAAGCTGAGGTAAGCGGTAGGATTGTAGTTAAGCCAGATGCGCGCGTCCTGCAGCAGGAAATACGAGGCAAGGAAGACGATGCCAAGCAGGATGCGGTAAACCCCGAACAGGGCGAGCGGCTGCCAGAAGTCCGTGGCATGGATGCCGCCAGCTTTGGCAGGTTGCGCGGTCATGGCTGTTGTTGCTGGCGATGCGCATCCGAGCAGTAGTGCAATTCTCCGCTCTTGACGCTTTCACTCCTCGGCAGGTGCACCTGGCAGTGGGCGCATTGCACCATGTCTTCCGGGCTGTTGCGCGAAGGCGGCGGCTGGTCCACGCTGTTGCGGTAGTGCTTGAGAATGGCGTAGATCAGCCAGAATATAACGGCGAGAAGCAGCAGTTTCAGCATGATGCCCGGTAGGTGGGTAAAGGATGGAGTGATTGTAGCGAAAAGCAGCCCGGGTAACAAAATCAAACCTGTTATACTCAATCAAGATGGCTTATCTGGCCCGCGTGCCGCGGCACTAAATGCAATCAAAAGCATCCAAGCACTTCAATGGCGAGCACACAGGAACTTTCAAATTTTCTAGCGCAAATTGAGCGTCGGGCTTTCAAGCAGACGGCATATGCCGTGCGTGACGATCATGCCGCGATGGACATCGTGCAGGATGCCATGCTCAAGCTGGCGGAAAAGTATGCAAGCCGGCCAGTAGAGGAATACCCCATGCTGTTCCAGCGCATCCTGCAGAACACCATGAAGGATTACTGGCGCCGGCAGAAAGTACGGGGCATCTGGACGACGTTGCTCTCTTCGCTTGGCGTCAGCCAGCATGACGACGAAGAGCATGACCCGCTGGAAACCATGACCTCCGATAATGATCACGACAACCCGGAGCTGCAGTACGAGCAACAGGAAACAATCGCGATCATCGAAGCCGCGATAAAAAATCTGCCAACGCGTCAACGAGAAGCATTTATCATGCGTTACTGGGAAGATATGGATGTTGCTGAAACGGCGGCAGCCATGGGATGCTCGGAAGGGAGCGTCAAGACACATTGTTCCCGGGCGGTCCACGCATTGGCCGCCACGCTTGAAAAATACGGTTTTGCTAAGGAAGTGCTCGACAGGGCTGGGGGCGAGCGATGAATCACGAACAACAGTTTGCAAAAGAGATCGTCCGTCGACTGGACGAAACCACGGAAAATCTCGCGCCAGAGGTGGTGGACCGCCTCGTGGAAGCGCGACGACAAGCGCTCTTGCGCATGGCGGCGACCCATAGCCAGCAGCCGCAGGGCGGCGGGCTTATGGCGTTGGTCGGCAGCTACTTCCTCCAGCATCAACGCAGCTTGTCTTTGGTGGCCCTGATCGCGGCCGTGTTATTTACATTCGTTGTCACCCAGCAATTGACAGGGCACGGCCATGGCGAACATGGCGACGCCTTCCTGCTGGCTTCTGAACTTCCCCCCGAGGCATATCTTGATCCAGGCTTTTATTCATGGTTAAAACAGCAATAGCAGCCGGCCTGTTATTGCTTGCGATGACAGCAGTCGCTGAAACGGAATCACAGGAGCCCAGCTGGGCGCAACTGACCGAAAGCCAGCGCCAGGTATTGGCGCCCCTGGCGCAGGAGTGGGATATCCTCAGGCCGTGGCAGCGCGAAAGAATGCTGGATATTGCGCGCGACTACCCCAAGATGACGCCCGAGCAACAGCAGCGAGTGCAAAGGCGCTTGACGCACTGGAGCCGCATGACGCCCTACGAGCGGGAGAATGCGCGCAAGAAATACCAGGCTTACCAGAACCTGTCGCCCGAGAAAAAGGCGGCATTACGCAAGAAGTGGGAAGAGTACCAGCGCTTGCCTGAGGCCAAGCGCGAGGCATTGCGGCGCGAGAATCCCGACATCGATACCGGCCTGGAAGACCTGGACTGATCAGCGGCCTTTCCTGGCCGCACTGCGTTTGCAGGGCTTAAACTACCTGCGCTCCACCCAGTACAGCATGAAGATGCCTGCCGCCATGAACAGCAATGTCGGCATCACGGCGCTGAACAGGGGAGACCAGTCGTTGAGCAAGCCCAAGTGCACGAACACGCGGTTCAATACCTGATAGACAATGCCCAGCATGATGCCGGCAAAGATCTTGGTGCTGGCGGAGCTTGAGCGCTGTTGCAGGAAGCCGAAAGGCAGCGCCAGAATCACCATGACCAGGCAGGCCAGCGGATAGATCATCTTCGACCAGAGCGCGATCTGGTGGCGCGAGGTCTTCTGTTTGTTGCTCGCCAAGTGGTTGATGTAGAAATACAGATTCCAGGCCGACATTTTTTCCGGCACGACCAGCAGCACGTTCAGCAGCTCCGGGCGGATCAGGGATTGCCAGGTGGCTTCCTGGAACACGTTGGTACGGATTTTCTGCTCTTCAAAATGGGTTTGCGTCACCTGGTGCAGATTCCAGTTCTTGCCGTCGAAACTGCCGTCCTTCGCATTGCTGATGGTGCGCAGGCGAAATTCGTTGTCGAACTCGTAAATGTGGATATTCATCAATGAAGCGTCCGGCATGACGTTCTGCACATTGACGAAACTGTTGCCATCCTTGACCCACAGCCCTGAGCGGAAATCCTGCGCGACCACGGAATCCGTGGCCTGGATGCGGATGCGTTGCGCGGCCTTTTCGCTCAATGGCGCGATCAGTTCTCCCACCAGGAAGGTAATCACGGCAAACACCAATCCCACACGCAGCAGCGAGAATGCGATCTTGCGGATGGAAATGCCGCTCACGCGCAGGATGATGAGCTCCGAATAGCGCGAGAACTGGCCCAGCGCGTACATGGTGCCGACCAGCACCGCAACCGGCACCACCTCGTAGACGTGTCCCGGCGCGCTGAGCAATACGTACAGCAATACCTTGCTGATGCCGTAGCTGCCCTTGCCCAGGCTTTCCAGTTCCTGGATCAGGTCGAAGAAGGAAAACATCGCCAGCAAGGCCAGCATGATGAGCATGATGCTGGAGATGATTTCCTGTGCCAGGTAGCGGTTGAGTAATTTCATCGCGGCTTATTTTCTACGCCACAAGCGCGGCAGGAACGGTAACTGGAACAAGCGGCGGTAGAACATCCAGAATGTCAGCAGCAGGAAGAAGGCATGCACGGGCCATAAGCCGACCAGCGAGGGAATCTTGCCTTGCGCGAGCCAGGCCTGCATGATGCTGAGCAGGTTGTTGTACACGATATAGATCAGCAGCGCCATCATCAGGTTGGCGGAGCGGCCGGAGCGGGGGTCGACGAAGCTCAGGGGAATTGCTAGCAGGATCAGCACGAATGCCGAGATCGGGATGGCAAGGCGCCACTGCAGCTCTGCATTGCTATCCGGGCTGTGTTCGTTGAAGAGTTCGAGGGTGTCCCTGGATTGCGTGTTGGGCGGTTGCTGCTGCACCTCTGCAGGCTCGATGCGGATGGCATAGCGCTCGAACTCGGTGATCGAGTATTCCGCAGTATTGGGCGTGCCTTCATAGCGCCGGCCATTCTGCATGACCAGGAAGTTGTCATCGTTCTCGGCCGTTTCACGGTGGCCGCGCGCGGCCACGATAATGCCGAGCTTCTGGTGCTGCATGGATTGCACGAAGATATTCTTGACGATATTGCCCAGCTCATCGAAGCTTTCCACGAAGAACACGCGGTCGGCCTGGCGGGATTCCTTGAACACGCCCGGGCTGATGGATGAAAGCTCGTCGCGGCTTTTCAACTGGTCGCGGAACTCGGCACCCTTATTGGTGGCCCAGGGCGTGACGAACAGGCTGAGAAAAGCAATGACGATGATGACCGGCAAGCCGAACGTCAGCACTGGGCGTATCCAGCTGGAGAGCCCTTGGCCCGCACTGAACCAGACCACCATCTCACTGTCGCGGTGCCAGCGCGAAAGCGTCAGCAATACGGCAAGGAACAATGTGAGCGAGAGCATCATGGGCAGGAATTTCAGCATGCTGAACCCCAGCAGCGTATTGATGGCGTCGCTGGCAAGGCTGCCTTTGGCGGCAATGCCGATGTAGTATGCTACGCGCTGGGCGATGACAATGCCGAACAGCACCAGGAAGCCGCCGATGGCGGTGGTGACTAGCTCTTGCAGTAGTGAGCGTTTGAAGAGCATCTTAGAAAAGCAGGTAGTTCAAATTCCGCAATTGAGGTTGATTTACCGCGAAAACGCGGGATAATTCAGAAGGCTTTAAATCTTAAGGATCAAGGAATGGAATTTAGCATAAAAAGTGGTACTCCGGAAAAACAGCGTAAAGATTGCGTTGTGGTCGGCGTGTTTGAAGCGCGTAAATTTTCCGCCGCCGCCGCGCTGCTCGATCGCGCATCCGACGGCTATCTCGGCAATGTCCTGCGCGCGGGCGACATCGATGGCAAGCCCGGCTCCACCCTGCTGCTGCATTCCGTTCCTGGGGTCGCTGCCGCGCGCGTGTTGCTGGTCGGCCTGGGCAAGGAGCGCGAGCTCAACGAGCGCAGCTACCGCCAGGCCTTGCGGGCCGCCGTCAAAGCTCTAGGCGGCCTCGATGCCGCGGATGTCGCAACATTCCTGGCCGAAGTGCCGGTGAAGAAGCGTGACGCCGCCTGGCGCGTTGCCCAGGTGGCGGAAATTGCCGAGGACAGCACCTACCGTTTCGACCGCTTCAAGACCAAAGCCGCGAATGGCAAGAAAGGCATAGCCAAATTGCAAGTACACGTTGCCCAGCGCAGCGACGTGGCGGCGGGTGAAGCAGGCCTCAAGCAGGGCAAGGCGCTCGCTGCCGGCGTGAGCTTCGCCAAGGATCTCGGCAACCTGGCGCCGAACTATTGCACACCGACTTACCTGGCCGAGCAGGCCAAGGCATTGAGCAAGAGCCATGGATTGCAGGTGGAAGTGCTGGAGAAGTCGGAGATTGAGAAATTGGGCATGGGGTCGTTCCTGGGTGTGACCCAGGGCAGCGTGCAGCCGCCCAAGCTGATCGTGCTGCAGCACAAGAAAGGCAAGAAGAGCCAGAAGCCGGTAGTGCTGGTGGGCAAGGGCATCACTTTCGATACGGGCGGCATCTCGCTCAAGCCCGGTGCCGACATGGACGAGATGAAGTACGACATGTGCGGCGCGGCCAGCGTGCTGGGCACGTTCAAGACCATTGCCGAGCTGGATTTGCCGTTGAACGTGGTCGGCATCATCCCGACGTGCGAAAACATGCCGGACGGCAATGCGACCCGGCCGGGCGACGTGCTGATCAGCATGTCGGGCCAGACCATAGAGGTGTTGAATACGGATGCGGAAGGCCGCCTGATCCTCTGCGATGCGCTCACCTATGCAGAACGCTTCGAGCCGCAAGCCGTCGTGGATGTGGCGACCCTGACTGGGGCTTGCGTGATCGCGCTCGGGCATCACGCAAGCGGCTTGTTCAGCAACAAGGACAGCCTGGCCGAAGAGCTGCTGGAAGCGGGCAATGAGGCGCAAGACCGGGCATGGCGTCTGCCCCTCTGGGACGACTACCAGCCGCAGCTCGACAGCAACTTTGCCGATATGGCGAATATCGGGGGCAGGGCAGGCGGCAGCATCACCGCGGCATGCTTCCTGTCGCGTTTTGCCAAGAAATATGACTGGGCCCATCTCGACATCGCGGGGACTGCCTGGAAGTCGGGCAAGGAAAAAGGCGCGACCGGGCGTCCAGTGCCGTTGCTGACCGAGTTCCTCAAGCAGCGTGCCGGGCAGTAAACACGCATGACAAGGGTGGATTTCTTTTTCAACGTACCGAATAAGGCCTTCCATGTGGCCAATCTCAGCAGCCGTGCCGCGCAACGCGGGCGGCGGCTGATGGTGTTGACTTCTACCCAGCAGGCGGCGGAGCAGTTGGGCTCGTTCTTATGGAGCAACCCGCCGACCGGTTTTCTGCCGCACTGCCATGCAACGCATCCCCGTGCGGCTGAAACGCCGGTCATCATAGATTGGCGTCACGAGCCATTGCCGCACGACGATATCCTGATCAACCTGGATAGCCATTATCCGCCGTTCTTCAGCAGGTTCAGGCGCTTGATCGAGATCGTGGGGCTGGACGAGGGTGACCGTGCCTCGGCGCGTGAACGTTACCGCTTTTACCGGGACCGGGGATATGAAATCAGGACATTCGATGCCAGTGGCGCAGCATTATGATGAAACGAGGAGCTCATGAGCGACCAATCGCAAGATGAACTGGCGCTGGTACTGCGCCGCATCAACTCGCTGAGCAGTCCGGCTGTTCAGCCATCCGACCAGCCAGCCGCGGATGATGTTCCTGTGTTGACGGACGTTTACGAAGGGGCAGGCGCCTTCAGCATGGTCGAGATCGAGCAACTGCTGGCTCCGTATTATGCCGATGATGATCATGCCGAACCGGCAACTCAGGAAACGCCTGAGTCGCTATCACCAGCGCCGCCAGAGGCAGCTACGCCCCAGGCATCGGGCATCAAGTTCTTGCCGGCGGATGTGGATGAGGAGGTGGATATCCCTGAAGAAGGAGGGCTATTTATTCCGCAGGAACCCGATCATCCGCAATTGCTCCTGGCGCGCCAGGAGCTTGCCGAGGCAGTACTTGCAGATATGCAGCCTGTGATCGCCCATGCCATCCAGGATGCCTTGGCGAGGGAGATGCAGGCCTTGATCCCCAAGCTCGGCGCCGAGGTTGAAAGCGCATTGGCCGAGACCTTGCGGGAGCGTGTGATCGAGGCGCTGAAAAAGGATTAGGGTAAACGGGCTCTAACCCAGCAAGGCCTTGTATTCAGCCGCGCTCAGCAGGCCAGCAGGTTCGTTTGCCGGCTGGAATGAAAAAATCCAGGCATCGTAAGGTTTGTCGTTGATGTCTTCAGGCGTGCTTTGCAGTGCTTCATTGATGGCGACGACTGTGCCGCTGAGGGGTGCATGCAGGTCGGAACCGGTCTTGACCGATTCCACCAGTCCGCAAGGCTGGCCCGCGGAGATGCTGCTGCCGGGCTTCGGGGCTTCGACATAGACGATATCGCCCAGCAAGTCCTGGGCATAGTCGGTAATGCCGGCCAGCCAATGGCCGTCTTCATGCTGGCGTACCCATAGGTGTTCGGCGGTATATTGCAGGTTCTCGGGAATTTTCATGAAAAAGCTCAGGAGAATAATGTCGGCATATTTTCGCACAAAGCGCTTAAGCCGGCGTACAACGTGATTTTTTTATGTTTCCCTATTAAGAAAGTTTATAAACTTCCGTTGCTATGTAAATGACAAATCAAACTTTTTTGGATATTATTCTTCTCGACCATTGAACGGGGTGGGCGCGACATGATACGTAAAATCACATTACTGCTGACCATGCTGGCATTGTGCATGCCGCCAGCATTGGCCTATGCAGCGGAAAAAAAGCCGCAGAAGACTGCGTCAAGCAAGACCAAGGCGAGCAAGAAAGTAGTCGCCAAGAAGAAGACCAAGACGACGGTAGCGAGGAAAAATGAGGCCAGCGGCCGCATTATCAGCACCATACGCTCCAACAGCGCCGTCGCCACAGCCAGCCCCAGCGTGTTCAAGGACTACGGCACCGGCTTGAAATTGGCTTCCAGTAAGGCGATGATCGTAAATCAGGATTCCGGCGAGATATTGTTTGCCAAAGGGACGGATATCGCCGCGCCGATTGCTTCCCTCACCAAGCTGATGACGGCGATGGTAGTGCTGGACGCCCAACTGGATATGGAAGAAAAGCTCCACGTCACACGGGACGATATCGACACCCTCAAGGGAACCGGTTCACGCATGCCGATCGGCGCCTCGCTGACGCGTGCGGAAATGCTGCAGCTTGCCTTGATGGCCTCGGAAAACCGCGCGGCTTCGGCATTGGGCCGTCATTACCCAGGCGGCGTGGATGCATTCGTCGCGGCGATGAACGCCAAGGCGCTGCAATTGGGCATGCTGCATTCGCGTTTTGCCGACCCTACCGGCTTGAACAGCGCCAATGTCTCCACCGCGGAGGACCTGGTGAAGATGGTGCGCGCGGCATACCAATATCCCGAGATCCGCCACGTCTCGACCAGCAGCTCCTATTCCGTGCCGGTCAACGGCACGCGTGCGCCATTGCAGTATGTGAACAGCAATGTGCTGGTGCGCAACAGCGACTGGGTGATTGGTCTTTCCAAGACCGGCTACATCAACGAGGCCGGGCGATGCCTGGTAATGCAGGCGCAGGTCGGCGGGCAGCCCTTGATCATTGTCTTGCTGGATTCATTCAGCAAAAATGCTCGGGTGGGTGATGCGCAGAAAATCCGCAAGTGGATAGAAAGCAGCAATAGCCATCGCAATGCGAGCTAATTGAACAGTCTTCAATATAAATAAAAAAGCGGCTTGAGAGCCGCTTTTTTATTATCTATTACCCGATCGATTTAGCTTGGTTCGGTTTTGGAGGTGTCAGAGGCTTCCAGATTTATTCACTCTCGCTGGCAGCGGTCTTTTTCTTGCGTGTCGTGGTGGCCGCTTTCTTGGTGCCGGCGGCTTTTTTCGCAGGGGCCTTGGCTTTCTTGGCCGGTGCGTCCTTTGCCGCCTTGGCTGACAGCAGCTCCAGAGCCTGCTCCATGGTCAGGCTTTCCGGCTCCTGGCTCTTGGGCAGTGTGGCGCGCAGTTTTCCATGTTGCACGTAAGGCCCGAAGCGGCCGGAGTAAATGGCGATATTGCCAGTGCCGTCCGGGTGCGCACCCAGCTCCTTGATCGGAGCCGGGCCGGAGTTGGCTTGCGCCAATAGCTCGACTGCACGCGCCAAGTCGATGTCGAAGACGCTGTCGCTCTTGGGGATGGACTTGAACTTGCCGTCGTGGTTGACGTAAGGCCCGAAGCGCCCGATGTTGGCTACCACCTTCTTGCCAGTTTCCGGGTGCTGGCCCAGGTCGCGCGGCAAGGCGATCAGTTTGAGCGCTGTCACCATGTCCAGGCTGGCAGCGGGAATTTCCTTGGGAATGCTGACGCGCTTGGGCTTCTTCTTGCTATCCGCCTCTGGCAGGCCGATCTGCAGGTAAGGGCCGTACGGGCCGTTCAGCAGCAGGATATCCTTGCCGCTTTCCGGTTCCTGGCCGATTACAGTCGGTTCGTTGCTGTTGGTATTTGCAGTCGGGTTGCGGATGTAGTCGCACTCCGGGTAGCCCGAACAGCCGATGAACTTGCCGAAGCGGCCCAAGCGGGATTGCAGGGGCTTGCCGCATTTCGGGCAGGCTTCGTCGAGCACCTCGACGCCGGGGCGCTCCACGTTGCTCTTTTCATGGATCTGGTTGTTGAAGCCCTGCCAGAATTCATTGAGCACGGGAATCCATTCGCGCTCGCCTTCGGCGATGTCGTCCAGCTCGTTTTCCAGGTTGGCGGTAAAGCCATAGTCGACGTAACGCGTGAAATGCTCGGTGAGGAATTTGTTCACCACGCGGCCGACATCAGTCGGGGTGAAGCGCTTCTTATCCAGTAGGACGTATTCGCGGTCCTGCAAGGTGGAAATGATGCTGGCATAGGTGGAGGGACGGCCGATGCCGAACTCTTCCAGGGCCTTGACCAGGCTGGCTTCCGAGTAGCGCGGCGGCGGCTCGGTGAAATGCTGGTCGCCGAATATTTTCTGCACGGCGAGCACTTCGCCGGTTTCGAGGTGCGGCAGCTTGCTTTCGCCTTCTTCCTCCTCGTCGTCCACGCCTTCCATATAGACGGCGATGAAGCCGGGGAACACCAGCGTCTGGCCTGTGGCGCGGAACAGGTTGGCTTCGCTGCCGACGGCAAGGTCGATGCTGACGGCGTCGAACTTGGCCTGGGTCATCTGGCACGCCAAGGCGCGCTTCCAGATCATTTCATACAGCTTGAACTGCTCGTCGGTGAGGAACGCGCGCAAGCTGGCCGGAGTACGTGTGATGTCGGTCGGGCGGATCGCCTCGTGGGCTTCCTGCGCGTTCTTGGCCTTGGTCTTGTACATGATCGGCGACCTGGGCAGATAGTCGTTGGCGAAGTTCTGCTTGATATAGTCGCGGATCTGCATGACGGCCTCGGCCGCGAGGCTGAAGCTGTCGGTACGCATATAGGTGATCAGGCCCACCGTGCCGCTGCCGACGTCGATGCCTTCATACAGCTGCTGGGCGACGCGCATGGTGCGGCTGGTGGTGAACCCGAGCTTGCGCACGGCTTCCTGCTGCAGTGTGGAGGTCGTGAACGGTGCGGCGGGGCTGCGGCTGCGCTGCTTTTTCTCTACGCGGGTGACCGTGGTCTTGCCGGCGCTGACGGCAATGAGCTTGCCGACGATTTCCTGCTGCTGCTCCTGGCTGGTGACGGTGAATTGCTCCACCTTCTTGCCGTCGAGCTGCACCAGCTTGGCATCGAACACATGCTGGTGCTTGGCTGATTCCAGGTGGATGGTCCAGTATTCCTGGCTCTTGAACGCCTCGATCTCGAGTTCGCGCTCGACGATCAGGCGCAGTGCGGGACTTTGCACACGGCCGGCGGACAAGCCGCGGCGGATTTTCTTCCACAGCAAGGGCGAAAGGTTGAAGCCGACGAGATAATCCAACGCCCGGCGCGCCTGTTGCGCGTTCACCAGCGGCATGGAGATATCGCGCGGTTCGTCGATCGCATTCTGCACGGCATTCTTGGTGATTTCGTGAAACACCACGCGCTTCAGCAGCTTGTCCTTGAGCAGTTTCTTGCTCTTGAGGATTTCGGCGATGTGCCAGGAAATGGCTTCCCCTTCGCGGTCCGGGTCGGTGGCGAGGTAGATGGCGTCTGCCGTCTTGACCGCCTTGGCAATCGCATCCACGTGGCGCGAGTTGCGGTCGATCACTTCGTACTTCATGGCGAAGTCATGTTCGGGATCGACCGCTCCCGTCTTGGGAATCAGGTCGCGCACGTGTCCATATGAGGCCAGAACCTCAAAATCCTTGCCCAGGTATTTTTTCAGGGTCTTGGCCTTGGAAGGTGATTCAACGATCAGCAGTTTTGACATGGACACACGATTTGTGGGATGCAGAGCGGCAGATGATAAGAGTAAATCGCTTGCCGCACAAGAAAGCACTGTAAATTTAGGCGCTTGCCGACAATCTTTTCCTGAGTGCGATGGTAAGCGTCAGGCGATATTGCGCTTGAACTCGATGCGGGAGCTTTCGCTGGAAACCAGGCTCAAGGCCGGGTTGTTTTCCTTGTCGATGTCGCCGAACAGTGGGTCTTCGTCCTCAGCCCTGGTCTGCGACATGTGCTTGAAGTCATAGAGGTCGGTGTCGCCGAGGTGGGAAGGCTCGACATTGCAGATGGCGCGGAAGATATTGTTGACGCGGCCGGGCTGCTCGCGCTCCCAGGCTTGCAGCATGTCCTTGACCTTCTGCCGTTGCAGGTTTTCTTGCGAGCCGCACAAATCGCAAGGGATGATGGGGAAGTTCATGCCGCGAGCGTAGCTGGCGATATCCTTCTCCGCGCAATAGGCCAGCGGGCGGATGACGTGGAATTCGCCCTTGTTGGTGGCGAGCTTGGGCGGCATGGCCTTCATCTTGGCGCCGAAGAACATATTGAGGAACAGGGTTTCGACGATATCGTCGCGGTGGTGGCCCAATGCGATTTTATTGGCGCCCAGCTCCTGGGCCGTGCGGTAGATGATGCCGCGGCGCAGGCGCGAGCACAGGGAGCAGGTGGTCTTGCCCTCCGGAATTTTCTCCTTGACGATGGAGTAGGTGTCGGCCTCGACAATGCGGTGCTCGACGCCCAATTGCTCCAGGTAGGCGGGCAGGATGTGTTCGGGGAAGCCCGGCTGCTTCTGGTCGAGATTCATGGCGATCAGCTTGAAGTCGACTGGCGCGCGTTCCTGCAGGGCCAGCAGCATCATGAGCATGGTATAGGAGTCCTTGCCGCCGCTCATGCAGACGAGGATGGTGTCGCCGTCCTCCACCATGTTGTAGTCGCCAATGGCTTTGCCGGTGGCGCTGATCAGGCTGTTGCGCAGCTTGAGAAAGCTGTTGGAGGCATCGTCTGGATAGTGTTTGATCATGATTAAGCAATACTTTAAAGATTGAGTGAGCGTCCGCCATCGACGGCGATCACGTGTCCGGTAATGAACGGGGCGTCCTGCAGCAGGAAGCGTACGGCCTTGGCGACGTCGTCGCCTTCGCCGATGCGCTTGAGCAGCGTTTGCGAGATCACGCGCTGGCGGTACACCTCGTCGAACTGCGGGTTGTTCTCAGGCCATAATACCGGCCCGGGAGCGACGGCGTTGACCCTCACTTCCGGCGCCAGTTCGTGCGCAAGGGACTTGGTGAGCGTCACCAGGCCTGCCTTGGCAACGCTGTAAACGATATATCCCTTTTTCGGGCGCTCCACGTGCATGTCGGTGATGTTGATGATGGTGCCGTGGGTTTTCCTGAGCTCGGGCGCTGCGGCCTGCGACAGGAACAGCGGCGCCTTGAGGTTGGGCCCGATGAGGTCCTCCCATTGGTGCTCGTTGATGCTGCCCAGCTCGCTGGGATAATAGCTGGAGGCGTTGTTGATGAGGGCGTCCAGGCGTCCGAAGTGCTGCACGGTTTCCTGTACCAGCTTGGGCAGTACGCTCAGTCTCAACAAGTCTCCCTGGATGATGGCGACGGAATTGGGGCGTTTCAGGTTGAGTTCGGATTGCAGGGTGCGTGCTTCGTCATCCGAGCTGCGATAATGGATCATAAGCCTGGCGCCTTCCGCATGTAGCAGGCGGCAGATGGCCGCACCCACACGTTTTGCACCGCCAGTGATTAAAATGACCTTGTTTTCCAGGGAGGAATCCACCAAATGTTCCAGACCGCGTCAAAATTCAGGAATAACGTGACATTATAATCCAATACCATGAATATCTCCGCCTTGCCAATTCCCGATGCCGACGCCATTGCCCATAGCGCCCGACTGCTTGCGCTGATCCGCAAGGAGGCGCTGGATGCTGGAGGCTGGATCAGCTTTGTCCGTTATATGGAGCTGGCGTTGTATGCGCCGGGCCTGGGCTATTACAGCGCGGGGACGCAAAAATTCGGTGAGGCCGGCGATTTCGTGACGGCGCCGGAAATGACGCCGCTGTTCGGCGAGACGCTGGCGCGGCAGGTCATGGAAGTGTTGGCGCAAACCGGCGGCAGCGTCCTTGAGCTCGGCGCGGGCCGTGGCAGGCTGGCCGCTGCCGTGCTGGAGGAAATGCAGCGAGCCAACGCGTTGCCTGTGCAATACCTGATCCTGGAGGTCAGCGCGGACTTGAAGGAGGTGCAGCGGCAATACCTGCAATCGACACTCGCGCCAGCGTTGTACGAGCGCGTGTCTTGGCTGGATGCCTTGCCTGCTGAGTTCACAGGCGTCGTGCTCGCCAACGAGGTGCTGGATGCAGTGCCTGTGCATCTCGTGCGCAGGGAGAGCGATCATTGGCAGGAAATAGGCGTAGCCGTGGATGAAGCAGAGGCTTTGATGCTGGATTCCCGGTCCTTGATTGATGCTTCCCTGGTAAGCGGCATTGATGCGCTTGCATTGCCAGAACACTACCAGACTGAAGTCAGCCCAGCTGCCCAGGCGCTGGTGGCAAGCCTGGCACAGTGCCTGCGGGAAGGCGTATTGCTGTTCATCGATTATGGGTTTTCACATGCGGAGTATTACCACCCGCAACGCCATCAAGGCACGCTCATGTGCCATTACCGCCACCATGCCCATCCAGACCCGCTGTTGTACCCGGGCTTGCAGGATGTGACCGCCCATGTCGATTTCTCTGCCATGGCGAAGGCAGGCCTTGGGCAGGGCCTGCAGTTGCTGGGTTATTGCGGGCAGGCGCAGTTCCTCATCAATTGCGGGATTACCGAGCTGATGCTGCGTGTGCCGGCGGACGACCTCAGGCGGTACGCGCCAATGGCAAGCCAAGCGCAAAAACTGCTGTCGCCCGCGGAAATGGGCGAACTGTTCAAGGTGATTGCGCTGGGCAGGGGCGTGGGGCGGCTCTCGGGTTTTGTTCGCGGCGACCGCTCGCATACCCTATAATCGCGGTTTTTTCAGTGGTTGAATCAAGCATGGATCAAGAAACGGCAGGCAAGGAAGACATCAGCAAGGAGGAGCTCGCGAAACGCCCGATCCGCAGCTTCGTGTTGCGCCAGGGCCGGTTGACCCATGGACAGCAGCGCGCGCTGGATGATCTCATGCCGGTGTTCGGCGTGCCTTATGCGCCTGCCATCCTGGACCTGGGCACGCTGTTCGGGCGTGAGGGCAGCCCGAAGATCCTGGAAATCGGTTTCGGCATGGGGGATAGCACGGCCAAGATTGCGCAGAACCAGCCGGAACGGGATTTCCTCGGCGTGGAGGTGCATACCCCTGGGGTCGGCAGCCTGCTCAAGCAGATCGGCGAGCTGGAGCTCAATAACCTGCGTATCGTCCAGCACGATGCGGTGGAAGTGCTGAAGCACATGATTGCCGACGCCAGCCTGGACGGCGTGCACATTTTCTTTCCTGATCCGTGGCACAAGAAACGCCACCACAAGCGCCGGCTGATCCAGGCCGAATTCGTCAAGTTGCTATGCGGTAAGCTGAAAGCAGGCGCTTACTTGCATGTGGCGACCGACTGGCAGGAATATGCGGAATGGGTGCTGGACATCCTGCAGCAAGAGCCGCTGCTGGAGAATACGGCGCAGGATTATGCGCCCAAGCCGGATTACCGGCCGATGACCAAGTTCGAGAACCGCGGCATCAAGTTAGGCCACGGCGTCTGGGACATCATCTTCCGGCGTAAATAGCCAGCGCCCGATCACGGCTTCGGCTTCCTCCACGCCCTGCTTCTTCAGGCTGGAGAACAGTTGCACGCTGCAATTGCCCCAATTGGCCTCGAGTTCCTTCCTGACCTGCTGCAATGTCTGGTTGGCGGCCTGGCGTGACAATTTGTCCGACTTGGTGAGCAGGGCATGAATGGGCTTGCCGCTCGGGCTGTACCAATCCAGCATCTGGCGGTCCAACGGGGTGAGGGGGTGACGGCAGTCCATCACCAGTACCAGGCCGCCGATGCAGGGGCGCTGGCTCAGGTAGCTGGCCAGCGTGAGCTGCCAGTGCTTGCGCATGGCTTCCGGCACCTTGGCGTACCCGTATCCAGGCAAGTCCACCAGGAAGCGGTCATTGCCCAGGCTGAAAAAATTGATGAGCTGGGTGCGCCCGGGCTGCTTGCTCACAAAGGCAAGCCGGTTGTGGTTGGCCAATGTATTCAAGGCGCTGGATTTCCCGGCGTTGGAGCGTCCTGCGAACGCAACCTCCACGCCGGCAGGGGGAGGTAGGTCGCTCAGCTTGTGGGCGGAAATATGAAAAGTGGCGTTTTGAAACAAGGGCATGGATAGGAGAGGGCTGTCGACGAAAAGGGAAAAATATTAGCACGAAGTAGGGTTTTTTATATAAAATGCGGCCCTATTCGCAGTGTTGGTATGCAGAAAGTTGAGAGTTTGCCAGCGCGCTACGTTGAGTCAGGCAGGAAGTTTAAGTAAACCGAGTTGTTTTTGCTTCGCCTGACAACCGAAAGCCTCATATAAGCGTTAAGGGTGGCATTAGCCGCCCTTAACTTTTTATATTGCCAGGCTTGCAACCAACCATAGGCATGATGGTCTCACCTCAAATTTTTTAAATGGTCTTGTTTTGAATTCCGTACAGTCCACCAGGCACAGGCTATATGAGCTGCTGAGCTCGATGCGCTTTGCAGTCAGCGTGCTGGTCGTGCTGAGCATCGCCTCCATTATCGGCACCGTGCTCAAGCAGAATGAGCCGTATACCAACTACATCGTGCAGTTCGGCCAGTTCTGGTTCGAGTTCTTTGAGTTCCTCGGGCTTTACGACGTCTACCATACCGGCTGGTTCCTGGTCATCCTCGTCTTCCTGGTGCTTTCGACCTCGCTCTGTATTTACCGCAACACGCCGCTCATGTTGCGGGAGCTGCGCGCATTTCGCGAGAACGCCAAGGAAGTTTCCTTGCGCAGCTTCAGCCATCATCACGAATACCACACCCCTTACTCGACCGGGGAGACCGCATCCCGCCTGGCGCAGTTCCTTTCGGCGCACGGCTTCCGCTATAAGACGGTGACGCAGGAAGATGGCGGCAACCTGTTCGCCGCCAAGGCGGGCAGCTACCAGAGGCTGGGCTATATTCTCACGCATGCCGCGATCGTCATTATCTGTATCGGCGGCCTCATGGACGGCAACTTGGTATTCAAGGCGCAGGAGCTGCTTGGATACAAGGTGATAGAAACGCGCGATATCCCCGAGCGCAAGGTGCCGCCGGAGAGCCGTATGTCTCCGGCCAATCTTTCCTTCCGCGCCAATATGACGCTGCCAGAAGGCGCCGGCGCCAATGCGGCCTTCCTGCGCGTGCGGGACGGATACCTGGTGCAGGACTTGCCATTCAGCATCGTATTGAAGACTTTCCGTATCGAGCATTACGACACCGGGCAGCCCAAGTCATTCGAGAGCGATATCATGATCATCGATCCCGAACGCGAGGACCCTATCACGGCGACGATCAAGGTGAACCATCCCTTGATCTACAAGGGCATTGCCATCTACCAGTCCGATTTCGGCGATGGCGGCTCCAAGCTGGACTTCAAGGTATGGAACCTGTTGGGCAGCCATGCCGACAACATTCCGTTCAGCGGCAACGTATTCAATAAATATGACGTCAGCGGCGGCAACAATCCGTTGAGCGTGGAATTGTCCGATTTCCGCCTGTTCAATATCTTGAACCTTTCCGTCGACGGCAAGGGCAAGCCGCGCAACGTGGGCCCGAACGTCACCTTCAAGGTGCGCGATGCCGAAGGTCAGGCGCGCGAATATGTGAATTACATGAACCCGCTGCTGCTGGATGGAAAGCAATATTTCCTTTCCGGCATGCGCTCCATGCAGCAGGACAGTTATCGCTACCTGCGGATTCCTGCGGATGAAGAGGGCGGTATCGAGGGCTATATGAACTTCCGGGCGGCGATGTTTGACCAATCGTTGTATCCGGAAATCGTGCGTCGCGTCTCGCAGCTGGCCTTGTCCAACCATGGCGATATCGACACGGAAACCAGGACCAGATTTGAAGCCAGCGTCAGGCAGCTGTTGCAGGCGTTCGGCCAGGGCGGTTTCGGCAAGGTGGCCGAGATGATAGACGAGGCCGTGCCGGAGGCGCAGCGCGCGGGCGCAGCGCAGGCATACCTCAAGATCGTGACGACGGCCGCCTTCAATGCCTATGCGATCAGCCGCGAGCGTGCAGGGCTGCCGCCAACCGGCAATAGCGAGGAATTGCAGGCCTTCATTGAGGATAGCCTGCATGCGATCAGCGACAGCTTCCATTACGGCGCGCCGCTGTACCTGCAATTGACCGGGTTCGAGCACCGCCAGTCCAGCGGCTTGCAATTGACGCGCTCTCCGGGCAAGGTGCTGGTCTATTCGGGTTCCGTGCTGCTGGTGCTGGGCATCTTTGCCATGATCTATATCCGCGAGCGCCGCATCTGGCTGCTGGTGAAGCCGGAAAGCAGCCGCGTGCTGTTTGCCATGTCGGCCAACCGCAAGAACCGCGATTTCGATATCGAATTCGACAAAATGCGCGACAAGCTCGCGCGCCTGCTGGAAAACCAGCACGTGTGACATCTGTCACGTAACCAACATGTATTGGGGTTGATGATGAAGACTGCCTATATGGAAGATGTGCCGGAACCGTTGTTCAAGCGCCTGAGATTGGCGGACTGGGGATATGCGCTGCTGCTGCTGCTGGGCGGGCTGTTCGCGTTCCAGCAATATGCCGAATTCATGGATGCGTATGAGGTGGGCATCCTGTTCGGTTCGATAGCCTTGTTCAGTTGGCTGGGGTGGCAATGGAAGCCGATGCGCCTGCTGCTGCTGGGCGTGGCGGTCATCAGCTTGGGCGCCATCCAGCTTTATGACGGCAGTCAGGATAGCGCAGGGCAGGTGTTCCTGCTCAAATACCTGTTTTCCAGCCAGTCCGCCATCATGTGGATGAATGTGCTGTTTGTCCTGGCGATGCTGGCTTACTGGCTTGGCCTGTTTGCCCGCTCTGCCTTTGCCGCCAAGGTTGGTTCCGGCCTGGTCTGGTCTGCCGTGGTCATGGGCTTTGTCGGCCTCATGGTGCGTTGGTACGAATCCTACCTGATCGCCCCGGATGTCGGGCATATCCCGATCAGCAACCTGTATGAAGTCTTCATCCTGTTCTGCCTGATTACCGCGCTGGCGTACCTCTATTACGAAGGCCGTTATGCCACGCGCCAGCTGGGCGGTTTCGTACTGGTCGTCATCAATGCCGCCGTGGGCTTCATCCTTTGGTACACCTTCGATCGCCAGGCCTACGAAATTCAGCCCCTGGTGCCCGCCCTGCAGTCCTACTGGATGAAAATCCATGTGCCGGCCAACTTTATCGGCTACGGCACCTTCGCCTTGGCGGCCATGGTTGGGTTGGCCTATTTGCTGGTGAACAAGGGCATCCTTGCATCGCGCCTGCCCAGCCTGGAAGTGCTGGATGACGTGATGTACAAGGCCATCTCCGTCGGGTTCGCCTTCTTTACCATTGCCACCATCCTGGGCGCGATGTGGGCGGCGGAAGCGTGGGGCGGCTACTGGTCGTGGGACCCGAAGGAAACCTGGGCGTTGATCGTCTGGCTCAATTATGCGGCTTGGCTGCACCTGCGGCTGGTCAAGGGCTTGCGCGGCCCCATCCTGGCCTGGTGGGCATTGGTTGGGCTGCTCGTGACCACCTTTGCCTTCCTGGGGGTGAACATGTTCCTCTCCGGTTTGCATTCTTACGGCGAGCTGTAGGCATGCCGCACAATTAAAAAAGGCCGCGCTGCCATGCAGTCGCGGCCTTTTTAGTTGGTGCGTTTCGGATTGACCGTTATTTCATCTCCAGCCTGAAGCGTACCGTGCCAAGCTGGTTCTCCACCAGGGCGAGCTGGTAGCCAGCCTGTTGCGCCTGTCGTCCCGCCTGGTAAAGCCCGATACCGAGCCCGCCTTCCGAACGGATGCGTTTGCGGAACAGGCTTGCCGCCACTTCTTCCGGCATGGGATTGCCGCTATCGGTAACCTCGATAAATATTTGGCCATTGATCACCAGGGAAGCCGAGATGCTGATGTCAGGCTCGTGCCGGGCTTTGGCCAATGCATTCTGCAGGAGATTGTCCACCACGCTGTCCCATACCTCGCTGTCTATCCTGGGGTCGGCTTCCGTCGTGATGGTTTCGCTGAAGCTGATGCGGGTGCCTGTATAGCGTTGTTGCAGGTTGTCCCACCACTCCAGCAATGGCAGCATGCGCGTGTTCTCGTTACGAGGTGCGCCCAGCTTGTCCAGCGTCAATGCCAGGCGCTGGTTGAGCAGCGGCAACTGCTTGCGGATCAGCGCGACCAGCCGCTCATTGTCTGCCTCGGTTGCCTGTTCGGCCGCGCTGCAAAGCGCGCTCATGGATTGCACGATGTTCTTCATGTCGTGTGTGAGGCGCGCGCCGGTTTCGTAGATCGCCTGCATGTAGGTATTCTGTAGCAAGGCTTCCTCGCGGCGCTTGGCTTCGTGGAACTCGCCCAGGATCTGCGTCAGCAGCTTGAGGTGAATCGTGAGCGCGGGCGTAAGCGGCCAGCGGCTGTACAGAGTCAGGTGAAAATCATGGAACTCGAGGTCGGCATAATAGGGCGCCTGGGTGCCAAACTCGCCCTGGTCGTCTTCTGTCTCCCATTTGCCGCCCGCCACCCACGGCAGGGTTTCAACCTCGCTCATCGCTGCATGCATGAATTCCTTGGCGCTGGTTTCGCGCTCGGCAAGTTCGGCGATATTTTTTATCCAGCGTTCGAACGGCAAGCCCACGCTCAGGAGGTAGCGCGACAGCAACTGCCCAATGCCGCTGAAGCCGGCCCGAGGGTTCCATAGCCAGCTTGCCAGCAACAACGCCGCTGCCAGGCCGAACACCACCCATACCACCACCTCGGCATAATCGGCCTCGGTAGTGCGCGAAATCGTGAAAATGCTGAGAATCAGCGTGACCGAGAGCAGGAATAGCAGCAGGGTGTAAAAGAAATCGAGGATAGGCGCATGCTGGTGGGTTTCCTGCTTCACGCGCAGGAACAGGATGACTAGCGGCAGGACGGGCAGCAGGTAGAGCATGAGGAATTCTGTGACCAGCAGTGCCGTATTGGCATCCAGCAGGTGCGGAATTACCCATAGCAGCAGGACGGAAAGCAGGTAGGTGGCAGCAAACAGGTAGCTTTGGCGCGAGGCGCGCGCCGTTGCGGAAAAAATGCGCCCGCCCAGCAACCCGAACAGCGCGGAGAGCCAGATAGCCAACAGCCACCAACTGACGAATACGGTAAACAGAATGCCGCCCGCGGCGAACAGCAGGATGGCTTGCAGGGAAAGTTTTTCCTTGGTTTGCCAGATTGGCTGCCAGATCAGGAACAAACCGTAATGGCAGAGCAGCAGACCTTTCTGTAGCGGGTCCTCGAAACCCCATAGCAATACCCCATGGAAGCTCAACAACATCAGCCCCAGCATCCATTGCTGCAGGGTCGATGCGCTTGGCCGGTAGGAATTAGTGCGGCTGCTTAAAGTGGCCATGAAATGGGATGGTCTCTGGTAGCGTGTGTCGTAATTTTGTCACTATAGACGAAATCTCAACACTTTGACGATATTTTGGCAAACATGGAATTTGGCCAAATCTGCTTAAAACCCGCGCCATTATTGGGTTTTTCTTTAATTCTGGTTGTTTGCTAATTGGCATGAGAGTTGCATATCTTATACCAACTGATTATTGAGGCTGCCGTGCCGGCAACCTCGCGCAAGGATAGCATATGAAAAAAACATCCGGCTTCACGCTGATCGAGCTGGCGATAGTCCTGGTGATTATCGGCTTGCTGCTGGGCGGCGTGCTCAAGGGGCAGGAGTTGATCAATAGCGCCAAGGCAAAAAATATTGCTAATGATTTAAAAAATGTGCAGATTCTGCTTTATGGGTACCAAGATAAATATAGGGCATTGCCTGGGGATGACCCTGCGGTAGAGGCACATATTACAGGAGGGCGTAGGGCAACTACTCCTGCAAATGGTCAAGCAGGGCGTATTGATGGGCATTGGAATTCTGTTACGGACACCGATGAGTCATACTTGTTCTGGCAACATGTCAGATTGGCTGGCTTGGCTACTGGGTCAACTCAGATTGGAACAGATGCTTATATTCCAAGAAATGCAGATGGTGGGCGTATTGGAGTGCAAAGCCTGAATGGTTTTAATACGATTCAGGATGCTGGGAACCCTATGGTGGGTACCTTTGTGGTTTGTTCTGACGGAGTTACTGGACGTTTAGCTAAACAGATTGATGTATTACTAGATGATGGATTGACAGATAATGGGGCGGTGCGTGTTACTACGACTCCTGCTGCTGTTGGAACAGCTGGCAATTCTCTGGCGAATGCCGCTGTTCCTGATGGTGGAACTTTCACGGTTTGTATGTCTTTCTAAATATGAATGTTTTAAGTAAAAGCCCGCATTTGCGGGCTTTTACTTTTCCAGCGTTATGAAGTAAACCGCTTTTGCATTAAAATAGCCGGCTAATCAGAAAAGTAGCGATCATGAGCGACAACATCGTCGAAATTGACAATCTATCCTTTGGCTACAAGACGCGCTTGCTGCACAAGGGCATCAACATGAAATTCCCGCGCGGCAAGGTGGTGGCCATCATGGGCGGCAGCGGCAGCGGCAAGACCACGTTGTTGCGCCTGATTGGCGGACAGTTGAAGCCGTCGGGCGGCGAGGTGCGCGTGGCGAGCGAGGTAGTGCACAAGCAGGACCGTAAAGGTTTACAAAAGCTGCGCCGCAAGATGGGCATGCTGTTCCAGCAAGGCGCCTTGTTCACTGATCTATCCGTTTACGAAAACGTGGCATTCCCGATCCGCGAGCATACCGATTTGCCGGAATCCATGATCCGTGACTTGGTGATGATGAAGCTCAACGCCGTAGGCTTGCGCGGTGCGCGCGATCTCAAGGCGACCGAGCTTTCCGGCGGCATGGCGCGTCGCGTGGCATTGGCGCGCGCGGTGGCGCTCGATCCTGCCATCATCATGTACGACGAGCCGTTTGCCGGGCTGGACCCGATCTCGATGGCGGTGATCTGCAACCTGATCCGCAGGCTCAACGACGCGCTGGGCGCGACTTCCATCATCGTGACCCACGATGTACAGGAAGTGTTCGCCTTTGCCGATTATGTGTATTTCGTGGCGGACGGCGTCGTGGCTGCCGAGGGTGCGCCGGAAGACCTGCGCAAGTCCGAGCTGCCGTTCGTGCACCAGTTCGTGCATGGCGAGGTGGACGGGCCTGTGCCTTTCCATTACGCCGCGCCTGATTACAGGCAGGATATCTTGAGGAGCGCGAATGTTTAGTGCTGTAGCGAATGTGCTTCGCGGAATCGGCCATCGCGTGATTGACCGCCTCTGGCGGTTCGGTGCCAGCATCCGCTTTTTCTTTTACGTATTGATCTATTCGGGCGAGAGTTTCCGCAGGCTACACCTGACCATACGCGAGATTTATTTCACTGGCGTGTTGTCGTTGATCATCATCCTCGTCTCGGCGTTCTTCGTCGGCATGGTGCTGGCCTTGCAGGGTTACAACACTTTGCAGCGCTACGGTTCTTCCGAGGCGATCGGCGTGCTGGTGGCCTTGTCGCTGGTACGCGAGCTCGGGCCGGTGGTAACCGCCCTGCTGTTTGCGGGGCGCGCCGGAACCGCGATCACTGCGGAAATCGGCCTGATGAGGGCGACCGAGCAATTGTCCGCGATGGAAATGATGGCGGTAAGCCCTGTCGCCCGCGTGGTGGCGCCAAGGTTCTGGGCCGGGGTGTTCTCCATGCCGTTGCTGGCAGCCTTGTTCTCCATGGTCGGGGTACTGGGCGGCTATCTGGTGGCGGTGCCCTTGATCGGTGTGGATGCCGGCGCATTCTGGTCGCAGATGCAGGCCAGCGTGGATTTCCGCGAAGATATTGTGAACGGGGTGATCAAGAGCGTGGTGTTCGGTATTGCCTGTACCATGATCGCCCTGTTTGAAGGTTTTGATGCGCCGCCGACCGCCGAAGGCGTGAGCCGCGCGACGACGCGCACGGTGGTGAATTCCTCATTGGCGGTGCTGGGTCTCGATTTTGTAATGACTTCGTTCATGATTGTTGCGTAAGCGCAACACACTGGAGAAAAGATGGAACGTACAACAATTGATCTTTGGGTCGGTGTTTTTGTCGCTGCAGGGGCTGCGGCGCTGTTTGGTTTGGCATTGAAGGTCGGCAATTTCAACAGCGCCACCCTTGGCGAAACCTATAGCGTGACGGGAGCTTTTGAGAATATCGGCAGTCTCAAGCCACGTGCCCCCGTGAAAAGTGCAGGCGTGGTCGTGGGGCGGGTGGACAGCATCAAGTTCGATCCTGAAACCTATGAGGCGCAGGTGACAGTGAAGGTGGACAAACGGTATCCTTTCCCTAAGGATACGTTTGCCAATATCTACACTGCCGGCCTGTTGGGCGAGCAATATATTGGCCTGGAAGCCGGCGGCGACGACAAGATGCTGCAGGACGGCGACAAGTTTGTTAAGACGCAGGATGCCGTGGTGCTGGAAAAGATGATCAGCCAGTTCCTTTACAGCAAGGCGTCCGAGTCAGACGACGATAAGTCTAACGATAGTAAAGAGGCGGAATAAGCATGCAAACAATGATGAAGTGGATGGCCGCGATGGCGTTTGTTGGCTGTGCGAACCTGGCCATGGCGGAAGTCGCGCCTGACGCGCTGGTAAAGAAGACGGCCGAGGATGTATTGGCGGTCGTGAAGCAGGACAAGGACATCCAGGCTGGCAACCAGAACAAGATTTTTGCCTTGGCAGAAGAGAAGATCCTGCCTAACTTCAATTTCGACCGCGTGTCGCGCCTAGTGCTGGGCAAGGCATGGAGCAAAGCTTCTCCCGAGCAGAAGCAGGCTTTCCAGGACGAGTTCCGCAGCTTGCTGCTGCGTACCTATGCCACTGCATTGTCCAAGTACCGCAACCAGACCATCGAATACAAGCCGTTCCGTGCGCAGCCCGGCGACACCGACGTCAAGGTGAAGACGCAGATCCTGCAACCGGGCGGCCAGCCGGTCGCTGTCGATTACAGCCTGGAAAAGAATGGCGATAATTGGAAGGTGTACGACATCACCATAGAAGGCGTGAGCCTAGTGACCAACTATCGCGGCCAGTTCAGCAACGAGATCCGCCAAGGCGGCTTGGACAGCCTGATTCAGAAGCTGGCTGCCAAGAACCAGGAATCCAACAAGTAAGCGAAGAGTAGAACTTGGCACAGATTCAACAACAAGGAAACCGCTGGCTGGTCAGCGGCGACATGACCGTCAATCAGGCAGACGCCTTGCTGGCTGAAAGCAAGGCCTTGCAGATGCCTGGCACACTGGAGATCGACCTTGCCCAGGTGGATGAGGTCGATACGGTGGCGCTTAGCCTGATTTTCGAGTGGTTGCGCCATGCCGCTGCAAGCAAGTCTGCTGTCAGTCTGGTGAACTTGCCGGCTAATCTTGCCAGCCTGGCTACGCTGTATGGCGTGCTCGAGCTGATTCCGCAATCCAGCCACAGCCATTGAGCATTGGGGCTCAAGCCCCAGTTTCATTGATGATTCCCGCGATCAATATCCAGCAGGTGCACAAGCGTTTCGGCGATCTACATGCGCTGAAAGGCATCGACTTGTCCATTGAGCAGGGCGAGTTTTTTGCCTTGCTCGGGCCGAACGGCGCTGGCAAGTCCACATTGATCAACCTGCTGGCAGGGTTGTCGCGCCCAAGCAGCGGCACCCTGCAGGTGATGGGCTTCGACGTCAATGTCCAATATGCCGAGGCGCGTCGGGCCTTGGGCGTGGTGCCGCAGGAACTGGTATTCGATCCATTCTTCAATGTGCGTGAGATGTTGCGGTTCCAGGCCGGGTATTTCGGCCATGGACGCGGCAACGACGCCTGGGTGGATGAAATCATCGAGTCCCTGGGCTTGGCGGACAAGGCGCACACCAATATGCGCCGCCTGTCGGGCGGCATGAAGCGGCGCGCGCTGATCGGCCAGGCGCTTGCGCACAAGCCGCCTGTGATCGTGCTCGACGAGCCCACCGCGGGCGTCGATGTCGAGTTGCGCCAGACCATGTGGGAGTTCATCCGTCGGCTCAACCGCGAAGGCCATACCATTATCCTGACCACGCACTATCTGGAAGAAGCGGAAACGCTCTGTAGCCGTATTGCCATGATGAAGCAGGGTGAGATCGTGGCATTGGACAGTACCCGCAACCTGCTGAACCGCGTACCCGGCAAGCGTCTGCGCCTCAAGCTTTCCGCTGCGTTGCCCGCGTCGTTGGCATCCTTGGTGCGGGAGGAGCAAGGCGGCGCTTACATCCTGGCAATTGCCGATGTGGCGCAGCTGGAATCCATCCTGGCCGAATTGCGGCTGGCGGGCGTGACGGTTGAGGATATGCAGTTGATCGAAGCCGATCTCGAGGATGTATTCGTGGAGATCGTAAGTTGATGGCGAATTTGCTCAGCCAAAATCTGCGTGGCCCGTGGACCTTGTTCAAGAAGGAGCTGCTGCGTTTCTGGCGCGTGAGTTTCCAGACGGTCGCCGCACCGGTGATGACCGCGCTGCTTTACCTGCTGATCTTCTCCCATGTGCTGGAAGGCCGTGTGCAGGTGTATCCCGGCGTGGGTTATACGGCGTTCCTGATCCCGGGCCTGATCATGATGTCGCTGTTGCAGAACGCTTTTGCCAACAGCTCGTCCAGCCTGATCCAATCCAAGGTGATGGGCAACCTGATCTTTATCCTGCTGACGCCGATTTCCTATTTTGGATTCTATCTGGCGTTTCTTGCAGCCTCCATTATTCGCGGCCTGGTGGTCGGCCTGGGGATTTACCTGGTTGCCATTCTCTTCATCGACTTACCGGTCGCGCATCCCGGCTGGATATTGACCTTTGCGTTGCTGGGCAGCGCGTTGATGGGGACTTTCGGCATTATCGCCGGCATCTGGGCAGAGAAGTTCGACCAGATGGCCGCTTTCCAGAATTTCGTCATCATGCCGCTTTCGTTCCTGTCCGGGGTTTTTTATTCGATACACTCGCTGCCTCCGTTCTGGCAGCAGGTATCCCACCTCAACCCGTTTTTCTACATGATAGACGGCTTCCGCTACGGCTTCTTCGGGGTGGGGGATATTTCGCCCTATATCAGTTTGAGCGTTGTTGCGGGGTGCTTTTTTGCCCTATCATTCATTACTTTACAGATGCTGAAATCCGGCTACAAATTGCGAGGCTGAACCGTGCTAAGTGCAGAAGCGTTGAAAAACTATATTGCCCAGGGCCTGGCCTGTGAGCATGTGCAGGTGCTTGGAGAAGACGGGCAGCATTTCGAGGCCATTATCGTCAGCCCGCTGTTCGCGGGCAAGAACATGGTGCAGCAGCATCAATTGGTATACCAGGCCTTGGGCGATCGCATGCGCGAGGAGATTCATGCCTTGTCCATGCGCACATTCACCCCGGAAGCCTGGGCCAAACTCAATGCCACGCTTTGATGGCGAACCGATTTAATTTTAAGGATAGGATATGGATACACAAGAACTGATCAAGAGCCAGGTGACGAGCAACCCCGTTGTGCTTTACATGAAGGGCAGCCCCAAGTTCCCGCAATGCGGTTTTTCCGGGCTGGCCGTGCAAATCCTGCAAGCCAGCGGCCTGAAGGACTTCGTTGCGATCGATGTGCTGGCCGACCCTGCCATCCGTGAGGGCATCAAGGTCTACGCCAACTGGCCGACCATCCCGCAGCTTTATATCAAGGGTGAGTTCATCGGCGGCGCGGACATCATGCGCGACCTTTACCAGCAAGGCGAGTTGCAGAAACTGTTGCAGGAAGCCCAGGCATAACACGTGGATAAGCTAGTCATCCAGGGCGGCGTCCCTTTGAACGGTGAAATATCGGTTTCCGGCGCCAAGAATGCGGCCTTGCCTATTCTCTGTGCCGGCCTGTTGACGGACGGCCCGTTGACGCTGGGCAATGTGCCACAGTTGCACGATATCGCCACCATGCGCAAACTGCTTGCGCACATGGGCGTGAGGATTGCCGAGCTGGACGGGTACCGCCTGAGCCTGGATGCGAGCGATATCCATACTTGCGAGGCGCCGTACGAGATGGTGAAGACCATGCGCGCCTCCATCCTGGTGCTGGGGCCGCTGCTTGCGAGGTTCGGTCATGCGCGGGTGTCGCTGCCTGGCGGCTGTGCCATCGGTTCGCGCCCAGTCGACCTGCATATCAAGGGTTTGCAGGCAATGGGCGCGGAAATCCACATCGAGCATGGCTACATCGAGGCCAAGGCGGCCAAGCTCAAGGGCGCGCGCGTTTTCATGGATATTGTCACGGTCACGGGCACGGAAAACCTCATGATGGCGGCCGCGCTGGCAGATGGCGTGACGGTATTGGAAAACGCAGCCAAGGAGCCCGAGGTGGTGGATCTCGCGGAGTGCCTGATCAAGATGGGTGCCAGGATTGAAGGCGCAGGCACCGACGTGATTACGGTGACGGGTGTTGCCAGCCTGCATGCGGCCAGCCATGATGTCGTATGTGACCGGATTGAAGCGGGCACTTACATGGTGGCAACGGCAATGGCCGGCGGGGAAGTCAAGCTCAATAACGCGCGCGCCGACCTCCTGGATGCCGTGATCGACAAGCTGCGCGAAAGCGGCGCCGAGATCGAATATACCGACAACAGCATTACCGTACGCAGCGAGGGCGTGCTCAAGCGCACAGGCGCGCTGAAATCGGTCAGCATCCGTACTGCACCGCATCCTGCGTTCCCCACCGACATGCAGGCGCAGTTCATGGCGCTGAATACCGTGGCCGACGCAGTGGCGACCGTGACGGAAACCATTTTCGAGAATCGCTTCATGCATGTGCAGGAAATGCAGCGCCTGGGTGCCAGTATCGAGGTGGAGGGCAATACGGCCATCGTGCGTGGCCGCGAGTTCCTCGAGGGCGCGACCGTGATGGCGACTGATTTGCGCGCCTCGGCCAGCTTGGTGCTTGCCGCCTTGGTCGCGCGTGGCGAAACGGTCATCGAGCGCATTTACCACCTGGACCGCGGTTACGAGCGTCTGGAAGAAAAACTCGGGCAGCTGGGCGCACGCGTCCAGCGGATAAAGTAAGCCCCCGACGGGTCAAATACACAAGAAAGACAGCAATGATTACTATCGCCCTTTCCAAGGGTCGCATTTTCGAGGAAACCACGCCCTTGCTTGCAGCGGCGGGGATTACCGCGCTTGAGGACCCAGAAGCGTCCCGCAAGCTGATCCTGCCTACCAACCGCCCCGATGTGCGCCTGATCATCGTGCGCGCCACCGATGTGCCGACTTACGTGCAATACGGCGCCGCCGATCTCGGCATCGCAGGCAAGGACGTGCTGGACGAACATGGCGGCGAAGGCTTGTACCAGCCGCTGGACCTGAACATTGCGCGTTGTCGCATGATGGTCGCCGTGCGCGAGGATTTCGACTATTTCGGCTCTATCCGCCGCGGCGCCCGGCTCAAGGTGGTGACCAAGTACGTCAAGACTGCGCGCGAGCACTTCGCTGCCAAGGGCATGCACGTCGACCTGATCAAGCTGTATGGCTCGATGGAGCTCGGCCCGCTGGTCGGCCTAGCCGATGCCATCGTGGATTTGGTCAGTACGGGCGGCACCCTGCGTGCCAACAACCTCAAGGCAGTGGAAGAAATTACCGACATCAGTTCGCGCCTCGTCGTGAACCAGGCGTCGCTCAAGCTCAAGCGCGACCAACTGCAGCCCATCATGGATGCGTTTGCCCAGGCCGTGACGGCCAATCAATAACCCAGGTTGAATCATGAATATCAGACGTTTTTCTACAAGCGATGCAAGTTTTGACCAGGACCTGAAAGCCCTGCTTGCATTCGAGACCGCGCAAGACGACAAGATAGACAACGTAGTGGCGGATATCCTGCGCAATGTCAAAACCCGCGGCGATGCCGCCGTGCTGGAATATACCCAGCGCTTCGACCGGCTGGATGCGCAATCCATGGCCCAGCTCGAGATCGGCAAGGCCGAGCTGCATGCTGCCCTGGAAGGCCTGCCAGCTGAACAGCGCGAAGCCTTGCAGCAGGCGGCGCAGCGTGTGCGCGACTATCACGAGAAACAGTTGATGTCCTCCTGGACCTATACCGAGGAGGACGGCACTTTGCTTGGGCAGCAGGTCACGGCGCTGGACCGCGTCGGGCTTTATGTGCCCGGCGGCAAGGCGGCCTATCCGTCATCTGTGCTCATGAATGCGATTCCTGCCAAGGTGGCGGGAGTGCAGGAGCTCATCATGGTCGTGCCAACGCCGGGTGGTGAAAAGAACCAACTGGTGCTTGCCGCTGCGGCAGTATGTGGCGTCGACCGCGTATTCTGTATCGGCGGCGCCCAGGCAGTAGGCGCGCTGGCCTATGGCACGGAAACCGTGCCGCAGGTCGACAAGATCGTCGGTCCCGGCAATGCCTATGTGGCGGCAGCCAAGCGCCGCGTGTTCGGGGTGGTCGGCATCGACATGGTGGCCGGCCCGTCCGAAATCCTCGTGATCTGCGACGGTAAGACCAATCCCGACTGGGTAGCGATGGATTTGTTTTCCCAGGCCGAGCACGATGAGCTGGCGCAAGCCATCCTTCTATCGCCCGATGCCGATTTCCTCGATGCGGTGCAAGCCAGTATCGAGAGGCTGGTCGAGGAAATGCCGCGCAAGGAGATCATCCGTACCTCGCTGCAGAATCGTGGCGCCCTGATCAAGGTGAATGACCTGGAGCAGGCGGCGGAGATTGCCAACTATATCGCCCCCGAGCACTTGGAGCTGTCGGTGGACGATCCGCTGGCATACAGCAAGAAGATCCGCCATGCGGGCGCCATCTTCATGGGGCGCGACACCTGCGAGGCCCTTGGGGATTACTGTGCTGGCCCGAACCACGTCCTGCCGACATCCCGCACCGCACGCTTTTCATCGCCGCTCGGTGTCTACGATTTCCAGAAGCGTTCCAGCCTGATCATGGTGTCCAGCGCCGGTGCGCAGAAGCTTGGCCGTGTGGCGGCCACCCTGGCCTATGGCGAAGGCTTGCAGGCGCATGCCCGTTCCGCCGAATTCCGCTTGAAAGGCTGACCTTGAGCAAGTACTGGAGTGCCATCGTGCATGAGCTGACTCCCTATGTGCCCGGGGAGCAGCCCAAGCTGACCAACCTGGTCAAGCTCAACACCAACGAAAACCCCTACGGCCCCAGCCCCAAAGTGCTGGCTGTGCTTGAAGCGGAGGCTGCCGACAGCCTGCGCCTTTATCCTGATCCAACCTCGGACAAGGTGGTGCAGGCGGTAGCGAAATTCTACGATGTGCCCGATACGCATGTATTTGTCGGCAACGGCTCCGACGAGGTGCTGGCGCATACGTTCCATGCGCTGCTCAAGCACGACAAGCCGATCTTGTTCCCCGACATCACCTATAGTTTCTACCCGGTGTATTGCGGGCTGTATGGTATCGAATACCAGACGGTCGCTTTGGGCGAGGAATTCGAGATCAATGTTGATGATTATCACCGCCCCAACGGCGGCATCATCTTCCCCAACCCTAACGCGCCGACCGGCCGCGGTTTGCCGCTTGCCGAGATTGAGCGGCTGCTCAAGGCGAATACCGAGTCGGTGATAGTGATCGACGAGGCCTACGTCGACTTCGGCGCCGAGTCCGCGGTGGGGCTGGTCAAGCAATATCCCAACCTGCTGGTGACGCATACCCTGTCCAAGGCGCGTTCACTGGCAGGCCTGCGTGTCGGTTATGCGATCGGCCAGCCGCATCTGATCGAGGCCTTGGTCAGGGTCAAGGACAGCTTCAATTCCTATCCGCTGGATCGTTTTGCGATCAGCGGTGCCGCTGCGGCGATTGAGGACAAAGCGTATTTTGAAGAAACTTGCCGCAAGGTGGTCGCCACCAGGGAAGCGTTGATCAGGGAGCTGCAGGCGCTGGAGTTTGTGGTCTTGCCTTCGGAGGCCAATTTCATCTTTGCCCGGCATGGAAAACGCAGCGGCGCTGAATTGGCTGCTAGTTTGCGCGAGCGCAGCATCATCGTGCGCCATTTCAGCAAGCCCGCCCGCATCAGTGATTTCTTGCGGATCACCATCGGTACCGACGCACAGTCCCAAGCGCTGGTTCATGCGTTGAAAGAGATTTTAACCCCATAAAAACTGATGCATTTGGCGGGCTATGGCATTGATTTGCCGATAAATTAAGAGAATACTGCACCATTACTTCCCTTAATCATTGGAAAAAATGTATCATAGCGCGGTCAGTACATCATAATTCTGTAATTAAAGCGGAGGAAGCATCGTGGCAAAACCATTAGTTCAAATGGCATTAGATTCACTAGATTTCGATCAGACTGTAGCACTTGCTACGACTGTTGCACCACACGTTGATATTCTTGAAATCGGCACACCCTGCATCAAGTACAACGGTATCAAACTGCTGGAAACTCTGCGCGCAAAGTTCCCTAACAACAAGATCCTGGTCGACCTGAAGACCATGGATGCTGGCTTCTACGAAGCCGAGCCTTTCTACAAGGCTGGCGCCGACATCGTGACCGTACTCGGTACTGCCGACATCGGCACTATCAAGGGCGTGATCGACGTTGCCAACAAGTACGGCAAGAAGGCACAGATCGACCTGATCAACGTGGCTGACAAGGCTGCCCGTACCAAGGAAGTTGCCAAGCTGGGCGCGCACATCATCGGCGTTCATACTGGCTTGGATCAACAAGCTGCTGGTCAAACTCCTTTTGCCGACCTGGGCCTGGTTTCCGGCCTGAACCTGGGCGTGGATATTTCCGTCGCTGGCGGCGTGAAGGCAACGACTGCCAAGCAAGTGGTTGATGCGGGCGCGACTATCGTTGTTGCTGGTGCGGCCATCTACGGTGCTGCTGATCCTGCCGCTGCTGCTGCTGAAATCAGTGCTGCTGCCAAGGGCACACAAAGCAGTGGTGGCCTGTTCGGCTGGCTGAAGAAGCTGTTCAGCTAATTGAAGCTTGTTGCGGCATGCCTTCCGGCGTGCCGGCACTAGCTTGTCTGGAAACCGTTGCAAGACTGCGTGGACTGTTTTGCAGCGGTTTTGATTTTATGACTCATGATTTTGAATGACTGCCATGCGTAACGCTGAAGTGAGCCGCAATACCCTGGAAACCAAGATTGCCGTTGCCATCAACCTGGATGGCACCGGGATATCCAAGCTGAACAGCGGGGTTGGTTTTTTCGATCATATGCTGGACCAGATCGCACGGCATGGCATGATGGACATCAACGTTGAGTGCCAGGGGGACCTGCACATCGACGCGCACCACACTGTTGAGGATGTGGGCATCGCCCTGGGCCAGGCGTTCAGCAAGGCATTGGGCGACAAGAAAGGCATACGCCGGTATGCGCACGCCTATGTGCCGTTGGACGAGGCCTTGTCACGAGTCGTGCTGGATATTTCAGGACGCCCCGGGATGGAATTCAACGTGGAATTTACCCGTGCACGCATCGGCGAGTTCGATGTCGATCTGGTGCGTGAATTCTTCCAGGGGTTTGTCAACCATGCCGCCATCACGCTGCATATCGATAACCTGCGCGGCAAGAATGCCCACCATCAGGCAGAAACCATTTTCAAGGCGTTTGGCCGTGCTTTGCGCGCCGCAGTTGAACTCGACCCCCGTATGGTGGGTATAATGCCTTCAACTAAAGGCAGTTTATAGATATTTTCCGGTTTTCTACCGACCTACCATGACAGATATAGCCGTTGTTGATTATGGCATGGGCAATTTACGCTCCGTGTCCAAGGCGCTGGAGCATGTCGCCCCCAACCAGACCGTGATTGTGACCAGCGACCCGGCACAGATCGCCGACGCCAAGCGGGTAGTGTTCCCCGGCCAGGGCGCCATGCCGGACTGCATGCGCGAGCTCGATGCCCGCGGCTTGCGCGAGGCCGTTGTTGCCGCTGCCGCAGAAAAGCCGTTCCTGGGTATCTGCATCGGCCTGCAATTGCTGTTCGAGCATAGCGAAGAGGGAAATGCGGCAGGCCTGGGCATACTGAAGGGCAGGGTCAAGCGTTTTGCCTCGGCAGACATGCACGACGAGCACGGCGCAAAACTCAAGGTGCCGCACATGGGCTGGAACCAGGTCCACCATAGCCTGGAACACCCGCTATGGCATGACATTGCCGATGGCGAACGTTTCTATTACGTGCATAGTTATTACGTCGCGCCGGATGACGCTGGCCTGGATGCGGGCTATAGTGAATACCCTAAGCGTTTCACCAGTTCCATCGCCCGCGGCAACCTGTTTGCTGTTCAGTTCCATCCGGAAAAGAGCCACGATGCTGGCCTTAAGCTTCTTTCAAACTTCGTCCGATGGGACGGGGTGTTTTAATCGTTAATTTGTCAATATCATGCTGATTATTCCTGCTATCGACCTGAAAGATGGTCATTGTGTTCGTTTGAAACAGGGCTTGATGGAAGATGCCACCGTATTTTCCGAAGACCCTGGCGCCATGGCCAGGCACTGGGTTGACCAGGGCGGCAAGCGCTTGCATCTGGTGGATTTGAATGGCGCTTTCGCAGGCAAGCCTGTCAATGAGGGCGCCATCAAGGCGATTGTGCAAGCGGTGGGCAATGACATTCCCATCCAGCTCGGCGGCGGTATCCGCGACCTGGATACGATAGAGCGCTACTTGGATGATGGCATCAGCTACGTGATTGTGGGGACTGCCGCGGTCAAGAGCCCGGGTTTCCTGCACGAGGCCTGTTATGCGTTCCCGGGACAGATCATGGTGGGCCTGGATGCCAAGGACGGCAAGGTGGCCGTGGACGGCTGGTCCAAGCTCACCGGCCACGACGTGATCGACCTCGCCAAGAAGTTCGAGGATTACGGCGTGGAAGCCGTGGTGTATACCGATATCGGCCGTGACGGCATGCTGACAGGCGTCAATATTGAAGCGACCGTGGCCTTGGCGCAGGCACTGACCATTCCGGTGATTGCCAGTGGCGGCGTGACCAACCTGGATGACGTGCGCCGTCTTGTCGAGGTCGAAAGCGAAGGCGTGATTGGCGCCATTACAGGCCGCGCGATCTACGAAGGTACGTTGAATTTTACCGAAGCGCAGGCGCTTGCGGATGAATTGAGCCGGGCATGAGCTTAGCCAAGCGCATTATTCCCTGCCTGGATGTCACTAACGGCCGCGTTGTCAAGGGCGTCAATTTCCTGGAATTGCGCGATGCGGGTGATCCGGTGGAAATTGCGCGCCGCTATGACGAGCAAGGCGCCGATGAGCTGACCTTCCTCGATATTACCGCCAGTTCGGACAACCGCGGCCTCATCCTTGGCATCATCGAGCAAGTGGCTTCGCAGGTATTCATTCCGCTGACAGTGGGCGGCGGGGTGCGCGAGGTGGAAGATGTACGCCGTTTGCTCAATGCAGGGGCCGACAAGGTCAGCATCAATACGGCGGCTGTGACCAACCCGCAACTGGTGGCGGATGCCGCCGCCCGTTTCGGGTCGCAGTGCATCGTGGTGGCGATCGATGCCAAGCAGGTCGGCGACCACTGGGAAATCTTCACCCACGGCGGGCGCAAGGCCTCTGGCCTCAATGCCGTCGACTGGGCGCGGAAAATGGTCGAACTCGGCGCAGGTGAGTTGCTTGTGACCAGTATGGATCGCGACGGTACCAAGATGGGGTTCAATCTCCCGCTTAACCGTGCGATCAGCGAGGCGGTTGACGTTCCCATCATCGCATCTGGCGGCGTTGGCAACCTGGTGCACCTGGTTGAAGGCGTCCGGGAAGGGGGCGCCGATGCGGTATTGGCCGCCAGCATCTTCCATTATGGCGAATACACGGTACGCCAGGCCAAGGAATACATGCGCGATCAAGGAATCGAGGTGCGCTTGTGAGCGAGTCGTGGTTGGATAAAGTCAGCTGGACGCCAGAGGGCCTGGTGCCAGTGATTGCGCAGGAAGTCGGCACCAACAAGGTGTTGATGTTCGCGTGGATGAACCGCGAAGCGTTGCGCCTCACGGCGGAAACGGGCCAGGCGGTGTACTGGTCGCGTTCCCGCAACCGCCTTTGGCATAAGGGCGAAGAGTCTGGCCATGTGCAGAAGGTGCATGAAATCAGGCTGGATTGCGACGAGGATGTCATCCTCATCCTGGTAGAGCAGGTAGGCGGCATCGCATGCCATACCGGCCGCCACAATTGCTTCTTCCAGAAACTGGAGCAGGACGGTTGGGTTACCGACCAGGACGTCATCAAGAACCCCGAGGATATTTATCACCATGAGTGATGTGCTGGACAGGCTGGCTGAACTGCTGGAGCAGCGCAAGGGCGCAGACCCGCAGTCATCTTACGTTGCCAAGCTGTACGCCAAGGGCACGGATGCGATTCTGAAGAAAATTGGCGAAGAGGCGGCTGAAACCATCATCGCTGCCAAGGACGGGGATGCTGAAAAGATTGTGTATGAAACCGCCGATCTCTGGTTCCATAGTTTGGTCATGCTGGCGCATGTCGGCCTGGGCCCTCAAGACGTGCTGCGGGAGCTCGCAAGGCGCGAGGGCTTGTCGGGGCTTGAGGAAAAAGCCTCTCGTCCGGTAGAGTAACGAATAAGCGTTTTTGAATTGAATGGAATATCGATGAGTGCTGATTGTATTTTCTGTAAGATAGTGGCGAATGATATTCCTTCAAGCAAGTTCTATGAGGATGAAGAAGTCATTGCGTTTCACGACATTCGTCCGATCGCCCCGGTACACTTCCTGATAGTGCCCAAGGGCCATGTGGAAAGCTTGGCCGGCTGCGATGCTTCGCACCAGGCGCTGCTGGGGAAGATATTGTTATTGGCGCCCAAGCTCGCTGTCCAGTTAGGCCTGAAAGGATTCCGCACCATGATCAATACCGGGCGCGAAGGCGGGCAGGAAGTATTTCATTTACACATCCATGTATTTGGCGGTGGCGACACCCTACCAAAGATTTGATATAGGAGAGCTGGTGATGGGTTCATTCAGCATTTGGCATTGGTTGATAGTACTTGCAATCGTGGTGCTGATTTTCGGCACCAAGCGCTTGCGTAATCTTGGCAGCGATGTCGGCGGGGCCGTCAAGGGTTTCAAGGAAGCAGTCAATGAGGGCAAGTCCGGAACCGCTGCGCTTGACGACGATGTCAAGGGGCAGACGGTAGAGAACGACGTCAGGCAAAAGGAAAAGCAGTAGACTGAACGGGCCTGCCTGTGTTTGATATTGCCTTTTCAGAACTGGTTGTCATCGGGATCGTGGCGCTTGTGGTCATCGGCCCGGAAAAGCTGCCCAAGGTCGCCCGCACGGTAGGCCTGTTGCTGGGCAGGGTGCAACGCTATGTCAATAACGTCAAGTCGGACATCAGCCGTGAGCTGCGTTTCGAGGAGCTGCAGCGATTGCAGGCCGATGTACGGGACGCAGAATCCGCCTTTAAGCAGGCGGGCGCTGACATCGAGCATGACATACAGAAAATTGCCTCTCCCGGCCAGGAAATTCCAGAACCTCACATCACTGGCCAGAATACGGATGATGGCCAACAAAACCGCGGTAAGCCAGATTGAATACTCCCTCAGATACCTTCGTCTCGCACCTGATCGAGCTGCGTGACCGTTTGTTGCGCATCATTATCGGCATCGTGCTGATTACGCTGGTCCTGTTCCCGTTCGCCAACGACATTTACCATTTTCTGGCCAAGCCTTTGCTGCAGAGCCTGCCTGTGGGCGGCCAGATGATTGCAACCGATGTCACGACGCCATTCTTCGTACCCATGAAAGTGGTGTTGCTGGCGGCGTTCATGCTGTCCCTGCCTCACACCCTGTACCAGATATGGGCATTTGTCGCCCCCGGGCTTTATACGCACGAACGGCGCCTGATCGGACCGCTGGTGTTTGCGAGCACCATGCTGTTCCTGATAGGGATGGCATTCGCCTATTTTCTGGTGTTTCCCGTCGTGTTCGGCTTCATTACCCACACCGCGCCGGAAGGCGTGGCGGTCATGACGGACATCGGCAAGTATCTGGATTTTGCCATTACCCTCTTTATCGCATTCGGGCTGGCTTTTGAAGTGCCGGTCGCGGTTGTGCTGCTGGTGAGTGCCGGTATCGTGAGTGTCGCATCGCTGCGCGAGGCGCGGTCCTACGTGATTGTCGGGGCATTCGTCATTGGCGCGATCTTCACGCCGCCTGACGTGATTTCCCAGGTGATGCTGGCCGTGCCATTATGGGTGCTGTATGAGGCTGGCATCCTGGTGGCGAGCATGATCCAGAGAAAAGGCCAGCAACAGCTACATTGATGCGGCCTGCCGGGAAACTGGCTATCCCTTATTCGCGGTTGCTGGCAAGCTGCGGGGTAGGCCGCTTGCCGATGACGATGGGCAATACCAGTTCGTTCTGGTTGCGCGCAACCTTGATCAGCACTTTCTTCTCGGGCTTCAGGTTGGATATCACGTTCAGCATGGTCGAGCTGTCGATGACCTCCCTGCCGTCGATTTCCAGCAGGATATCGCCAGGGCGTAGCCCGGCCTTGTCTGCCGGACTTCCGCGCACGACGCCTGCGACCAGCGATCCGCGCACTTGCTTCAGACGGAACGATTCCGCCAGCTCGGGCGTAATATCCTGCGCTTCTATGCCGATCCAGCCGCGGGTCACGCTGCCTTGGCGGATAATCTGCTCCATGACTTGCTTGACCAGGCTGACGGGGATGGCGAAGCCTATCCCCATGGAGCCACCGCTGCGGGAATAGATCGCACTATTGATGCCGACCAGGTTGCCTTCGGTATCGATCAGGGCGCCTCCGGAATTGCCGGGGTTGATCGGCGCGTCGGTCTGGATGAAGTTTTCAAACGTATTGATACCAAGATGGCTGCGGCCAAGCGCGCTGATAATGCCTTGCGTGACGGTTTGTCCAACGCCGAACGGATTGCCGATGGCAAGTACGACGTCGCCCACGCTGATATTGCCGGGTTGCGCAAACGTGATGGCCGGCAGATTGCGGACATTGATTTTGAGCACGGCAAGATCGGTTTCGGGATCGGTGCCCACGATACGGGCAGGGAATGTTCTGCCGTCGGGCAACGCGACCTCGATCTCGTCAGCGGCTTCAATGACGTGGTGATTGGTCAGGATCAGGCCCTGGCTGTTGACGATGACGCCCGATCCCAGGCTGTTCTCGCGTTGGCTTTGCTGCTCGTCCAACTGGTCGCCGAAAAAGTGGCGGAACAAGGGGTCATCCATAAAAGGATTGCCCATGGGCTGATTGGATTTTTTCGAGGTGAAGATGTTGACGACGCTGGGCATTGCCGCCTGGGCTGCCTGGCGGTAGGACCCTGGCTGGGCCTGGCCGGCGTCGCTGTAAGTGGGCGCTTCCTTAACGGCGGCAATGGGCTTGTCGTTCAAGGGAAGCAATTGCGGGTAAAACAGCTGCACCACAAAAAGAGCAGCAAGACTGATGGTGACTGTCTGTGCAAAAATAAGCCAGAGTTTGCGCATGTTGGTTTCGACGTGGTGCGAGTCTAAATGTTGGAGAGTGTAAATGAAGCTGAAAGAACTGGTTGATTATACCGGACAATTCCTTGAGGTTGAGCGCTTCAAAGATTATTGTCCGAACGGCCTGCAAGTGCAGGGGCGAGGTGAAATCAACAAGCTGGTAACGGGCGTGACGGCCAGCTTGGCCTTGCTCGACGCGGCACAGCAAGCGGGCGCCGATGCCATATTGGTACACCATGGGTATTTCTGGCGCAATGAGTCTCCCGTCGTCACAGGCATCAAGCACGCACGCCTGAAATTCCTATTGCAGCATGACATCAGCCTGCTTGCATACCACTTGCCGCTCGATGCCCACAAGGAGCTTGGCAATAACGCGCGGCTAGGCCAAATCATGGGCATAACGCTGGAAGGGTGGGCCGGCGACCAAGGATTGATCGCGTATGGCGCCCTGCCGGCTGAAACTAAATTAGGAGTATTCTCTGGTGCGCTGGCAAGCCAATTGCGCCGTACGCCGCAGGTGTTCGGCGACTTGGAAAGGAAGGTGCGCCGCATCGCTTGGTGCAGTGGCGGTGCGCAAGGCTATTTCGAGATTGCAATCAGTCTGGGCGTAGACCTCTACATCAGCGGAGAGGTGTCCGAGCAGGTATTCCACCTGGCGCATGAGACGGGGGTGGCCTACATTGCCGCGGGACATCATGCGACGGAGCGTTGCGGGATAGAGGCGCTGGGAACGCATCTTGCAGAAAAGTTTGGGTTGGGGCATGAATTCATTGATATTGAAAACCCAATATAACACTATGATTATTAAGTTAAAAATAAACATTCCCTTTCATTTTTCCTGCATTTTCTGTACAATCCTGCCCTTGCTTTGACTGGATGCATCCACGATCCGGCTGAAAGCTTTCTTTATTCTCTGGCGGGGTTCTATCCATCCCGCCGGGCATTCTTCAAGTGAGATAATGAATTATGATGACCTTGTATTCCGGTACTACCTGTCCTTATAGCCATCGTTGCCGTATTGTGCTGTTCGAAAAGGGCATGGATTTCCAGGTGATAGATGTGGATATGGCAAACAAGCCGGAAGACCTGGCTGTGATCAATCCGCATAACACGGTGCCTGTGCTGGTTGAACGTGACTTGGTGCTCGAGCAGGCCAATATCATCAACGAATATATCGATGAGCGCTTCCCGCATCCGCAATTGATGCCGGCCGACCCTGTGATGCGCGCCCGCGCTCGCTTGTTCCTGCATAACTTTGAAGAGCAGCTGTTCAGCCATATCCCCGATATCGAGTCTGGAAATGCCAAGGTTGCGGACAAGGCGCGCGCGACGATTCGCGACAATCTGACCCAGATCGTTCCCTTGTTCAGCCGCCAGGAATACATCCTGGGCGACGAATTCTCCATGCTGGATGTCGCCATTGCGCCATTGCTCTGGCGCTTGGGTCATTATGGCATCGAGCTGCCGAAGCAAGCCGCCCCTTTACTTAGGTATGCGGAACGTATATTCTCTCGCCCGGCTTACATCGAAGCGATGACGCCTTCCGAAAAAGCGATGCGGAAATAGGTGGCCCAATGAGCGCAATTACCTCGACCAAGCCATATATGGTGCGCGCCATTCACGAGTGGTGCACGGATAACGGCTTGACCCCGCATTTGCTGGTTGTCGTCAATGCGCAAACGATAGTGCCCATGGCCTATGTGAAGGATGGGCAGATAGTGCTGAATATTAATTATAGCGCTACAAAAAGTTTGCATATTGGAACAGATGCTGTTACATTCTCAGCCCGTTTCAACGGTGCATCGAATGAGCTGTATGTGCCGATGAGTGCGGTGCGAGGAATTTTTGCTCGCGAGAATGGACAAGGCATGTTTTTCGAAGAGGATTCTCCAGATATGGATCCCGATGAAAAAGGTGCTCAAGGCGGTGAGGCGGGTATTGGGAGTTCGCCTGATGCGCCGGTGGTAAAAAAGCCATCATTAAGGGTGGTGAAGTAATAATAAAAGTTTCAGTTGTGCCGGATTAGCTCAGTTGGTAGAGCAGCGCACTTGTAATGCGAAGGTCGTCAGTTCGATTCCGACATCCGGCACCATTTCTTTTTGAAAATGCGTTTGACACTAAGTCAAAATATACGCATAATCCCGGGTTCTGTTTGGAGGGGTGGCCGAGTGGTTAAAGGCGACGGACTGTAAATCCGTTCTCTCAGAGTACGAAGGTTCGAATCCTTCCCCCTCCACCAGCATAGAATTTGGGGCCAGGGCATAGATTTCTGGTTAGATGTGCGGGTGTAGCTCAGTTGGTAGAGCACTTGCCTTCCAAGCAAGATGTCGCGAGTTCGAACCTCGTCGCCCGCTCCATTTAAAATTCAGAATTTAAGAAAAATGCCCATGTGGCTCAGTGGTAGAGCACTCCCTTGGTAAGGGAGAGGTCGCGGGTCCGATTCCCGCCATGGGCACCATTTGGTGCTTGGATATTAAACGCACTCATTAACTTGATAAAGTCGGTTAAAGGAAACGGAAATGGCAAAAGGTAAATTTGAGCGGACGAAGCCGCACGTAAACGTAGGTACGATTGGACACGTTGACCACGGCAAGACGACATTGACAGCTGCGATCACCACCGTATTGACCAAGAAATTTGGTGGCGAAGCCAAGGACTACTCCCAGATCGACAACGCGCCTGAAGAAAAGGCCCGCGGCATCACCATCAACACCTCGCACGTAGAATACGAAACCGAAACTCGTCACTACGCCCACGTTGACTGCCCAGGCCACGCCGACTACGTCAAGAACATGATTACCGGCGCAGCCCAAATGGACGGCGCCATCCTCGTCGTCTCCGCTGCTGACGGCCCCATGCCACAAACCCGCGAACACATCCTGCTCGCGCGTCAAGTTGGCGTACCTTACATCATCGTCTTCCTGAACAAGGCCGACATGGTCGACGACGCAGAACTGCTCGAACTCGTTGAAATGGAAGTGCGTGAACTCCTCTCCAAGTACGACTTTCCTGGCGACGACACCCCCATCGTCAAGGGTTCCGCCAAGCTCGCGCTGGAAGGCGACCAATCCGACATCGGCGAACCTGCCATCTTCCGTCTGGCCGAAGCCCTGGACAACTACATCCCGACACCGGAACGTGCAGTTGACGGCACCTTCCTCATGCCAGTGGAAGACGTATTCTCCATCTCCGGTCGTGGTACCGTCGTGACCGGCCGTGTAGAACGTGGCATCGTCAAGGTTGGCGACGAAATCGAAATCGTCGGTCTCAAGCCCACCATCAAGACCACCTGTACCGGTGTGGAAATGTTCCGCAAACTGCTCGACCAAGGTCAAGCAGGCGACAACGTCGGCGTACTGCTGCGTGGTACCAAGCGTGAAGAAGTCGAACGTGGTCAAGTCCTGTCCAAGACAGGCTCCATCAAGCCACACACCAAATTCACTGCCGAAATCTACGTACTGGGCAAAGACGAAGGTGGTCGCCACACCCCATTCTTCAATGGCTACCGTCCACAATTCTACTTCCGCACCACCGACGTGACCGGTGCGGTAGAACTGCCGGCTGGTACCGAAATGGTCATGCCAGGCGACAACGTCTCCATCACCGTCTCCCTGATCGCGCCGATCGCGATGGAAGAAGGTCTGCGCTTCGCGATTCGTGAAGGCGGCCGTACCGTCGGTGCCGGCGTCGTGGCTAAGATCGTAGAGTAATATCCCGTTAGGCCGCGTACCTTAACAGGTGCGCGGCCATTGTGTTGGTGAAGCTTTACAGGCCAGTAGCTCAATTGGCAGAGTATCGGTCTCCAAAACCGAGGGTTGGGGGTTCGAGGCCCTCCTGGCCTGCCATTAATTAAGTGCAAAATATGACCGAAAAGATTAAGCTGGTGATATCCCTGCTGCTGGTTGCTGCTGGGGTTGCCGGCTTTTATTTGCTGGCTGATCAGGCGCTGGTAGTGCGTATTCTGGCCTTTTTGGCAGGGATCATTGTTGCACTGCTCGTGCTGAAAACGACGCCTACCGGGCAGAATGCGTTTGCATTTGCGCGCGAAGCGGTAGTTGAAACCCGCAAGGTTGTCTGGCCTACCCGCAAGGAAACGATGCAAACCACCGCTGCAGTGTTCGGGCTGGTGATTGTAATGGCCATTTTCCTCTGGATAGTTGATATTGGCTTCATGTGGGCTGTGAAGCAGTTGATGGGGAGGGGCGCGTAATGAGTAATATGCGGTGGTATGCCGTACAAGCCTTCTCCGGTTTCGAGAAGTCGGTCAAGAAAGGTTTGGAAGAGCGTATTGCACGTTCTGATATCGGTGATTTGTTTGGCGATATCTTGGTGCCGGTTGAAGAAGTCGTTGAGATGAAGAGCGGCGTCAAGAGCATCACCGAGCGCAAGTTGTACCCTGGCTATGTCCTGGTCCAGATGCAGATGAGCGACGAGAGCTGGCACTTGGTGAAGAGCACGCCTCGCGTGACCGCATTTATCGGTGGTACGGCGCAGAAGCCGACTCCGATCAAGGACAAGGAAGTTGAAATCATCCTGCAGCGCATGGATGAGAGCAAGAGCAATCCGACGCAGAAGCTCACATTCGATAAGGGCGAGTCCGTGCGGGTGATTGACGGTCCGTTCAAGGACTTCTCCGGCAGTGTTGAAGATATCAACTATGAAAAGAGCAAGTTGCGCGTGTCGGTCGTGATTTTCGGCCGTGCTACACCTGTGGAGCTGGATTTCAGCCAGGTGGAAAAAGAGGTCTGACAGTATTGAGCTGTGTCTTGCCGTTTGGCAAGGCGCGGCTTTTTGCACTCTGGCGTTTTGGAGTGCTCAGCGTGATGCTGCTGCATCACATATCTAATGACTGGGGAGCTTGTTTGCGCAAGCGCTATTACCCAAATTAGGAGTTTAAGATGGCAAAGAAAGTTATCGGCTATATCAAGCTGCAGATCCCTGCAGGTAAAGCCAACCCAAGTCCCCCTGTTGGCCCTGCATTGGGTCAGCGCGGCCTGAATATCATGGAGTTCTGCAAGGCGTTCAATGCAGCAACTCAAAGCCTGGAACCAGGTCTGCCGATTCCTGTCGTGATCACTGCGTTTGCGGACAAGAGCTTCACTTTCGTGATGAAGACGCCTCCTGCAACCATCTTGATCAAGAAGGCAGCCAAGATCGACAAGGGCTCCCCGCGTCCTCACACAGACAAGGTCGGCAAGATCACCCGCGCACAAGCGGAAGAGATCGCCAAGACCAAGGCCCCTGATTTGACAGCGGCCGATCTGGATGCAGCAGTGCGTACCATCGCAGGTAGCGCACGCAGCATGGGTATCGAAGTGGAGGGTGTGTAAATGGCTAACGTTTCTAAGCGTATCGAGGCCTTGCGCGCCAAGATTGATCGTAACAAGGTATATCCCGTTGCCGAAGCGTTGACTCTGGTCAAGGAAACTGCAACTGCCAAGTTTGATGAGTCCGTAGATGCTGTGATCAATCTCGGTATCGATGCACGTAAGTCTGACCAGTTGGTGCGTGGCGCATTGGTGTTGCCGCATGGTACAGGCAAGACCAAGCGTATCGCCGTGTTTGCACAAGGCGCTGCTGCTGAGGCAGCCAAGGCTGCTGGTGCCGACATCGTCGGTTTCGAAGACCTGGCTGAACAAGTCAAGGGCGGCATGTTGGACTTCGACGTTGCGATTGCAACGCCGGATGCAATGCGTATCGTCGGTACCCTGGGTCAGGTGCTCGGTCCTCGCGGCCTGATGCCTAACCCCAAGGTCGGCACCGTGACGCCTGATGTGACTACCGCAGTGAAGAATGCCAAGGCTGGCCAAGTGCAATACCGTACCGACAAGGGCGGCATCGTACATTGCACCATCGGCCGTGCTTCTTTTGGCGTTGATGCGCTGAAGGAAAACCTGGCTGCGCTCGTGGATGCATTGAACAAAGCCAAGCCGGCTTCGTCTAAGGGTGTTTACCTGAAGAAGGTCTCCGTTTCCAGCACCATGGGTGCCGGTGTACGCGTAGACCAGTCCAACCTGGCGTAATGAATTAGGCGCCGGCTTGAAGCAGCCGGCGCCGCAAAGAACTTTGGGCCCGTGGCGCAAGCCATGGGGTTATCAAAGACCGTAGGAGCCCAGTCGGGCTTAATGGCGGCAAAATTCTAGCCAAGTCCTACGCAGATGGCGTTACCCGGAACAGGATTTTTATTCCTGATGAAAGGTCGCCGTGGGAAGGTGTTTGCAGGAGACTGCAAATGCTTAATTAACGGAAGGAGAAGACCTTGAGTCTTAATCTTGAGCAGAAAAAGGCAGTAGTTGCTGAGGTTAGCGAGCAAGTCGCTCAGGCCCAGGCAATTGTTCTTGCTGAGTATCGTGGCATCGAAGTGGGCGACATGACCAAGTTGCGCGCCGAAGCCAGAAAATCCGGTGTTTACCTGCGTGTTCTGAAGAACACCCTGGTACGTCGCGCTGTCGACGGCACACAGTTTTCTGGGCTGGCGAACGACATGGTGGGCCCGCTGGTATTCGGTATTTCTACCGATCCAGTTGCCGCGGCAAAGGTTCTGAACAATTTTGCCAAAGCCAACGACAAGTTCGTCATCAAGGCTGGCGCTTTGCCAGGCAAGGTCCTGGATGCCAAGGGTGTACAAGCCCTGGCCACCCTGCCAAGCCGCGAAGAGTTGCTGGCCAAGTTGCTCGGCACGATGCAAGCGCCTGTTGCACAGTTCGTACGCACTCTCAACGAAGTGCCTACGAAGTTTGCACGCGGTCTTGCTGCAGTGCGCGACCAAAAGCAAGCAGCCTAATCAATATCTTATTTATCAGGAGTATTAACAAATGGCATTATCCAAAGCAGAAATTCTTGACGCTATTGCGTCTCTGACCGTTCTCGAACTGTCCGAACTGATCAAGGACCTGGAAGAGAAGTTCGGCGTATCCGCAGCTGCCGCTGCTGTTGCAGTAGCTGCTCCTGCAGCTGGTGGCGACGCTGGCGCTGCTGCCGCAGAAAAGACTGAGTTCGACGTTATCCTAGCTTCTGCTGGCGACAACAAGGTGAACGTGATTAAGGCTGTTCGCGAACTGACTTCCCTCGGTCTGAAGGAAGCCAAGGACCTGGTTGACGCTGCTCCTAAGGCAATCAAGGAAGGCGTTTCCAAGGCTGACGCTGAAGCTGCTGCCAAGAAGCTGGAAGAAGCTGGCGCTAAGGCTGAAATCAAGTAATACCGCTGTAAACCATGGTGTATGGGCTGACAGGAAACTGTCAGCCTTCACCATTTTAAGAAGTTAGAAGACAGCAGTCCGTCCCGGCTGCTGTCTTCTGCCCTCTATCCTCAGGAGATGCTATGAGCTATTCCTTTACCGAAAAGAAACGTCTGCGTAAAAGTTTCGCCAAGCGTGAAAGCGTGCAGGAGGTACCTTACCTGCTCGCCATGCAATTGGAGTCCTACGCTGCATTTTTGCAAGCTGAAGTCCATGCTGACAAGCGTACAGACACCGGCCTTCAAGCAGCATTCAGTTCGGTGTTCCCTATTGTCAGCCATTCCGGCAACGCGCGACTGGACTTTGTCAGCTACAACCTCGGCCAGGAGCCGTTCGATGTCAAGGAATGTCAGCAGCGCGGCTTGACTTATGCCGCCCCCTTGCGCGTCAAGGTCCGCTTGACCATTATGGATAAAGAGGCTTCCAAACCTACCGTCAAGGAGGTGAAGGAGCAGGAAGTCTACATGGGTGAACTGCCACTCATGACTGAAAACGGATCTTTTGTGATCAACGGCACCGAGCGTGTCATCGTGTCGCAATTGCATCGCAGCCCCGGCGTGTTCTTCGAGCATGACCGCGGCAAGACCCACAGCTCGGGCAAGCTGTTGTTCTCCGCACGTATCATCCCTTACCGTGGTTCATGGCTCGATTTCGAGTTCGACCCCAAGGACTACCTGTATTTCCGTGTCGACCGCCGTCGCAAGATGCCGGTGACCATCCTCCTGAAAGCGCTTGGCTTCGCGCCAGAGCAAATTCTGGAAACATTCTACGATTTCGATACCTTCCATATCGCCAAGAAGGGTGTGCAGTTCGAATTGGTACCTGAGCGTCTGCGCGGCGAAGTGGCCAAGTTCGACATCCTGGACAAGGATGGCAAGGTCATCGTTGCCAAGGACAAGCGCATCACCGTCAAGCACATCCGCGACATGGAAAAGGCTGGCATCAGCAAGATTACCGTGCCGGAAGAATTCCTGCTGGGCCGTTCCTTGGCTGCCGGCATCGTGGATAAGTCCACTGGCGAAGTGGTTGCCAATGCCAATGACGAAGTGACGGAATCCTTGCTGGACAAGCTGCGCGAAGCGGAAGTTAGCAAGATCAGCACTTTGTACGCAAATGATCTCGATCATGGCGACTATATCTCGCAAACATTGCGTATTGATGAAATCCCGGATGAGTACAGCGCACGCGTTGCCATCTACCGCATGATGCGTCCTGGCGAGCCGCCTACCGAGGAAGCCGTTCAGGCTTTGTTTGAAGGCTTGTTCTTCAACGAAGACCGTTATGACCTGTCTTCCGTCGGCCGCATGAAGTTCAACCGCCGCGCCTTCCCTGAGAAGATTGAAGAGCGTACCGCAGCATGGCTGCGCCGCTTCTACGAGAAGGTTGGCCCGCAAGGCGCCGAAGGCGCAGGTACATTGTCCAACGACGATATCCTGGCCGTGATTGCCGTGTTGATCGAGCTGCGCAATGGCCGTGGTGAAATCGACGATATCGATCACTTGGGCAACCGTCGCATCCGTTCCGTGGGCGAACTGGCCGAGAACCAGTTCCGCGCAGGCCTGGTGCGTGTCGAACGCGCAGTGAAGGAGCGTTTGTCGCAAGCTGAGTCCGACAACCTGATGCCGCATGACCTGATCAATGCCAAGCCGGTGTCGAGCGCAATCCGCGAATTCTTCGGCTCCTCGCAGCTGTCGCAGTTCATGGACCAGACCAACCCATTGTCCGAGATCACGCACAAGCGCCGTGTCTCCGCCTTGGGCCCAGGCGGCTTGACTCGCGAACGCGCGGGCTTCGAAGTGCGTGACGTGCATTCCACGCACTATGGCCGCGTCTGTCCGATTGAAACGCCTGAAGGTCCGAACATTGGTCTGATCAACTCCTTGGCGCTGTATTCCCGCACCAATCAGTACGGTTTCCTGGAAACTCCATACCGCCGCGTAGCGGACAACAAGGTGTCAGAGCAGATCGACTACCTGTCCGCGATCGAGGAGAGCCAGTACATGATCGCCCAGGCCAACTCCGAACTGGACAAGGCCGGCAAGTTCAAGGAAGACCTGGTCTCAGCGCGTTACCACAACGAATTCACCATGGCGCAGCCGGACCGAGTGCAATACATGGACGTGGCCCCGGGACAGATCGTATCCGTTGCCGCATCCTTGATCCCGTTCCTCGAGCATGACGATGCGAACCGCGCCTTGATGGGCGCGAACATGCAGCGTCAGGCCGTGCCGTGTCTGCGTGCCGAGAAGGCCGTCGTTGGTACTGGCATCGAACGTACTGTTGCTGTTGACTCCGGCACTGTTGTTACAGCGCGTCGTGGCGGTGTGGTCGACTATGTCGATTCCAGCCGTATCGTGGTGCGCGTGCATGACGAAGAGGCTGCGGCCGGCGAAGTCGGTGTGGATATCTACAACCTGATCAAGTACACCCGCTCCAACCAGAACACCAACATCAACCAGCGTCCGCTGGTCAATGTCGGCGACGTGCTGGCACGCGGTGACGTGATTGCCGACGGTGCTTCCACCGATATGGGCGAATTGGCGCTGGGCCAGAACATGCTGGTCGCCTTCATGCCTTGGAACGGTTACAACTTCGAAGACTCGATCTTGATTTCCGAGCGTGTAGTGGCCGATGACCGCTATACCTCGATCCATATCGAAGAGTTGTCCGTTGTCGCCCGTGATACCAAGCTCGGTGCGGAAGAAATCACTCGCGATATCTCCAACCTGTCCGAGCGCATGCTGGGCCGTCTGGATGAGTCCGGTATCATTTATATCGGCGCTGAAGTCGAAGCCGGCGACGTGCTGGTCGGCAAGGTAACGCCCAAGGGCGAAACCCAGCTGACGCCAGAAGAAAAATTGCTGCGCGCAATCTTCGGCGAGAAGGCATCCGACGTGAAGGATACTTCGCTGCGCGTTCCTTCCGGCATGTCCGGCACCGTGATCGACGTGCAAGTGTTCACGCGCGAAGGCATCGAGCGTGACGCCCGTGCACAACAGATCATCGACGACCAGTTGGCTGACTACAAGCAAGACCTCGCTGACCAGATGCGTATCGTGGAAGACGATGCATTCGGCCGTATCCGCCGCCTGATCGAAGGCAAGGCCGCGACCGGTGGTCCGCAAAAACTCAAGAAGGGCGAAACTCTTACAGCTGAATATCTGGATGGTTTGGCTCGCTACGACTGGTTCGACATCCGCCTGAGCGATGAAGATGTCGCACGTCAGCTCGAACAGCTGCGTGACAGCCTGTCCCAGGCGCGTATCGAGTTCGACAGCAAGTTCGAAGAGAAGAAGCGCAAGCTGACCCAGGGCGATGAACTGCCTCCTGGCGTACAGAAGATGGTCAAGGTATACCTGGCCGTCAAGCGCCGTATCCAGCCTGGCGACAAGATGGCGGGCCGCCACGGTAACAAGGGTGTGGTTTCCAAGATCGTGCCGATCGAGGACATGCCGCACATGGCCGACGGTACGCCGATGGACATCGTGCTGAACCCGTTGGGCGTTCCATCGCGGATGAATATCGGTCAGATTCTTGAAGTGCACTTGGGCTGGGCTGCCAAGGGACTTGGTATCCGTATCGGCAACATGTTGCAGGCGCAAGCCAAGACTGCCGAGCTACGCAGCTTCTTTGAGCAGATCTACAACAAGAGCAACGGCAAGCCTGAGGATATTGCTGCCCTGAGCGATGTGGAAATCATCGATCTCGCGCGCAACCTCAAGAGTGGCGTGCCGTTTGCAACCCCTGTGTTCGATGGTGCGACCGAGGCTGACATCAAGGCCATGCTGGACTTGGCATTCCCGGATGAAGATCCGCGTACGCAGCAATTGCAGTTCGCCTCCGGCAAGACCCAGGTAACCTTGTTCGACGGCCGTACTGGCGATGCTTTCGAGCGCCCAGTGACTGTCGGTTACATGCATGTGCTCAAGCTGCACCACTTGGTCGATGACAAGATGCACGCCCGTTCCACTGGTCCTTACTCGCTGGTTACCCAGCAGCCATTGGGCGGTAAGGCGCAGTTCGGTGGCCAACGCTTCGGTGAAATGGAAGTGTGGGCGCTGGAAGCCTACGGTGCATCCTATACCTTGCAGGAAATGTTGACTGTGAAGTCTGACGATGTATCCGGCCGTACCAAGGTATACGAAAACATTGTCAAGGGTGAGCACAAGATTGACGCTGGCATGCCAGAGTCCTTCAATGTGTTGGTGAAGGAAATCCGCTCGCTCGCAATCGATATTGATCTTGACCGCAACTAAGGAGAAACGCGCGTGAAAGCTCTATTAGATTTATTCAAGCAGGTCACTCAGGAAGAAGAGTTTGACGCGATCAAGATCGCGCTGGCTTCCCCTGAAAAGATTCGCTCCTGGTCCTACGGCGAGGTCAAGAAGCCCGAGACCATCAACTACCGCACCTTCAAGCCGGAGCGGGATGGCCTGTTCTGCGCCAAGATCTTCGGCCCGATCAAGGACTATGAGTGCTTGTGCGGCAAGTACAAGCGCCTCAAGCACCGCGGCGTGATCTGCGAGAAGTGCGGCGTTGAAGTGACATTGTCCAAGGTGCGCCGCGAACGCATGGCGCACATTGAGCTGGCAAGCCCGGTCGCCCACATCTGGTTCCTGAAGTCCCTGCCCAGCCGTCTGGGCATGGTGCTGGACATCGCGTTGCGCGATATCGAGCGCGTGCTCTACTTTGAAGCATACATCGTCATCGATCCAGGCATGACGCCGCTCACTCGCGGCCAGTTGTTGACTGAAGACGACTACCTGGCCAAGGTGGAAGAACACGGCGACGAATTCAATGCCGTGATGGGTGCGGAAGCCGTGCGCGAACTCTTGCGCACCATGGACATCCACACCGAAATCGAGAAGCTGCGCCGCGAACTCGGCGAAACCGGTTCCGAAGCCAAGATCAAGAAGATCGCCAAGCGCCTGAAGGTGCTGGAGGCATTCCAGAAGTCCGGTATCAAGCCGGAATGGATGATCCTGGAAGTACTGCCTGTGCTGCCCCCTGAGCTGCGCCCATTGGTGCCGTTGGATGGCGGCCGTTTCGCGACTTCCGATCTGAACGACCTCTATCGCCGTGTGATCAATCGTAACAACCGTCTGAAGCGACTGCTGGAATTGAAGGCGCCAGAAATCATCGTGCGCAACGAAAAGCGCATGCTGCAGGAAGCGGTTGACTCATTGCTGGACAATGGTCGCCGCGGCAAGGTCATGACCGGCGCCAACAAGCGTCCGTTGAAGTCCTTGGCGGACATGATCAAGGGCAAGGGCGGCCGTTTCCGTCAGAACCTGTTGGGTAAGCGTGTCGACTACTCCGGCCGTTCCGTGATCGTGGTCGGTCCTCAGCTCAAGCTGCACCAGTGCGGCCTGCCGAAGAAGATGGCGCTGGAACTGTTCAAGCCGTTCATTTTCCACAAGCTGGAAGTATTGGGCCTGGCGACGACCATCAAGGCTGCCAAGAAGAAGGTGGAAGAGGAAGGACCAGAAGTCTGGGATATCCTCGAAGACGTGATCCGCGAGCATCCGGTATTGCTGAACCGTGCGCCTACATTGCACCGTCTGGGTATCCAGGCGTTCGAGCCGACCTTGGTCGAAGGCAAGGCGATCCAGTTGCACCCATTGGTGTGTGCCGCGTTCAACGCCGACTTCGACGGCGACCAGATGGCCGTGCACGTGCCATTGAGCCTGGAAGCGCAGATGGAAGCCCGCACGCTGATGCTGGCATCCAACAACGTATTGTCTCCCGCCAACGGCGAGCCGATCATTGTGCCTTCCCAGGATATCGTGCTGGGCCTGTACTACATGACGCGCGAGAAGAAGGCGGCGCGTGGCGAAGGCATGCGTTTTGCCAACGTGGCTGAAGTGCAGCGTGCCTATGACAGTGGCCTGGTGGACCTGCATGCCCGCATTACCGTGCGTTTGCGCGAGTTTGACGTCGAGCTTGATGGCCAGAAGCGTGAAAAGATAACGCGTTACGAAACCACGGTCGGTCGTGCGTTGCTGTCAGAAATCCTGCCGGCTGGCTTGCCGTTCAGCGTTATCGACAAGGCATTGAAGAAGAAGGAAATCTCCCGTCTGATCAATGCCAGCTTCCGCCGCGTCGGCATTCGTGAAACCGTGATTTTTGCCGACAAGCTGATGTACACCGGCTACACCTACGCAACCAAGGCCGGCATCTCCATCAGCATCAACGATATGCTGGTGCCGCCTGAGAAGGAGCAACTGATTGCTTCTGCCGAAGCCGAAGTCAAGGAAATCGAAGACCAATACGTTTCCGGTCTGGTGACCCAGGGCGAGCGCTACAACAAGGTGGTGGATATCTGGGGCCGTGCCGGCGACAAGGTTGCCGATGCGATGATGAAGCAGCTGCGTGAAGAAACCGTGTTGGATACCGATGGCGCCGTTGCCAAGGATGCTGAAGGCAAGGCGATCAAGCAGGAATCCTTCAACGCGATTTACATGATGGCCGACTCCGGCGCCCGCGGTTCTGCCGCTCAGGTGCGTCAGTTGGCCGGTATGCGCGGCCTGATGGCGAAGCCGGACGGTTCTATTATTGAAACGCCGATTACCGCGAACTTCCGCGATGGTCTGAACGTGTTGCAATACTTCATCTCAACACACGGTGCACGTAAGGGTCTGGCCGATACGGCGTTGAAGACTGCGAACTCGGGCTACCTGACCCGCCGTCTGGTCGACGTCACTCAAGATTTGGTAGTGACCGAGCATGACTGCGGCACGACAGAAGGCCTGTACACCAAGGCATTGGTCAAGGGCGGCGAAGTGGTCGAACCCTTGCATGACCGTATCCTTGGCCGTGTTGCCGCGCTGGATGTGCTGAACCCTGAAACCCAGGAAGTGGTTTACCCTGCTGGCACACTGCTGACGGAAGATGAAGTTGAGCAGATTGATGCGCTGGGCATTGATGAGGTCAAGGTGCGTACCGCGCTGACTTGTGATACTCGCTACGGTATTTGCGCCAAATGCTATGGCCGCGACTTGGGTCGTGGCAAGCTCATCAACATGGGTGAGGCTGTCGGCGTGATCGCGGCGCAATCCATCGGTGAGCCTGGCACCCAGCTGACCATGCGTACCTTCCACATCGGTGGTGCGGTATCGCGTGCAGCTTCCGTTAGCCAGGTCGAGAGCAAGTCCAACGGTATCGTGCATTTCACGTCCACCATGCGTTATGTGACTAATGCCCGTAACGAGCAGGTGGTGATTTCGCGTAACGGCGAAGCGATCATCCAGGATGAAAACGGCCGCGAGCGCGAGCGTCACAAGGTGCCTTACGGTGCGACCTTGCAGATCACCGATGGCAAGCAGGTCAAGGCCGGCCAGGCATTGGCGACCTGGGATCCGCATACCCGCCCGATCATTACCGAATACGCAGGCCGCGTGAAGTTCGAGAACGTCGAAGAAGGCGTGACCGTTGCGAAGCAAGTCGATGAAGTGACCGGCTTGTCTTCCTTGGTGGTGATTGATCCGAAGCAGCGTGCCGGCCAGTCCAAGGGCCTGCGCCCGCAAGTGAAGCTGCTCGATGCCAATGGCGCCGAAGTCAAGGTGGCAGGCGGTGAAGCGCCTGTGAGCGTGACCTTCCAGCTCGGTTGCATCATTACCGTAAAGGACGGCCAGGAAGTCGGTGTCGGCGAAGTGCTGGCGCGTATCCCCCAGGAATCTTCCAAGACCCGTGACATTACCGGTGGTCTGCCGCGCGTGGCTGAGCTGTTCGAGGCACGTTCGCCAAAGGATGCCGGTTTGTTGGCCGAGGTGACTGGTACGATTTCCTTTGGTAAGGATACCAAGGGCAAGCAGCGTCTGGTCATTACCGACCTCGACGGTGTTTCCAATGAGTTCCTGATTCCTAAGGACAAGCACGTAACGGCGCATGACGGCCAAGTGGTGACCAAGGGTGAAAGCATCGTCGACGGTCCGGCAGATCCGCAGGATATCCTGCGTCTGCAAGGTCGTGAGGCGCTGGCACGTTACATCATTGACGAAGTGCAGGACGTGTACCGTCTGCAAGGCGTGAAGATCAACGACAAGCACATTGAAGTGATCGTGCGCCAGATGCTGCGTCGCGTACGCATCACCGATGCAGGCGATACCAGCTTCATCTTGGGCGAGCAGGTCGAGCGTGCCGATGTGCTGACAGAGAACGAGCGTGTATTGGCGGAAGACGGACGTCCAGCAAGCTTCGAGTATGTATTGCTGGGCATTACCAAGGCGTCGCTGTCTACGGATTCCTTCATCTCCGCGGCGTCGTTCCAGGAAACCACTCGTGTCTTGACCGAAGCTGCGATTCTGGGCAAGCGCGACGAATTGCGTGGCCTGAAGGAGAACGTGATTGTGGGTCGATTGATTCCTGCCGGAACCGGTCTTGCCTATCATGAAACACGCAAACGTAATGTTGCAGGTGTAGATTCAGCACCTGCCATCATTGAAGATGCTGGAGATGTGCAGGTGGAAGAAACCTCTGGAAATCCTGAGGTTGCTTGACAACACATTGAACGCTAAATAAAATGCTAAGTTTTCCGGGATGGCGTTTCGCCATCCCGTAATTTTTAGCGGTTAAAATATAAAGGCTAAAGGTTATGCCAACCATCAATCAATTAGTGCGCAAGCCGCGCCAAAAAGTAGTTGCCAAGAGCAAGGTGCCAGCGCTTGAGAGCTGCCCACAAAAGCGTGGTGTATGTACTCGTGTTTACACCACAACCCCTAAGAAACCTAACTCCGCTTTGCGTAAGGTTGCCAAGGTGCGCCTGACCAATGGCTATGAAGTGATTAGCTATATCGGCGGTGAAGGCCACAACCTGCAAGAGCACTCTGTTGTTCTGTTGCGCGGCGGTCGTGTAAAGGACTTGCCAGGTGTGCGTTACCACATGGTGCGCGGTAGCCTGGATACTGCTGGTGTTAAAGACCGTAAGCAGGCCCGCTCCAAGTACGGTGCTAAGCGCCCTAAGGCTGCTTAATCACAGCGGCCCAAAGTTTAAGGAATCGAGAAAGCCATGCCAAGACGTAGAGAAGTTCCCAAGCGTAACATCCTGCCTGATCCTAAGTTCGGTAGTCAGGAAGTTTCAAAGTTCGTTAATGTGCTGATGACCGGCGGCAAGAAGTCGGTTGCAGAGCGTATCCTGTACGGCGCATTTGACCAAATCACACAAAAGAGCGGCAAGGAAGCGCTGGAAGTATTTACCCTGGCAATCGGTAATCTGCGTCCTGTCGTGGAAGTGAAGAGCCGTCGCGTTGGTGGTGCAAACTACCAGGTGCCTGTTGAAGTGCGTCCCGCACGCCGCAATGCGCTGGCCATGCGCTGGTTGCGTGATGCTGCCCGCAAGCGTGGCGAGAAGTCCATGGGCCTGCGTTTGGCTGCTGAGTTGATCGAGGCTTCTGAAGGCCGCGGTGCTGCTATCAAGAAGCGTGAAGAAGTTCATCGTATGGCAGAAGCCAATAAGGCATTCTCGCATTTCCGTTTCTAAACTCAGACAAATTTTAAGTTAGGTAATTACTGTGGCTCGCAAAACCCCTATTGAACGCTATCGCAATATCGGTATCAGTGCGCATATTGATGCTGGTAAAACTACGACTTCTGAGCGTATCCTGTTTTATACCGGGGTTACTCATAAGCTGGGTGAAGTGCATGATGGCGCTGCGACGACTGACTGGATGGAGCAGGAGCAGGAGCGTGGCATCACGATCACCTCTTCCGCTGTGACCTGTTTCTGGAGGGGCATGGATTTGTCCCGTCCTGAGCATCGCATCAACATTATCGATACCCCTGGGCACGTAGACTTTACGATTGAAGTTGAGCGTTCCATGCGTGTGCTGGATGGCGCCTGCATGGTGTACTGTGCGGTGGGTGGTGTGCAGCCTCAGTCCGAGACTGTATGGCGTCAGGCCAACAAGCACAAGGTGCCTCGTCTGGCCTTTGTGAACAAGATGGACCGTACCGGTGCCAACTTCTTCAAGGTTGTCGATCAGATGAAGCTTCGCCTCAAGGCCAATCCTGTGCCTGTGGTGATCCCTATCGGCGCTGAGGATACTTTCGCCGGCGTGGTTGACCTCATCAAGATGAAGGCGATCTTCTGGGATGATGCTTCCCAGGGCATGAAGTTCGAGTACAAGGATATTCCTGCCGATCTCGTCGATACTGCCAATGAGTGGCGCGAGAAGATGATCGAATCCGCTGCAGAAGCTTCTGAAGAGCTGATGAACAGGTATCTGGAAAGCGGTGAATTGTCTGAAGCGGACATCATTGCCGGCTTGCGTCAACGCACTATCGCTACCGAAATTCAGCCTATGCTGTGCGGTTCGGCGTTCAAGAACAAGGGCGTGCAGCGCATGCTGGATGCCGTTCTGGACTTCCTGCCTGCGCCCGTGGATATTCCTGATGTGGCTGGCGAGAGCGAAACTGGCGAGCCATTGACCCGTAAGGCGGATGACAAGGAGCACTTCTCCGCATTGGCGTTCAAGCTCATGAGCGATCCATTCGTCGGTCAATTGACATTCGTGCGTGTGTATTCCGGCGTTCTGACCAAGGGTGAAACGGTTTACAACTCCACCAGTGGCCGTAAGGAACGTATTGGCCGTATCGTGCAGATGAGCGCGAATGACCGGAATGAGATTGAAGAAATCCGCGCTGGTGATATTGCAGCCTGTATCGGCTTGAAGGATGTCACTACTGGTGAGACTCTGTGCTCGCTGGATCATCCTATCATTCTTGAGCGCATGGTATTCCCTGAGCCGGTTATTCACGTGGCTGTTGAGCCAAAGACCAAGAGCGACCAGGAAAAAATGGGCTTGGCCCTTGGCCGTCTCGCGCAGGAAGATCCTTCTTTCCGCGTGCGTACTGATGAAGAGACCAACCAGACCATTATTTCCGGTATGGGCGAGTTGCACTTGGAAATTCTGGTTGACCGCATGAAGCGTGAGTTCAACGTGGAAGCCAATGTTGGCGCTCCACAAGTGGCTTATCGTGAAGCGATCAAGAAGTCTGTCGAAGTCGAAGGCAAGTTCGTCAAGCAGTCCGGTGGTAAGGGTCAGTACGGTCACGTATGGATCAAGATGGAGCCGAACGAAGCTGGCAAGGGCTATGAGTTCGTCGACCAGATCAAGGGTGGTACCGTGCCGCGCGAATTCATTCCTGCGGTGGACAAGGGTCTGCGTGAAACCATTCCTAGCGGCGTGCTGGCCGGCTTCCCGGTTGTGGATGTCAAGGTCACGCTGTTCGACGGTTCGTACCACGATGTTGACTCCAATGAAAACGCCTTTAAGATGGCGGCTTCCATGGCGTTCAAGGATGGTATGCGCAAGGCGGATCCAATCCTGCTGGAGCCTATCATGGCGGTTGAGGTGGAAACGCCTGAGGATTACATGGGCGACGTCATGGGTGACTTGTCTTCCCGTCGCGGTGTGATCCAGGGTATGGATGATCTGGCTGGCGGTGGCAAGGCTATCCGTGCAGAAGTGCCTTTGTCTGAAATGTTTGGTTATGCCACAACAGTGCGTTCCTTGACGCAAGGTCGTGCGACCTACAGCATGGAGTTCAAGCACTACTCTGAAGCTCCGAGAAACGTGGCAGAAGCCATTATTAACAAGAAGTAATTGAATAATATCTAAGCAAAATAGAATAGATAATTAAAGGAAACGGAAATGGCAAAAGGTAAATTTGAGCGGACGAAGCCGCACGTAAACGTAGGTACGATTGGACACGTTGACCACGGCAAGACGACATTGACAGCTGCGATCACCACCGTATTGACCAAGAAATTTGGTGGCGAAGCCAAGGACTACTCCCAGATCGACAACGCGCCTGAAGAAAAGGCCCGCGGCATCACCATCAACACCTCGCACGTAGAATACGAAACCGAAACTCGTCACTACGCCCACGTTGACTGCCCAGGCCACGCCGACTACGTCAAGAACATGATTACCGGCGCAGCCCAAATGGACGGCGCCATCCTCGTCGTCTCCGCTGCTGACGGCCCCATGCCACAAACCCGCGAACACATCCTGCTCGCGCGTCAAGTTGGCGTACCTTACATCATCGTCTTCCTGAACAAGGCCGACATGGTCGACGACGCAGAACTGCTCGAACTCGTTGAAATGGAAGTGCGTGAACTCCTCTCCAAGTACGACTTTCCTGGCGACGACACCCCCATCGTCAAGGGTTCCGCCAAGCTCGCGCTGGAAGGCGACCAATCCGACATCGGCGAACCTGCCATCTTCCGTCTGGCCGAAGCCCTGGACAACTACATCCCGACACCGGAACGTGCAGTTGACGGCACCTTCCTCATGCCAGTGGAAGACGTATTCTCCATCTCCGGTCGTGGTACCGTCGTGACCGGCCGTGTAGAACGTGGCATCGTCAAGGTTGGCGACGAAATCGAAATCGTCGGTCTCAAGCCCACCATCAAGACCACCTGTACCGGTGTGGAAATGTTCCGCAAACTGCTCGACCAAGGTCAAGCAGGCGACAACGTCGGCGTACTGCTGCGTGGTACCAAGCGTGAAGAAGTCGAACGTGGTCAAGTCCTGTCCAAGACAGGCTCCATCAAGCCACACACCAAATTCACTGCCGAAATCTACGTACTGGGCAAAGACGAAGGTGGTCGCCACACCCCATTCTTCAATGGCTACCGTCCACAATTCTACTTCCGCACCACCGACGTGACCGGTGCGGTAGAACTGCCGGCTGGTACCGAAATGGTCATGCCAGGCGACAACGTCTCCATCACCGTCTCCCTGATCGCGCCGATCGCGATGGAAGAAGGTCTGCGCTTCGCGATTCGTGAAGGCGGCCGTACCGTCGGTGCCGGCGTCGTGGCTAAGATCGTAGAGTAAGTCATTCTGGTTGGGCCGCAAGCATTTGATGCCTGCGGCCTTTTCGCTCTTTAGAAATATCGCTCTTTAAGGAAATAACATGGCAGCTCAAAAAATTCGCATCCGCCTCAAGGCGTTTGATTATCGTCTGATTGATCAGTCCGCACTTGAGATCGTTGAAACGGCCAAACGTACTGGTGCAGTGGTCAAGGGTCCCGTACCTTTGCCAACTCGTATTGAGCGTTTTGATATTCTGCGTTCTCCCCACGTCAACAAGACATCTCGCGATCAGTTCGAAATCCGCACTCATCAGCGCTTAATGGACATTGTTGATCCTACTGACAAGACGGTTGATGCATTGATGAAGCTGGACCTGCCAGCTGGCGTTGATGTAGAAATCAAGCTGTAACTTGTGTTTTTGAAGTGGGTCGGATATAATCCGACCCTTTCGCGTACCCGGGTCGGTCAATTGTAATCGGCCTTTTTAATTATTATAAGGAATCGATCATGAGCTTAGGGCTTATTGGTCGCAAGGTGGGCATGACCCGCATTTTTACCGATGAAGGCGAAAGCGTTCCGGTAACAGTGCTGGAAGTCGTACCTAACCGTGTGACACAGATCAAGACTGCTGCAAGCGACGGCTATACCAGCCTTCAAGTTGCTTATGGTGAGCGTCGTGCCAGCCGCATTGGTAAGGCATTGACCGGTCATTATGCCAAAGCCGGCGTTTCTGCTGGTGCTGGTATCAAGGAATTCCCTGTTTCTGATGACGTATTGGCTAACTACAATGTAGGCGGCCAGATCACTGTCGAGCTGTTCCGGGCTGGCCAGTTGGTTGATGTCACCGGCACTTCCCTGGGTAAGGGTTTTGCAGGTGCTATCAAGCGTCACAATTTTGCTTCCAATCGTGCTTCCCACGGTAACTCCAGGTCCCACAATGTGCCCGGCTCCATCGGTATGGCGCAGGATCCTGGCCGCGTTTTCCCTGGTAAGCGCATGCCTGGTCACTTGGGCGCTGTGAAGACCACCGTGCAGAATCTTGAGATCGTGCGCGTGGATGCTGAGCGTAACCTGTTGTTGATCAAGGGTGCGATTCCTGGCTCTAAAGGCGGCGATGTTGTCGTGCGCCCTAGTGTGAAGGTGAAGGCATAATGGAAATCAAGTTAATCGATAAGAATGGCAAGCCGGCTAAGGCTGGTTTGGCTGTTTCTGAAACGACTTTCGGTCGTGAATTCAATGAAGCGTTGGTGCATCAGGTTGTGGTTGCCTATCAGGCAAACGCACGCACTGCAACTCGCGCTCAGTTGACTCGTGCGGAAGTCAGTCACACTACCAAGAAGCCATGGAATCAGAAGGGTACCGGTCGTGCTCGTTCCGGTATGAGCTCCAGCACCATCTGGCGCGGAGGTGGTCGTGCATTCCCTAACACTCCTGACGAAAACTTCAGCCACAAGATCAACCGCAAGGCCTATCGTGCCGGTGTGCGTTCCATCTTGTCCGAGCTGGTGCGTCAAGATCGCCTGAGTGCGGTTGAGGAGTTTGCGGTCGATACGCCAAAGACCAAGCAATTGGTTGAGAAGATCAAGGGTCTTGGCTACAACGAAGGCTTGCTGGTGTTGGTGGACAAGTTTGATGAGAACTTGTATTTGTCCGCTCGCAACCTGCCGCACGTCCTGGTGCTCGAGGCGCAATATGTTGATCCTGTGAGCTTGGTGCGCTTCCCACAAGTCCTGGCTACTACAGGTGCTGTTAAGAAGCTTGAGGAGATCCTGGCATGAGCGCATTGAGTACTCAAGAACGTTTGCTGCAAGTCATTCTTGCGCCGCAAATCACAGAAAAGGCTACCCGTGTTGCCGACAAGCATCAGCAAATCGCTTTCCGCGTGCGCACTGATGCAACCAAGCCTGAAATCAAGGCTGCGGTTGAATTGGTGTTCAAGGTGGAAGTCGATGCCGTGACGGTTGTCAACGTGGGTGGCAAGGTAAAGCGCGCTGGTCGTACATTCGGCCGCCGCAAGGACTGGAAGAAGGCTTATGTGAGCCTGAAGCCAGGTCAAGAAATTAACTTCGCAGCGGGCGAATAGGAGAAATCATGGCACTGATTAAAGTCAAGCCTACTTCCCCAGGCCGGCGCGCCGTAGTCAAGGTGGTCACACCTGATCTGCACAAGGGTAAGCCTTATGCGCCGCTGCTGGAGAAGCAGAGCAAGAAAGCTGGTCGTAACAATAACGGTCATATCACGACTCGCCATCAAGGTGGCGGTCATAAGCAGCATTACCGTGTTGTTGACTTCCGTCGTAACAAGGATGGCATCCCTGCCAAGGTCGAGCGTCTGGAGTACGATCCAAACCGCAGCGCGCACTTGGCGTTGCTGGTGTATGCAGACGGCGAGCGTCGCTACATCATTGCGCCGCGCGGCGTTTCCGCTGGTGCGCAATTGGTGAGCGGTTCCGATGCGCCTATCCGTGCAGGTAACACATTGCCTTTGCGCAACATTCCTGTCGGTAGCACGATCCATTGCATCGAGTTGCAGCCTGGCAAGGGTGCGCAAATTGCGCGTTCCGCTGGTACTTCCGTGCAGTTGCTGGCACGTGAAGGCAGTTATGCTCAGCTGCGTCTGCGTTCCGGCGAAGTTCGCCGCGTGCACGTCGACTGCAAGGCAACCATTGGTGAAGTGGGTAATGAAGAGCATTCCCTGCGTTCCATCGGTAAGGCTGGTGCTGTGCGCTGGCGTGGTGTTCGTCCTACCGTCCGCGGTGTGGTCATGAACCCTGTCGATCACCCGCACGGTGGTGGTGAAGGTAAGACTGCTGCCGGTATGAACCCTGTCAGCCCATGGGGTCTGCCAACCAAGGGTTATCGTACACGTAGCAACAAGCGTACGGATAACATGCGCGTCAGCCGTCGTCCTGCGAATAAGAGGTAATCAATATGGCACGTTCAATTAAGAAAGGGCCATTCGTTGATGGCCATCTGGCGAAGAAGGTAGAAACTGCTGTCGCTGTCCGCGATAGAAAGCCAATCAAGACTTGGTCCCGTCGTTCTACCATCCTGCCTGATTTCATCGGTTTGACCATTGCGGTTCACAACGGCAGGCAGCATGTGCCGGTGTTGATTTCTGAAAACATGGTAGGTCACAAGCTCGGCGAATTTGCGCTGACCCGTACGTTCAAGGGTCATGCTGCCGACAAGAAGGCCAAGAGGTAGGAGAAAGACGATGGAAGTATCTGCAGTATTAAGAGGTGTTCATCTGTCCCCACAGAAGGCTCGCTTGGTGGCTGACCTGGTTCGCGGCAAGAAGGTGGACCATGCGCTCAACATCTTGGCTTTCACACCGAAGAAGGGTGCTGAAGTGATCAAGAAGGTTGTCGAGTCCGCGATTGCCAACGCCGAACACAATGAAGGCGCTGATATCGACGAGTTGAAGGTAACTTCGATTTACGTCGACAAGGGTTTGGTGTTGAAGCGTATCCGCGCTCGCGCCAAGGGCCGCGCCGGACGGATCATCAAGCCGACTTGTCACATCACTGTGACTGTTGGTAACTAAAGGAATCGTTATGGGTCAGAAAATTCATCCGTTTGGTTTCCGTCTGAGCGTCCAGAAAAACTGGTCTTCTCGTTGGTATTCCAATAGTAATAATTTCCCTGCGATGTTGAACAGCGACATCAAGGTGCGCGACTTCCTGAAGAAGAAGCTTGCTCATGCAGCTGTCAGCAAGATCGTGATCGAGCGTCCTGCCAAGAACGCCAAGATCACCATCTACAGCGCACGCCCTGGCATCGTGATCGGCAAGAAGGGCGAGGACATCGAGTCCTTGCGTTCCGGCCTGCAAGGCTTGATGGGTGTTCCTGTTCACTTGAACATCGAAGAAGTCCGCAAGCCTGAGATTGATGCGACACTGATCGCCGAAAGCATTGCCCAGCAACTTGAAAAGCGTGTGATGTTCCGCCGCGCCATGAAGCGTGCGATGCAGAACGCGATGCGTCTGGGTGCTCAAGGCATCAAGATCATGAGTTCGGGTCGTTTGAATGGTATCGAAATCGCACGTACCGAGTGGTACCGCGAAGGCCGTGTGCCTTTGCATACCCTGCGTGCCGATATCGATTACGGTGTGGCAGAAGCGAAGACTACCTACGGTATCATCGGTATCAAGGTATGGGTGTTCAAGGGCGAAGTGTTCGGCAATAAGCTCGAACAAGCCGCTCAACCTGCTGAGCCAGAAAAGAAAGTAAGAAAGTCGGGGGCAAAAAATGCTGCAACCAGCTAGACAGAAATTCCGTAAGATGCAGAAGGGCCGCAACAAGGGCATCGCAACTACCGGTAACAAGGTAAGCTTTGGCGAGTTCGGTCTGAAGGCAATTGGTCGTGGTCGACTGACCGCACGCCAGATTGAAGCGGCTCGTCGTGTGATGACCCGTCATATCAAGCGTGGCGGCCGTGTATGGATCCGCGTCTTCCCAGATCAGCCGATTTCCAAGAAACCTGCTGAAGTGCGTATGGGTAACGGTAAGGGTAGTACCGAGTACTACATTGCCCAGATCCAGCCTGGCAAGATGTTGTATGAAATGGACGGTGTCAGTGAAGAGCTGGCACGTGAAGCGTTCCGCTTGGCTGCTGCGAAGCTGCCGATCGAGACTACCTTCATTACTCGTCATATTGGGAGCTAGTCATGAAAGCGTCCGAATTGAGAAACAAGACTGTTGAAGAGTTGAACAATGAGCTGATCGAGCTGCGCCGCGCGCAATTCTCTCTGCGCATGCAACTTGCCACTCAGCAGTTGAACAAAGTTGACCAGGTAGGCAAAGTGCGCCGTGATATCGCTCGCGTTCGTTCTGTGCTTGCTGAAAAAGCCAAAGCGGCTAATGCAAGTCAAGCTTAAGCGGAGTCATTATGAGCGAAAATCAAACTGAAAAACTAGTTCGCACTTTGAGTGGCCGTGTAGTAAGCGACAAGATGGACAAGACTGTGACCGTTCTGGTCGAGCGTAAGGTGAAACACCCTTTGATCGGCAAGGTCGTGCGTCGTTCCAACAAGTTCCATGCTCACGATGAAAACAATGAGTGCAAGGAAGGCGACCTGGTCGTGATCGAGGAAAGCCGTCCGCTTTCCAAGACCAAGACTTGGCGCGTTAGCAAGATTGTAGAAAAAGCACGTATTGTGTAATAAAAATTGCCCTTCCACTTGCAATCGCTTGGAAGGGCAATATATAATGTCGGACCTTTTGGCGCCCAACAAGCTGGCGCCCCAATACTGACCGTGGTGCTGTCAGCCGTTTTTGACAAGCGGCTGGTGTTGGTTTAACGGATTAAGTTGGAGATTATTCTCATGATTCAAATGCAGTCTCGGCTGGATGTTGCCGATAACACCGGTGCACGCTCTGTTATGTGCATCAAGGTGTTGGGTGGTTCTAAGCGTCGTTATGCAGGCATTGGTGACATCATCAAAGTCAGCGTGAAGGATGCTGCCCCACGTGGTCGCGTCAAAAAAGGCGAGGTCTATAGCGCGGTTGTTGTTCGTACCGCCAAGGGTGTTCGTCGTCCAGACGGTTCCTTGGTCAAGTTCGATAGCAACGCTGCAGTATTGTTGAACAACAAGCTGGAACCGATTGGCACCCGTATTTTCGGGCCGGTGACACGTGAGCTGCGTGGCGAGCGTTTCATGAAGATCGTTTCTCTGGCACCCGAAGTTCTATAAGGAGTTGCTGGATGAGTAAGATTCGCAAGGGTGATGAAGTCATCCTGAATACAGGTAAAGATAAAGGCAAGCGCGGTACCGTGCTGCGCGTGTTGGCGACAGGCCAGGTTCTGGTCGAAGGTATCAACGTCGTCAAGAAGCATGCCAAGCCCAACCCAATGCGCGGTGTGGCTGGCGGTATCATCAGTAAGGAGATGCCAATCGACGTCTCTAATGTTGCTTTATTCAATCGTGCCACCCAGAAGGGTGATCGCGTTGGCTTCAAGACGTTGGACGATGGCCGCAAGGTTCGCGTATTCAAGTCCAGTGGCGAAGTTGTGGACGCATAAGGGTAGATCATGGCTCGTTTAAAAGATTTTTATAAGGACACCGTGGTTAAGCAGCTGGTTGAGCAGTTTAACTACAAGTCTGTGATGGAAGTGCCTCGCATTGAAAAGATCACCTTGAATATGGGTGTGGGCGAGGCTGTTGCTGACAAGAAGGTCATGGAAAACGCTGTGGCTGACCTGGAAAAGATCGCAGGTCAAAAGGTTGTCGTGACCAAGGCCAAGAAGTCCATCGCCGGCTTCAAGATCCGCGATGGCTACCCTGTAGGTTGCAAGGTGACACTGCGTCGTGAGCATATGTACGAATTCCTGGATCGTCTGATCACAGTGGCTATTCCTCGTATTCGTGACTTCCGCGGTATTTCCCCTAAGTCCTTCGATGGTCGTGGCAATTACAATCTGGGTGTGCGTGAGCAAATCATTTTCCCGGAAATCGAATACGACAAGATCGATGCATTGCGCGGGTTGAATATCACCATCACTACCACTGCAAAGACTGATGAAGAGGCGCGTGCGCTCCTCTCCGCATTCAGCTTCCCATTTAGGAACTAATCATGGCAAAAACCTGCATGATCGAGCGCGAGCAAAAGCGTCGCGACACAGTGAAGAAATATGCAGCCAAGCGTGCTGAATTGGTTGCGGTTATCAACGATGCCAATGCATCCGCTGAAGACCGTCGTGCCGCACGCAACAAGTTGCAAAGTCTGCCGCGTAATTCCAGCCCTGTCCGCCAGCGTAACCGCTGCGCGTTGACTGGCCGTCCACGTGGTGTATTCAGTAAATTCGGCATTGCGCGTGGTAAGTTGCGCGAATTGATGATGCGTGGCGAAGTGCCAGGCGTCACCAAGGCTAGCTGGTAACGGAGGAATTTAGTATGAGTATGAGTGATCCGATTGCCGATATGCTGACGCGTATCCGTAATGCGCAAAGCACCAACAAGGTCTCTGTTTCCATGCCGTCATCCAAGCTCAAGCGTGCTATCGCAGCCGTGCTGAAGGATGAAGGCTACATTGATGATTTCGCTGTGCAGGATGCCGATGGCAAGCCCCAGCTGAACATCAGCTTGAAGTACTATGCTGGCCGTCCAGTGATTGAGAAGATTGAGCGCGTAAGCCGTCCAGGCCTGCGCATCTATCGCGGCAATCAAGAGATTCCAGTGGTAATGAATGGGTTGGGTGTGACGATTGTTTCCACATCCAAGGGTGTAATGACTGATCGTAAAGCACGCGACGCCGGTATCGGTGGCGAAGTGCTGTGCGTAGTGGCTTAAGGAGAAAGCAATGTCTCGTGTAGCTAAAAATCCAGTCGCTATCCCCGCCAAGGTTGAAGTGGTATTGAGCGCTGGCAATATTGCAGTCAGCGGCCCGCTCGGCAAGTTGTCCCTCCCGTTGAGTGGCGATGTTGCGATCGAGCGTGACGGCGACAATCTGACATTTGCTGTTGCCCGTGAGTCGCAACATGCGCGCGCGATGTCCGGTACTTTGCGTGCCTTGGTGTTCAATATGGTAACCGGTGTTTCTCAGGGTTTTACCCGCAAGCTCACTCTTGTTGGTGTGGGTTACAAGGCGCAGGCGCAGGGCACTAACCTGAACCTGGACCTGGGTTTTTCCCATCCAGTGAACCACAAGATGCCTGAAGGCGTGACGGTGCAAACACCATCTCCTACCGAGATCGTGTTGACCGGTGCCGACAAGCAGGTGGTTGGTCAGGTCGCCGCGCAGATTCGTGCTTATCGTGCTCCAGAGCCTTATAAGGGCAAGGGTGTTCGCTATGCCGATGAAGTGGTGATTATCAAAGAAACCAAGAAGAAGTAAGGTGTAGCTATGAGTAATGTGAATTCACGTCAGCGTCGTGCACGTAAAACCCGTGCCAAGATCGCCGAGTTGAAAGCTATCCGCCTGAGTGTGCATCGTAGCAACAGCCACATCTATGCTCAGATTATTGCCGAAACTGGTGACAAGGTGCTTGCTAGCGCTTCTACCCTTGAGGTTGAAGTCCGCAACGATGTCAAGAATGGCGGCAATATCGCTGCTGCCGCAGTGGTTGGTAAGCGTATCGCGGAAAAGGCCAAGGCTGCAGGTATCACCACTGTTGCATTTGACCGTTCCGGCTACAAGTACCATGGCCGTATCAAGGCGCTGGCTGATGCCGCGCGTGAAAACGGCTTGTCCTTCTAAAGACTGAGGTTGATGATGGCAAAAGTTGAAATTGAACAGCAGCAAACCGATGGTTTGCGCGAGAAAATGATCGGCGTCAACCGCGTCACCAAAGTGGTGAAGGGTGGCCGGATCATGAGTTTCGCCGCACTGTCCGTAGTAGGTGACGGTGATGGTGGCGTAGGTATGGGCAAGGGCAAGGCGCGTGAAGTGCCGGTTGCCGTGCAAAAGGCGATGGACGAAGCTCGTCGCAGCATGATCAAGGTAAGCCTGAACAATGGCACCCTGTATCACGCTGTCACCGGTGTTCACGGTGCTGCCAAGGTATTCATCCAGCCTGCTTCCGAAGGTACCGGCATTATTGCTGGCGGCGCAATGCGCGCGATCTTCGAAGTGATGGGCGTGACCAACGTATTGGCGAAATGTATTGGTTCCACCAATCCATACAACGTCGTACGCGCCACCCTGAACGGCTTGAAGTCCATGAATACTCCTGCTGAGATTGCTGCCAAGCGTGGCAAGAGCGTTGAAGAAATCAGAGGTTAATCATCATGGCTAAGGCAAAGAAAGCAAATGATTTGATCAAGGTGACCTTGGTCAAGAGCACCATCGGTAGAATCAAGTCTCATCGCGCAAGCGTCGCCGGCCTGGGCCTGCGTCGCCTGAATCAGACCGTTGAAGTGCAGGATACTCCTGCCAATCGCGGCATGATCAATGCGGTGAGCTATCTGTTAAAGGTAGAAGCATAATGAAGCTGAATACTATCAAGCCTGCTGAAGGCGCTAAGCACGCCAAGCGTCGTGTCGGTCGTGGTATTGGTTCCGGCCTGGGCAAGACTGGTGGCCGCGGCCACAAGGGTCAGAAGTCCCGTGCCGGTGGTTTCCACAAGGTGGGTTTCGAAGGCGGTCAAATGCCTTTGCAACGTCGTCTGCCTAAGCGTGGTTTCAATTCCTTGACCAAGGCTGATACTGCCAATGTGCGCACCGCCGATCTGGTCCGCATCGAAGCTGACGTGATTGACCTGTTGGCATTGAAGCAAGCCAATGTGATTCCTGGCAGCGCTCGCGCTGTGAAGGTATATCTCTCTGGCGATGTGACCCGTGCCGTGACAGTTCAAGGCCTGGCGCTGAGCAAGGGTGCCCGTGCTGCGGTTGAAGCAGCTGGCGGCAAGATTGTAGAGTAATCAATTCGTGGCTAACGATAGTATTTTCGGTGCGGTAGGAAAAGTAAGCGAGTTGAAGAACCGCTTGCTTTTCGTATTGGGTGCCTTGATCGTTTTCCGTCTTGGTGCGCACATTCCGGTTCCTGGTATCGACCCGGATGTGCTGGCCCGACTGTTCGAGTCGCAGAGCGGCGGTATCCTCGGCATGTTCAATATGTTCTCGGGCGGCGCCCTGGAACGTTTCACGATTTTTGCCCTGGGTATCATGCCGTACATCTCGGCTTCCATCATCATGCAGCTCCTGACCGTGGTTTCTCCGCGCATGGAGCAGTTGAAGAAGGAAGGCGAGAGCGGTCGCCGCACGATCACCAAGTACACGCGTTATGGCACGGTATTCTTGGCTACATTCCAGGCGTTGGGCATTGCCATCGCATTGGAAGGGCAGGCAGGCCTGGTGCTGGATCCAGGGTTCATGTTCCGCTTCACCACGGTGATTACCTTGGTTGGCGGTACCATGTTCCTGATGTGGCTGGGCGAGCAGATCACCGAGCGCGGCATTGGTAATGGTATTTCCATCATCATTTTCGCCGGTATCGTTGCAGGTTTGCCGCATGCGATCGGCGGTACGCTGGAGTTGGCACGCACAGGTGCGTTCTCGATTCCGTTGGTGCTGTTCCTGTTTGTCGCTGCCGTACTGGTGACCGCGTTCGTGGTGTTTGTCGAACGCGGCCAGCGCAAGATTACCGTGAACTACGCGAAGCGCCAGGTGGGACGCAAGGTATTTGGTGGCCAGACAAGCCACTTGCCGCTGAAGCTCAATATGGCTGGTGTGATTCCGCCGATTTTCGCTTCAAGCATTATCTTGTTCCCGGCGACCATGGCGGGGTGGTTCGGTAGCCACGAAAGCATGGCTTGGCTGAAGGATATTGGTTCGACCCTGTCCCCTGGCCAGCCGCTGTATATTATTTTCTTTGCTACGGCAATTATCTTCTTCTGTTTCTTTTATACCGCGTTGGTATTCAATCCAAAAGAAACAGCGGACAACTTGAAGAAGAGTGGTGCATTTGTTCCAGGGATCCGTCCTGGTGAGCAGACTGCGCGATATATCGATCGCATCATGGGTCGTCTGACCCTGGCTGGTGCCCTCTATATCACCGCGGTATGTTTGCTGCCTGAGTTCTTGATCCTGAAATTCAATGTGCCGTTCTATTTCGGTGGTACTTCTTTGTTGATTATCGTGGTTGTGACCATGGACTTCATGGCACAGGTGCAATCCCACTTGATGTCGCATCAATATGAAGGCTTGCTGAAAAAAGCTAACTTTAAGGGCGGTGCGGGTCTCCCGCGTTAATTGGCGGTATGGCAAAAGAAGATCGTATTGAAATGCAGGGCGAGGTTCTCGAGAACCTCCCGAATGCAACGTTTAGGGTCAAACTGGAAAATGGCCATGTCGTGCTGGGCTATATTTCAGGCAAGATGCGCATGCACTATATTCGTATCCTGCCCGGTGACAAGGTCACCGTGGAAATGACTCCTTATGATTTATCGCGTGCGCGGATTATTTTCCGCGCCAAGTAAGATTTTTGCGAAGAGGTGAGAGATGAGAGTTCGTGCATCAGTGAAGACATTGTGCCGTAATTGCAAGGTGGTTCGCCGCCGTGGTGTTGTGCGTATTATTTGCACTGACCCACGTCACAAGCAACGCCAGGGTTAATCCGGTAACGTGGTTTTAAATGGGGCTGGTTTTTAATCTATTTGTTAAAACCCGGTCAAGCTGTTAAAATTTTGGGCTTTTTTGGCGATTTGATTAAACGATGCGCCATTATTTTGGAGTAGCTACATGGCTCGTATAGCAGGGGTAAACATCCCAAATCATAAACATACTGAAATCGCATTGACTTCGATTTACGGTGTGGGCCGTACTACGGCAAAACAAATTTGTCTGGCTGCAGGCGTATCCGCGACAGCGAAGATCAAGGATTTGAACGACGCTGAAGTTGAAAAGCTGCGTGATGAAGTCGCCAAGCTACAAGTGGAAGGCGACCTGCGCCGCGAAGTGACGATGAACATCAAGCGTCTGATGGATCTTGGCTGCTATCGCGGCATCCGTCACCGTCGCGGTTTGCCGGTTCGTGGTCAACGTACTAAGACCAATGCGCGCACTCGCAAGGGTCCAATCAAGCCTATCAAGGCATCCAAGTAAGGAATAGCAAATAATGGCTAAAGCTAACGTACGCGTACGCAAGAAAGTCAAAAAGAATATTGCCGAGGGCATCGCTCACGTGCATGCTTCTTTCAACAACACCATCATCACGATCACTGACCGCCAAGGTAACGCGTTGTCTTGGGCAACTTCCGGCGGCGCAGGCTTCAAGGGCTCCCGTAAGAGTACACCTTTTGCTGCCCAGGTGGCTGCTGAAGCTGCCGGCAAGGCTGCTCAGGAGTGCGGTGTCAAGAATCTGGAAGTGCGCATCAAGGGCCCAGGCCCAGGTCGCGAATCCGCTGTGCGCGCATTGAATGCCGTTGGTTTCAAGATCACCAGCATCTCCGACGTGACCCCCGTGCCACACAACGGTTGCCGTCCACCGAAGAAGCGTCGTATCTAAGCTGGATATCAGGTTGCAGCCACGATAACTGGGTTGTCGTGGTTGATTTATTTAAAGAAATCGAGGACCGTAAGGATAGCTATGCAAAACAGTCCGACTGAATATTTAAAGCCACGCGTCGTTGACGTTGATGTGATTTCGCCCGTGCGTGCACGTGTGACACTGGAGCCAATGGAGCGCGGTTTTGGTTATACGCTGGGTAACGCCCTGCGTCGAGTATTGCTGTCTTCCATTCCTGGCTTCGCTATTACCGAAGTCAAGATTGATGGCGTGGTGCATGAATACTCCACGCTGGATGGTGTGCAGGAAGACGTGGTAGATATCCTGCTGAACCTCAAGGGTGTTGCACTCAAGCTGAACAGCAAGAGCGAAACTACTTTGACATTGAACAAGAGTGTCGAGGGTGTGGTGACTGCCGGTGATTTCGAGACTGGCCATGATGCTGAAATTGCTAATCCTGATCATGTGATTGCTCACCTGACCAAGGGCGGCAAGCTCAACCTTGAAGTCAAGGTAGAGATGGGCCGTGGCTACCAGCCTGTTCCGCAGCGCCAGAAGAGCGAAGATGAAGACCGTGTATTGGGTTTCATCCAGGTGGATGCTTCTTTCAGCCCGATCAGCAAGGTAAGCTACCAAGTCGAAAGCGCCCGCGTTGAGCAGCGTACTGACCTGGACAAGCTGATCATGGATGTCGAGACCAACGGCGTGGTTGAGCCTGAACAGGCTATCCGTGACGCTGCACGCATCCTGATGGGTCAGCTTTCCGTATTTGCTGATCTTGAAGGCGCTCCTTCTGAGATCGAAGTGAAGCAAGCGCCTCAGGTAGATCCTATCCTGCTGCGTCCGGTGGATGATCTGGAATTGACCGTGCGTTCTGCCAACTGCTTGAAGGCGGAAAATATTTATTACATTGGTGACCTGATTCAGCGTACTGAAAATGAGCTGTTGAAAGCACCAAATCTAGGCCGTAAATCTTTGAATGAGATTAAGGATGTACTGGCCTCCAAGGGCCTGACATTGGGCATGAAACTAGAAAATTGGCCACCTGCGGGCCTGGAAAAGGTGTGAGGGAATCACTATGCGTCATCGCAACAGCAATCGTAAACTAAACCGCACCAGTAGCCATCGTCAAGCTATGCTGCGTAACATGGCTAACTCTCTGCTTCGCCATGAAGTCATCAAGACGACCTTGCCGAAGGCAAAGGAACTGCGTCGTGTAGCAGAACCTTTGATCACCCTTGGCAAGGAAGCGACTCTGGCTAACCGCCGCCTGGCGTTCAGCCGTCTTCGCGACCGCGATATCGTCGGCAAGCTTTTCAACGAGTTGGGTCCTCGTTACCAAACTCGCAATGGCGGCTACCTGCGTATCCTGAAGTGCGGTTTCCGCGTAGGCGACAATGCGCCTATGGCATTGGTCGAATTGGTTGACCGCCCAGAACTGGCTACAGACGGTGAGGTTGTAGCAGCTGAATAAGCGCTCAGCCTTAGCCTGGAAAAAGCCGGTTCTTGAACCGGCTTTTTTATTATCAAGCATTTGCCCAATACATTGTCATGGCAAATGTGCGTATTGAATCGCGCAATCTGTCAAAGGGAGGTCATCATTGCAGTCTATAACTGATGATTTTCTTCATTTGCATTGTGCGGGATTGATAGAAAAATCTTTGGCTTATCCCAAGATACTTAAAGAAATAGTTTAGTATTTGCTGAAGTGGCATCAATGCTGAATATATAATTTCTTACTGCGACCAATGCCTGCCAGGCATTTCCCTCAACATATTGGCACAGGTTTCAAGAGCATATGGCGGATATTCAGGAATCGAAGGAAAGTTTGCAGGAAAGCCTGCAGCAGGTTATCACCCTGCTGAACAAGCACCGCCTGGTTGAGGAGTTGGTGCACAAGCAGGACATGCCCAAGCAGGAGCTCGTGCAGACTTTGGTGCACAGGCAAAACCTTGCCGAGCTGCAAAAGAAACTGGATAGCCTGCATCCGGCTGACGTAGCCTATATCCTGGAAGCATTGCCGCTAGAGCAGCGCTTGGACGTCTGGGACCTGGTCAAGGCCGAGCGCGATGGCGAGATCCTGCTGGAAGTCTCGGACGCGGTACGGCAGACGTTGATCGCGGACATGGACAGCGACGAGCTGCTCGCCGCCGCAGAACAGCTCGATACGGATGAGCTGGCCGACCTGGCGCCCGACTTGCCCAAGGACGTGCTGCAAGAGCTGCTCGAGAGCCTGGATAGCCGCAACCGCGAACGCTTGCAGTCCGCACTCGCCTATTCCGACGACGCCGTCGGCGGCCTGATGGACTTCGACATCATCACGATCCGCGAAGATATTACCCTGGAAGTCGCCTTGCGTTATCTGCGCCGTATTGGCAGCTTGCCGGACCACACGGACAAATTATTCGTGGTCGACCGCAATGACGTGTTGCGCGGCGTGCTGCCTTTAAAGCGCCTGGTCGTGAACGACCTGGATTCCGGCGTTGCCGAGATCATGGCGGATGACGCCGTGGTATTCCACCCTGAAGACAAGGCCGACGAGGCGGCCAAGGCGTTCGAACGCTATGACTTGGTGACGGCTCCAGTGGTCGATGACAACAACCGCCTGGTAGGCCGCCTCACCGTCGACACGGTAATGGACTATATCCGTGAGGAAGCGGAAAGCGATATGCTATCCATGGCGGGTTTGCGTGAAGAGGAAGACATCTTCGCTTCGGTATGGAAATCGGTGCAGAACCGCTGGATGTGGCTCGCCATCAACTTGATGACTGCGTTTGTCGCCTCCCGCGTCATCGGCCTGTTTGAAGGCTCTATCGAGAAAGTGGTGGCCCTGGCCGCGCTGATGCCGATTGTGGCGGGGATAGGCGGCAATTCCGGCAACCAGACGACGACCATGATTGTACGTGGCCTGGCGCTGGGACAGATATCCAGCCACAACACCAAGTCGCTGCTGATCAAGGAAACCGGCGTGGGCCTGCTCAATGGCCTGATCTGGGGCAGCGTGCTCGGGGTAATCGCCTACCTGCTTTACAACAATATTGCCCTGGGTGCCGTGATGACGGCCGCAATGACCTTGAACCTGCTGCTGGCTGCCGTGATGGGCGTGATGATCCCTCTGGTGATGTCGACGAAGTTCAACCGCGACCCCGCGGTCGGTTCCAGCGTTCTCATCACCGCAGTGACGGATAGTGGCGGTTTCTTTATTTTCCTTGGGCTTGCAACGATCTTCTTGCTATGAACAATACGATCTTCTCGGTCTGGCAAGACCTTGTCCATGATTTCTCCTCGGCAGCCGTACTATGGCAGGTGGGCATCATCGTTGCCAGCCTGTTGACGGCATGGTCCATCAACAGCCTGCAACGTGCGCGTCTCGCCAACAGCAATGCCCACCCCGCGGCGATCGAGGGCCTGACGCGCGTCCTGTTCCCGATTTCCTCGCTGGTCATGGTATTGGTTGGACAGTTGGTCATCGGCCATTGGTACAGCGCGAGCTTGCTGGAGCTGGCTTCGCGCCTGTTGATTGCCATGGCGGTCATCCGCCTGGCCGTGTATGTGCTGCGATACGTGTTTTCACCCAGCGGCTGGCTGAGGACGACAGAGAATATATTCTCTACGGTCGTCTGGCTGATTCTGGTGCTGCATGTGACTGGCCTGCTGCCCGACATTATCGAAGCGCTTGATGGCGTACGTTTCAATATCGGCAAGAGCGCCGTCAGCTTGTGGCTGGTGATCCAAGGGTTGTTCACGGTGTTGATCACCGTGTTCATCGCCTTGTGGCTGAGCCGCCTGATCGAAAACAAATTGATGCTCGCCACCAATATCAACATCAATATGCGGGTGGTGATCAACAAGGTGATCCGCATCGCCTTCGTGTTCATTGCCGTACTGGTGGCGTTGTCTGCGGTCGGCCTCGATATCACCCTGCTCTCGGTATTCGGCGGGGCGTTGGGGGTGGGCCTGGGCTTCGGTCTGCAGAAGATTGCGAGCAATTACGTCAGCGGGTTCATCATCTTGCTGGACGAGTCCATGAGCCTGGGAGATTTTGTCACTATCGGTTCGTATTACGGTAGCGTGCAGGAACTGCGCTCCAGATATATGGTGCTGCGGCAGCTGGATGGGACGGACGTGATCATTCCCAATGAAACCCTGATTACCAGTGCGGTGGTCAACCATACGGCCACCCGCAGGCGCGTCAAGGTCGCCTTGCCCATCCAGGTGGGTTACGACACCGACTTAAGGGCGGCGCTGGAGCTGATGAAGGAAGTGGCAAGCCGGCACCCGCGCGTGATGAAGGATCCTGCGCCAGATGCCAAGCTGGTCGGTTTTGGCGAAAGCGGTATAGACCTCAACCTGACAGTATGGGTGCCTGACCCGGAGAATGGGGCGGGCGATATTCCGTCCACTGTTTATTTGAACCTGTGGGATGAATTCAAGGCCCGCGGCATTTCGATTCCATTCCCGCAGCGCGAGGTGCATGTTTTTGGCCATGGGTTGGCCAATGCCACAGATGCGGATAATACGCCCAATGGTGCGGCAAGCTGACCGGTTCTGTAGGGATTACTAGTTGCTAAACGGTTAAGCGCCCATCTACTAGCAGCCACATCAAATAGCAAATAAAAAGCCCGCAATTGCGGGCTTTTTTAATTTCACCAATGACTGAATTACTTCAGCTTGGTTTCCTTGTACAGGACATGCTTACGGGCAACGGGATCAAACTTCTTGATCTCCATCTTCTCTGGCATGGTGCGCTTGTTCTTGGTCGTGGTGTAGAAATGACCAGTACCGGCGCTGGATTCCAGTTTGATTTTTTCACGCATGATTCAGTCCTTAGATCTTTTCGCCGCTGGCGCGCAGATCAGCCAGAACAGCATCGATACCATTCTTGTCGATAGTGCGCAGAGCAGCATTGGTGATACGTAGGCTAACCCAGCGGTTCTCGCTCTCGACCCAGAACTTGCGGTTTTGCAGGTTGGGAAGGAAACGACGCTTGGTCTTGTTGTTTGCGTGGGAAACATTATTCCCAACCATCGGCTTTTTGCCGGTTACCTGACATACGCGTGCCATGGCGGACTCCGAAATTCGAAAAGACCGCATTTATACCATGAAAAACGATATCTTTTCAAGTGAATTCAAAGATTTTTGTCAGAAGCTTACTGCCGGCCTGTGCTGCCGAAGCCGCCTGCGCCGCGCTCGCTGGCCTGGAAGTCGTCGACAATATTGAAGCTGGCCTGCACGACGGGGACGATCACCAGTTGGGCGATGCGTTCCAGCGGGTTGAGAATGAAACTCTCCTTGCCGCGGTTCCAGCACGAAACCAGGAGTTGGCCCTGGTAGTCGGAGTCGATCAGGCCGACCAGGTTGCCGAGGACGATGCCGTGCTTGTGACCCAGGCCGGAGCGCGGCAGTATCAGCGCGGCATAGTGCGGGTCGGCGAGATGGATCGCCATGCCGGTAGGGATCATGATGGTCTCGCCGGGCGCCAGGGTTTGCGTATGCTCTATGCAGGCACGCAGGTCCAGGCCGGCGGAACCGGGCGTCGCATAGCTGGGTAACATATGCTGCAAGCGGTCATCCAGTATCTTGACGTCTATCTTCAGGCTCATGAATATGCTTTCTTGGTTGGTTTGTCTACGGCCAGCTTATCCAGCGTGGCTTTTATCCAGCATGGCCGCGATATGTTGCAACAATCCGCGCGCCAGCACTAGCTTGGGCGCCTGCGGCAGGGGATGCGTGCCTTCGTCATCAAGCAATACCAGGCTGCTTTCGTCTTGCCCCAGGGCCTCGCTGGCAATATTGGCGGCAATCAATGGCAGGTGTTTCCTGCGGCGCTTTTCCTCGGCATATTGCAGCAGGTTCTCGCTTTCGGCGGCAAAGCCAACGCAGAAGGGCGCATCATCGCGCGAGGCAACGGTAGCGAGGATATCCGGGTTGGCTTTTAGCGTGATGGTGATTGGTGCCGTGCTTTTCTTGATCTTGTGCTGGCTCGCTTGCACAGGGCGGTAGTCCGCGACAGCCGCGACCGAGATGAAAACGTTCTGGCCCTTGAGGTTGGCTTCGACGGCAGCGAGCATTTCCTGTGCGCTGGCGACATGAATTGTGTTGGCGCCAGAGGGTGGTTGCAATGCGACCGGGCCGCTCACCAAGGTGACTTCCGCCCCCATCTCGATGGCTGCGCGGGCAATGCTGTAGCCCATCTTGCCCGAGCTGTGATTGGTAATGACACGTACCGGGTCTATGGTTTCCTGTGTTGGCCCGGCAGTGACGAGGATGCGCTTGCCGGCGAATAGTTTGGGCTGGGAGCTGGAGAGCAACCGTTCGACGAGCTCTTCCGGCTCAAGCATGCGGCCGGGGCCGGTTTCGCCGCAGGCCTGTGAGCCGCTGGCAGGCCCCAATATGCTGATGCCGTCGTGCTGCAGCTGGCGGATATTGCGCTGCGTGGCCGGATTGTTCCACATTTGCTGGTTCATCGCCGGGGCGACCAGCAGCTTGCAGTCGCGTGCCAGGCACAGCGTGGAGAGCAGGTCGTCAGCGGCGCCATGCACCAGCTTGGCGAGGAAGTCCGCGCTGGCGGGGGCGACCAGTACGGCATCCACCTGGCGGGAGAGGTCGATATGCGCCATGCCGTTGCCATTGTCCGGTTGCCATAGATCGGTGTAGACCGGTTTGCCGGAAAGCGCCTGGAATGTCATCGGCGTGACGAATTGCGTCGCCGCCGGCGTCATGACCACCTGCACTTCTATATCCTGCTTGACCAGCAACCTGACCAACTCTGCCGCCTTGTAGGCAGCAATGCCGCCCGTAACGCCGAGCAAGAGTTTTTTTATGGAATAATGGCTCATCAGGAAATGTGTGGATGCAGCAAAACTGCGATATAGAGTTGCTCAATTTTATATGAAAGGCTGAATCGTGGCGATTACTGATTGGCCCGAGGGGGAGAGGCCCCGGGAGAAGGTGCTGGCGGCGGGGGCGATGACGCTTTCGGATGCCGAGCTGCTGGCGATTTTCCTGCGTACGGGCGTGGCCGGCAAGAGCGCGGTGGACCTGGCGCGCGACCTGCTCACGCGGTTTTCCAGCCTCAATGGCATCTTCTCGGCCAGCGTCGAGGAGATTTGCCAGGTGCATGGCATGGGCGAGAGCAAGTTCGTGCAATTGCAGGCGATTTTCGAGATGAGCCGGCGGGCGTTGCTGGAGGAGATACAGGGGCGCGATGTACTGACTTCGCCTCAGGCGGTGCGCCAGTACCTGAGCCTAAAAATCGGCGCTTTGCCAAGAGAAGTCTTCATGGGGATTTTCCTGGATGCGCAACACAGGGTGCTGGCGATCGAGGAGCTATTCAGCGGCACGCTGACCCAGACCAGCGTATACCCGCGCGAAGTCGTCAAATGCGCCTTGCGCCATAATGCCGCGGCCATGATATTCGCGCATAACCACCCATCCGGCGTCGCAGAGCCCAGCCAGGCTGACCGTGCATTGACCGAGGCGTTGAAGGCCGCACTCAACCTCATCGACATTCGCGTGCTTGACCATTTTGTCGTTGCCGGCAACCAGATCGTGTCATTTTCCGAGCGCGGACTGCTTTAGAGAGTTTAAACAGGATATCGAGTCGGCTACAAAATCCAGCGAACGCTCCTGGCTAAACGCTCTTAGCGTCCCTTTCCACTGAGGGAACCACGGTTGAAGTCCTTGTCGCCAGGCGGGATGCAACGGGTTCCGAACCAGCCGCCCTGCGATCCGGGCGGGCAATCCTTGGCGGATTTCCTCGGCTGGTCTTTTTCCTGGTCGGCATAACGCCAGCTGCCGTCCTCGTTCAGGATGATGCGTTCGCCATCGGCAGTGGTCCCATGCTGCGGCGAGGTTGCCTCTTCCGCCCAGGCGGGCACAGCCAATATGCCTCCAAGCACAGCGGCAAGTAGAAACTGTTTCATGTCATGATCTCCAGATTTGTAATTATTTGTAAGGCGCAATTGTGCCATTGTCAGGAATGACATGCACGCCACAGGTTGGTTCCGGAGCCAGGAGGGATTCAGGATGGGGATGCCGCTTGCCGTGGCAGGCTAAGATGCCTAATAAGCTCCTGACTTTAAGAGCGGCTAACAACACTCAGCGAAACGGTCCTGGCTAGGCGCTCTGCCGTAGACAGCACAAGTAAGTAGTACAGCAAGGCAGTGCAACAACGCAAGGAGAGTTTTGTTAGCTGCCAAGGACGCTAGCGAAGCAGCCTCGTTGTGTTTCTAAAGTTTAGTACACATCCCGCATATAGCGCTTGTCCTGCGCCATTTTGGCTACATATTGCGCCGCCGCCTCTGCGCTCATGTGGCCGTGCGTCTGTACGATCTGCTTGAGCGCGGCATCCACGTCGCGCGCCATGCGGCTGGCATCGCCGCAGACGCAGAAATGCGCACCCTGTTCCAGCCATCGCCATAGTTCCTCACCGTGTTCAAGCATGCGGTGCTGCACGTAGATTTTTTCCTGCTGATCGCGCGAGAACGCCGTATCCAGGTGGTGCAGGATGCCTGCCTGCTGCATCGCGGTGAGTTCGTCGCGGTAGTAGAAGTCCGTCTCGGCATGCTGTTCGCCAAAGAACAGCCAGTTCTTTCCGTTTGCGCCTATAGCCTGGCGTTCCTGCAGGAAGGCGCGGAACGGCGCGATCCCGGTGCCGGGTCCGACCATGACCAGGGGCGCGTCCGGGTTTTGGGGAACGCGGAAATGCGCGGATTTTTGCAGAAAGATGGGCACGTTCTGTCCTGCCACCCGGTCGGCGAGAAAGGTGGAGCAGACGCCGCCGCGCGCGGCGCCAGGCTGGCCGTAGCGCACGACCGACACAGTCAGGTGCACCTGGCCGGCGAATTCCTTGGGGCTGGATGAAATCGAGTAGAGGCGCGGCTGCAGGCGCTTCAATGCCGCCAGCCATTCCACGGCTTCCGCCTTGACGGGATAGGCATGCAGCAGGTCTATGGGCTGCTTGCCCCAAAGCCATTGCTTGAGTTCGTCCTGTTTGCCGATCAGCGCGGAGAGCTCGGTATTACCTGCGCGGGCATTGATGAATTGCAGTATTTCCGGCGTGATGCGCGCGATTTCATAGTGGTGCGACAAGGCTTCCACCAGCGTCATTTCGCCGTGGTCCTGCACTTGCACCACAGTGGCGGGGGAAAGCTGCAGCGCCGTGAGCATTTCGCCCACCAGCGCCGGGTCGTTGCGCGGCCAGACGCCAAGCGCATCGCCCGCTTCATATTTGAAATCGCTGCCGTTGAGGTCAAAGGCGAACTGGCGCACCTCTTTTTCCGAGCCGGTGCCGCTCAGGCGCTGGTTTACCACCAGCTTGGCATGCAGAGGGTTCTGGCGGGTATAGGCGGGAGCCGCCGGGCTGGCGCGCTCCACCTTGGCGGGAATGTTACCAGCCATTATCAGCTCGGGTTGCCGTACCGTGGAAGGCTGAAGGGATTTCCGGCCCGCGAGCGCGCTGGTGACGTGGTTGAGCCAGGCCTGCGCGGCGGCTTCATAGTCCGGTTCGCAATCGGTGCGTGCGGTGAAAGGCGTTGCGCCCAGCGCGGCCAGCCTGGCGTCGAGCTTGCGGCCGAAACCGCAGAACTGGTCGTAGTTGGAGTCGCCAAAGGCCAGCACGGCATATTGCAGGCCGGGCAATGCTATGTCTTCCGCCTGCAATGCGGTCCAGAACTGGCTGCCGTTGTCAGGCGGATCGCCATCGCCGAAAGTGCTGGCAAGCAGGATGGCATGGTTGGCTTCCACGAGGCTGGCAGGCTGGACCTCATCCATGCTGCGGAGCACAGTGCGCCAGCCTTCCGCCTGAAGCTTGGCGGCGCACTGGCTGGCTAAGGTTTCGGCGTTGCCGGTTTGCGATGCCCAGAGGATATGGACCGCAGGCTGGGAGGAGGCATCCTGACCGTTCTCTATTGGCAGGCTGCCCGGCGCGATCCAGGTGCGGGAGAATAACCCTGCCAGGATACCGTCAACCAGGGTCTTTTTCTCCGGCGGCAATGGCGCGGTGGGCGGCAAGGTGGGCACGCCGCCCGCCTGGCGTGAAGCGTCGCTGCGCAAGCCAGCCAGGTAGCCTTGCAGGTAAAGCTGTTCCACCGGTTCCAGTTTGACGGCCGGGGTGTCTTCCAGGCCCAGTAGTTGTGCCAATGCGTCAATATCCTTCATGGCGATTTCCTTTGTGTTGCCTGTACTTGTCTCTACATTGCTGCCGCAGGTTTCGGGCGGGACATCCTGCGTGGCCGGGGCAGGGTTCTCCACCTTGGCGAGGGCGACGGCGCTGAACTTGAATTCGGGTTGTTGCGACAATGGGTCTATGGCATCGCTGGTGACGGCATTGATCGCCAGGCCGTCGCCAAAGACATCGTTCCAGTGGAACGGCGCGAAGCAATTGCCGGGGCGGACGCGCGTGGTGACTATTGCAGGCAATACCGCCTTGCCGCGGCGCGAGCGGATTTCAACCTGGTCCTTGTCACGGATGCCGAGGCTGGCCGCGTCTTCGGGATGCAGCTCGACGAACGGCTCAGGATTGAGCTTGTTCAGGGTGGGGATCTTGCCGGTCTTGGTCAGGGTATGCCATTGGTGCTGCAGGCGGCCGGTGTTAAGCACGAATGGAAAGTCCTGGTCCGGCATTTCCGCAGGCGGCAGCCAGGGCCGGGCAAAGAACACGCCCTTGCCGCTTTCGGTGGGGAAGGCGATGCGCGGGCGCTCGCCGTCGTCCTGCACCTTGAGCTGCTGGCTGATGCCGTCATTGAGATAACGGATGGGGTGGCGGTCTTGCGCATCATCTGGCGCGCAAGGCCATTGCACGGGAGTTGCGTGCAGGCGCTGGTGGCTCACGCCGCGGATGTCGTAGCCGGTCTTGGGATTGGAGGCGCGCTTGATTTCCTCGAAGACCTCGGCAGCGGAAGCATAGGTAAACGCATCGGCATAGCCCATTTCACAGGCGATGCTGGCGATGATCTGCCAATCGGGCATGGCTTCTCCGGGCGGCGGCACGGCCTGCCGCATCAGGGTCATGTTGCGCTCAGAGTTGATCATCACGCCTTCCGCTTCGGCCCAGAGCGCGCCGGGCAGCAGGATGTCGGCATAGCGGTTGGTCTCGGTGTCGAGGTAGGCGTCCTGGGTGATGACGAGTTCCGCGCGTTCCAGCCCGGCAATCACGTTCTCGCGGTTGGCAACGCTGGCGACCGGGTTGGTGCAGATGATCCAGCAAGCCTTGATCTTGCCTGCGGCCATCTGCTCGAACATAGCGACGGTGCCGCCCGCCGAGCGCGTGTGCAGGGTGCCTGCGGGAACGCCCCATAGGTTCTCGATGAAGGCGCGGTCCTGTTCCGCCAGCACCGAGCGCTGTCCGGGCAGGCCCGGCCCCATGTAGCCCATCTCGCGGCCGCCCATGGCGTTGGGCTGTCCGGTGAGCGAGAACGGGCCGCTGCCCGGGCGGCAGATCGCGCCGGTGGCGAGGTGCAGGTTGCAGATGGCGTTGGTGTGCCAAGTGCCGTGCGTGCTCTGGTTGAGCCCCATGGTCCAGCAGCTCATCCAGTTGCTTGCCTCGCCTATCCATTCGGCCGCCTGGCGGATGTCGGCTTCCGGGATGCCGGTGATTTCTGAGACTGCTTCAGGAGAATAGTCTTCAAGGAATGCCGGCATGGCTTCCCAGCCTTCGGTGAAGCGGGCGATGAAGTCGGGGTCGGTATGGCCGTTCTTATGCAGCAGGTGCAGCAGGCCGTTGAGCAAGGCCATATCGGTGCCGGGATTGATCTGCATGAAGAGGTGGGCTTTGTCCGCCGTGGCGTTGCGACGGGGATCGACCACGATCAGCCTGGCGCCGGCCTTGACCCTGTCCATCAGGCGCAGGAACAGGATGGGGTGGCAGTCGGCCATATTGGCGCCGATGACGAAGAACAAGTCAGTGTTGTCGAAATCCTGGTACGAGCCGGGCGGGCCGTCTGCACCCAGTGAAAGTTTGTACCCACTCCCGGCGCTTGCCATGCACAGCCTGGAATTGGACTCGATATTGTTGCTGCCGATGTAACCCTTGATGAGTTTATTGGCGAGATACTGCGACTCGATCGACATCTGCCCCGAGACATAGAGCGCCACGGCGTCGGGGCCGTGTTCGTCGATGATGGCGCGCAGGCGGCGGGCGGATTCCTTGATGGCCTTGTCCATGCCGATGCGCCCCGGTTCGGCATTGCGCTGCTTGCGCAGGTAGGCATGCTCCAATCGGCCAGAAGCCGTGATCGCCTGCGCGCAGGTATTGCCCTTGGTGCACAGGCGGCCGTAATTGGTCGGGTGCTGCTTGTCGCCGCTGACCTTGACGATGCGCGCACCCTCGACTTCCATGACGATGCCGCAGCCGACGCCGCAGTAGGGACAGACCGATTTGACCTGGGTCGCCATTGTCTCTTTGCCTCGCGTTGGGCCAGCCTAGGCCTGTACCCAGACCGCGCCGTCGCGCAGCTCCACCGGATAGGTGTCCAGCCGCGTGTCGGCATCTTCCACGCATACGCCGGTGCGCAACTGGTAATGGTGCTTGTAGATGGGCGAGGCCACCACCGGCTCGCCGCCCAGGTCGCCGACGATGCCGCGCGAAAGCACGTTGGCGTCGCTGTGCGGGTCATGGTTGTCGATGGCGTACAGCACATCGTCATGCATGCGGAAAATCGCGATCTGGCGGCCATTCACCAGGGCGCATACGCCTGTGTTGGGCCAGATGTCCTCCAGCGCGCAGACCGGCTGCCATGCGCCTGTCATATCGGCGGACATGGACATTTGCTCGATTGCGCTCCTGGATGAAGCGCTTTGTTGTAATTGGCTCATGGTGTTGCTCCGTTGGTTATTCGGCCAGCGCGAGGATGGGAATGACCTTCGCCTGCTGTTTTTCCTGTGGCGTGGCGGGGCGCATTTGTTCGCGTTCCTTGACGAAGACGATATTGGCGTCGCCAGCCATGCTGTTGACGAAGCTGCGGAAGCGCTTGCGTACTTCGGGATCGGTGACGGCGGTCTTCCATTCGTCCTGATAGTTGTCCACCACATGCTGCATCTGTGCTTCCAGTTCCGCTCCCAGGCCCAGCGAGTCGTTGATGACCACGTCCTTGAGGTAGTCCAGCCCGCCTTCGAGGTTGTCACGCCAGGTGCTGGTGCGCTGCAGGCGGTCGGCGGTGCGGATGTAGAACATCAAAAAGCGGTCTATCATGCGGACCAGCTCTTCCTTGCTCAGGTCGCTCGCGAGCAGTTCGGCATGGCGCGGCTTCATGCCGCCATTGCCGCAAACGTAGAGGTTCCAGCCGTTCTCGGTGGCGATCACGCCCACGTCCTTGCCTTGTGCCTCGGCGCATTCGCGCGTGCAGCCCGAGACGCCGAACTTGATCTTGTGCGGCGCGCGCAGGCCCTTGTAGCGGTTCTCCAGTTGCACGGCGAGGCCCACGCTGTCGTCCACGCCGTAGCGGCACCAGGTGGAGCCGACGCAGCTTTTCACGGTGCGCAGCGACTTGCCGTAGGCATGGCCGGACTCGAAGCCGGCAGCGATCAATTCTTCCCAGATATGCGGCAATTGCTCGACGCGCGCGCCGAACATGTCCACGCGTGCGCCGCCGGTGACCTTGGTGTAGAGGCCGTATTTCTTGGCAACCTGGCCGATCGCGATCAGGCCGTCTGGCGTGACTTCGCCGCCGGGCATGCGCGGCACCACCGAATAACTGCCGTCCTTCTGGATATTGCCGAGGAAATAGTCGTTGGAGTCCTGCAGCGATGCCAGGTCCTTCTTGAGAATGAAGTCGTTCCAGCAGGAAGCGAGGATGCTGGCGGCGGTGGGCTTGCAGATGTCGCAGCCTAGGCCCTTGCCGTGTTTTGCCAGCAGTTCGTCGAAAGTCCTGATCTGGCCCACGCGCACCAGGTGGTAAAGCTCCTGGCGCGAATAGGGGAAGTGTTCGCATAAGTGGTTGTTCACTGTCATGCCCAGCTTGACCATCTGCGCCTTCATCACCTGGGTGACCAACGGCACGCAGCCGCCGCAGGCGGTGCCGGCCTTGGTGCAAGCCTTGATCTCGCCGATGGAGCAGGCCCCGTTGGCGACCGCATCGCCGATCTGGCCCTTGGTGACGTTGTTGCACGAGCACATGACGGCATGGTCGGGCAAGGCGTCCACGCCCAGGCCGGGTTTTTCCTTGCCGTCGCTGGCGGGCAGAATGAGGAACTCGGGGTTTTCCGGCAAGGGCATTGCATTGACCGTCATTTGCTGCAGGGTGCCGTACTCATCGGCATTGCCGATCAGCACCGCGCCGAGTAGCTTCTTGCCATCTTCGCTGACGACGATCTTCTTGTAGATCTTGCGCACTTCGTCCAGGTATTGGTAGCTGCGCGCGCCGTGGGTTTCGCCATGCGCGTCGCCGACGCTGGCGACATCCACGCCCATGAGCTTGAGTTTGGTGCTCATGTCGGCACCCTGGAAAGTCGCGGCGGAATCGCCGGAAAGATGGGCGCAGGCGATGCGCGCCATGTCGTAGCCGGGAGCGACCAGGCCGTACATCTGCCCGTTCCAGTTGGCGCACTCGCCAATTGCGTAGATATCGTGGTCGCTGGAGCGGCAGAACTCGTCGATCGCGATGCCGCCGCGCGCGCCGATCGCCAGGCCGGATTCGCGCGCCAGCTCGTCGCGGGGACGGATGCCGGCGGAGAACACGATCATATCGGTCTCGAGCCAGGTTTCGTCGAAGAACACCATGCGGTGGCGGGCGGTGGCACCGTCGGTAATATTGACGGTATTGCGGCTGGTGTGCACGTGCACGCCCAGTTCCTCGATCTTGGTGCGCAGCACGCGGCCGCCGCTTTCGTCCACTTGCACCGCCATCAGGCGCGGGGCGAATTCCACCACGTGGGTGTCCAGGCCCATGTCGCGCAGGGCCTTGGCGCACTCCAGGCCCAGCAGGCCGCCGCCGACCACGACGCCGCTCTTGGCCGTCGCGCCTGCCGCAGTCATGGCTTCCAGGTCTTCGATGGTGCGGTAGACGAAGCAATTCTCGCGCTCGCGCCCGGGCACGGGCGGCACGAAAGGCACGGAACCGGTGGCCAATACCAATTTGTCGTAGGCCAGGGCAGTGCCGTCGGTCAGGCTGACGCTACGCTGGTGGCGGTCGATGTGGCTCACGCGGGCGTTCAGGCGCAATTGCAGGCCGGGGCGGTCATAGAAGCCGGCCTCGACCAGCGACAGGTCTTCAGCCGTGCTGCCCGAGAAGAAGCTGGATAGGTGCACGCGGTCATAAGCGGGGCGCGGTTCCTCGCCCAATACCGTTACCTGCAGGTTTGCTGCCGCGAGGTCGGGGTGGCGCTTGACCAGCTCCTGCACAAAATAATGTCCCACCATGCCGTTGCCGACGACCACTATGCGGGTGTGTTCATTCATCGTAGTGTTTCCTATCAGGTGCAAGCATGCGGCGCTCGTCTGCCATGTCCATGCATTGCCGTTGCGTAAGCCCAAAAACAAAAACGGCGTCCATGGCTTGCGCAACGACTGCCTGGGGCAGTGCGTAAACAAGCTATGGACGCCGTTGTCCACAAAAGGATTTCCTGACTACGGAAACCCCCTTGCTAAAAAAATACTCATCGTAATAAACGAGATTTACTGCTAGATAAGCAACGGGCATGCCAACACGCCATGTGCCCTGGCCATCAATTGGAGCAACCCGGTTAAGCCCTTTTCCTATATGGGTTTTCCCGCTTGCCCGCTATGCATTGGTTAATCTGGAGAGGCGCCGGCGCAGGCATGCAAGATCAGGATTGCGCACGGTAATGACGCACGGGTAAGGAATTGCACCAGAGTTGACCTTTTAGTAATAAGAATTGTTTTTATCTGTGAGCTGGGCGGACTGGTCAAAGGCAGTGCGTCATCAGGAAATAAACAGCAGGTAGACCATGATCACATTGGCCAGCAGCGAGCAAACTGCCAGCCACTGCCATTGCTGCAGCCGTGCACGCGCGAGCAGCGGGGTGCGCTGTACCGGCAGGATAGGGCGGATTTCACCGATTTCCAATGCCAGCAGCATTTCCTCCGCAGTCTCAAAGCGCGAGACCGGGTTGCGTGCCACGGCCTTGAGGATGATGTTTTCCAGCCAGCCGGGGATGTCGGGGCGGTAGCGCGTGGGCGGCACGGGATCGCCGAAGCGCGGGTGCTGGAACGGCTCGATCTCGCCGTAAGGATATTTGCGCGTCAGCAGGTGGTAGAGCGTGACGCCCGCCGCAAAAAGGTCGCTGCGCACGGAGGCAGCTTGCCCGGCATCGAACAATTCCGGGGCCATGAAGCTGGGGGTGCCGGGGTTGGACATAGCCGCCTCCTGCGCCTGGTGGCCGCTGGAGGCGACGCCGAGATCGAGGATGCGCAAGCGGCCGTCCTTGCCCATATGCAGGTTGGCGGGCTTGATGTCGCGGTGCAGGATATGCAGCCGGTGCAGGGCGCCTAACCCGCGCAGCATCTCTATCCCGATACGCGTGATGCCGGCCGTGGTGAAGTGGTGCCCGTGTTGCAGGCGATATTGCAGGGTCGCACCCTCGTGCCAGCTCATGACGTAATAGAGCTTGCTGCGCTGACCGGCATCGAGCGGCAGCACCTGCGGCAGGTGTTGCGACATGATGCGCTTGGCGAGCCATTCCTCGTTGAGCAGGCCCTGGCAGCTCTCGCGGTCCTCGGCCAGCAAAGGCTGCAGGGTTTTCAGCACCCACAGCTGGCCGCTCTGGCGATGCCTGATTTTATACACCAGGCTGGCGCGGGATTGGTGCATGAGCTCCAGTATCTCGAAGCCATCAAGATGGTCGCCGGGCTTGAGCTTGGGTGGCAATGCGAGTTGGCGGCCTGCCGCCAGGTGGTCGGTGAGCGTTTCCTCGCCCGGCTTGGCCACGCGTACCGCCACTACCGTGGCGTTATCGCTGCCGCCGGCCGCCAGCGCCAGGCGCGTGAGTTCGTCGCAACTGCGCTGCGGATGGTCGTATAGCCCCAGCGTATGGTGAATGACAGGCTGCTCCAGGGCGGCCCAGACGCCATCGGTCATCAAGGCGTAGACATCGCCGGCCTGTATGCCGCCTTCCGCGTAGTCCACGCTGAGCTGCTGGTCCAGGCCGACCGCGCGCTTGAGCACGTGGCGCATATCCGGCCTGTCCCAGACATGGTCGGTGGTGAGCAGCTCCAGTTTGCCCGCGCGCAGACGGTACAGGCGACTGTCGCCCACGTGTCCCGAATAATAGCGCTGGCCGCGCAATACCAGCAGCGACAGCGTCGTTGCCATGCCCGCCATTTCACGGTGCTGGGATGCCTGCGACAGCAGCCAGCGGTTGGCGGCCGCGATGACCTTGTCCAGCGCCGCCGGTATTTCCCAGGTATCAGGGGTGGCGTAATAGTCCGTCAGCAGGCTGCGCACGGTCATTTCGGCGGCTTCGCGCCCGCCGGCATTGCCACTGACGCCGTCCGCAACGGCAAAGATAGCGCCCTTGACGTCGAGGACTGCGCCGGCAGGCGTCACCATGCCCGCAAAGTCCTCGTTGCGTTCACGCTGCCCGGTGACCGAGCTCGAGCCCGTGGTGAATTCCAGCGCCATGCGGCTCACTATACCCTGGCGCTGGTGACGGCGGCAGAGCCCCAGGTGGTGCGCCAGCGCTTCTTGACCATGGTCAGGCCGAACAGGGCGACGACCGCCAGGCTGGCGAACATGGCCAGGCCGAGCTGGTAGCTGCCGGTGGCTTGCTTGGAGTATCCCAGGCTGGAAGCCAGGTAGAAGCCGCCGATGCCGCCTGCCATGCCGATCAGGCCGGTCATCACGCCGATTTCCTTGCGGAAGCGCTGGGGCACGAGCTGGAACACCGCGCCGTTGCCCATGCCCAGCGAGATCATCGCCAGTACCACGACCGCCAGGCCTGCCAGTTGCTGCTTCAGGCCAAAACTGAGGATGAACAGGAAGGCCGCCGCGAGGATATACATGGCGCTCAGGGTGCGGATGCCGCCGATGCGGTCAGCCAGGTTGCCGCCGATCGGGCGCACGAAGGAGCCCGCGAATACGCAGGCTGCGGTGAAATAGCCCGCATGCACCGGGTCCAGGCCATACTGGTCGTTGAAGTAGATGGTGAGCGAGGAGGCCATGCCGACGAAACCGCCGAAGGTGACGCTGTAGAAGAACATGAACCACCAGGCATCCTTGTCCTTGAGCACCGCCAGGTACTGGCTCAATGACTTGCCCGCCGGCGGGTTGGGCGCGTCCTTGGCGAACAGCACGTAGACGGCCAATGCGATGCCGAGCGGGATCAATGCCAGCCCGAAGACGTTATTCCAGCCGAAGGCGAGCGCAAGGCCCGGGGCGAACAGGGCGGCGAGGGCGGTGCCGGAATTGCCCGCCCCTGCGATACCCAGCGCGGTGCCCTGGTGCTCGGGAGGATACCAGCGCGAAGCGAGCGGCAGGGCCACGGCGAACGAAGCGCCGGCAAAGCCCAGGAATACGCCCAACAGCAAGGCCTGCTGGTAGGAGTGGATGCCGTGCAGCCAGGCGAAGGCCAGGGCCGCCAGCACGATCAATTGACCGATCAGTCCGGCCTTTTTCGGCTGGATCTGGTCTACCAGCACGCCCATGACCAGGCGTAGCAGGGCGCCGGTCAATACCGGCGTGGCCACCATCATGCCTTTCTGTGCCGGGGACAGGGTCAGGTCGGCGGCAATCTGCACCGCCAGCGGGCCCAGCAGCACCCAGACCATGAAGCTGAGGTCGAAGTAGAGGAAAGCGGAGAACAGGGTCGGTTTATGTCCTGCCTGCCAAAAACTTTTTTGCATGATATTTCCTTGAGTAAGGGATGGAGAACGCCAGCCGTGGATGATTGCGGTACTGTCGTCCTGTCTATGCCGCGATTGAAACGGATTGCAGCAGCTCTTTGCCGTTGGCCAGCCGGACCACGTCGCCGACCACGATAATGGCCGGGCTCGCCAGGCCTGCCTGTTGTACTGCCGCTGCCAGCAAGGACAATGTGCTGGTGACGTGCCGCTGCTGGGGGAGGGAGCCGTTCTGGATCGCCGCCGCCGGGGTATCCGGCGACATGCCTGCGGCCAGCAGTTCGCTGGTGATGCCGGCGAGGTGTTTCATGCCCATGTAGATCACCAGCGTGGTGCCGCTTTGCGCCAGGGCTTTCCAGTTCTGTCCGCTCTCGCCGTCTTGCAGGTGGCCGGTGACGAAGCTCACGCCGTGCGTGTAGGCGCGATGGGTGACCGGGATGCCCAGGGTGGCTGGCACGGCGATGCCGCTGGTGATGCCGGGAATTACTTCCACCTCGATGCCTGCGGCCCGCAGCTCCAGCATTTCCTCGCCGCCGCGGCCGAACAGGAAGGGGTCGCCGCCTTTCAGCCTGGCAACGGTCTGGCCTTGTTCCGCCAATGCCGCCATCATGCGGTTGATGAAGTGTTGCGGCGTGGACTTGCAGCCGCCGCGCTTGCCGACCTCGATGACGCGTGCTTGCGGCGCATGTTGGAGGATTTCGCGGTTGACCAGGTCGTCCACGAGGATCACCTCGGCCTGCTGCATGGCCTTGACCGCCTTCAGTGTCATGAGCTCCGGGTCGCCGGGCCCGGCACCTATCAAATAAACTTTTCCTGCCATGTTTCTCGCCTGTTTCAAAAGTACTTCAATAAAAGCTGTTCAACGTCATCAACTTGATTTGCATATGGAGCTTCCATGTGGTCCTCTCCGGCCCGGTAGCCAGTTGCCAGGATGAACTAGCCATCCTGGCAATATTCGCCTGATGTCAGAAGGTGTACATCATGGTGAGCCAGAGTTTTTCCGTGTCGCGCACCCGGCCCGCGGCATTGTTGCCTGGCAAGGCGGTGTATTGATCCTTCTCGGAATACTTGCCGTATTCGAGCTTTGTCATCAGGTGCGCGTTGACGTTATAGGTGACGGCGGCATTCCATTCCGTACCGTATTTGTCGCCGAAACCCCCGCCCACGGTATTGAAGCGGCCATCCGACTTGATGACGTGATAATCGGCAAAAAACTGGAAGTCGCCGATCTTGTAGGTCGCGGTGACGAACGTATCCTTGATGCCTTCCAACGGCGTGGTGAGAAACTTGTCCACCCAGCCCTGGAACAGGTGGTTGGTGCCGAACGGGGTCTGGAAGGCGTAACGTCCGCTGTTGCTGGACAGCAGCTCCTGGTCGGCGCGCAGCGAGAAATTGCCATAGGCCGCGCCGCCGCCCAGCTTGTAGTAGTGGGCATCGATACGGGAGTCGCCGCCGCTGTAATCGGTCTGCTTGGCATATTCCGCCGTGTAGAGGCCTTTCCAGTCGGGCGTGAAGGCATGCACGCCGTCCAGCCGTATGCCCAGAGTCTTGTTGCCCTGGTCGGCTTCCTGGTTGATGTTGCCGTTCTTGCCGGCGGCAATGCCGCCTGTTCCCGCCGCGTTGCCGAACCATGCGCGGCCGAAGCCGAGGTCGTCGAAACTGGAGAAATAGCCGTAAGCCGTCACGGATTCGGTCGGCGAAATCCGGTATTTCAGGTTGACGATTTCCAGTGCGCCGTCGGAGCGCAGCTTGGTGGTGATCTGTTTCACGCGCTCGATATGGCCGATATAGATTTCAGTGTCGGGCAACGACTTGTTCAACAGGGTGACGCCGTCGAACACCTGCATGACCTGGCGGAAGGCGATATCGCCGATGAAGCGCACGTTGTCCAGGTTGATCTGCTGGCGGCCGATACGCACGCGGTTGTTCTTGATGCCGGTCCAGTCGACGTACAACTGGTTGATGTCGGTATCGTCCGGATCGACGATCTTGGCGTAGTCCAGTTTCCCGGGCTGGTTGGAGACGCTGTTGATCAATGTGCCGTTGGTGCCGTCATTGAAATCGTCCTTGAACTTGCTGACGTCGATGATCTGCCCGGCAAAACTGAAATTGTTGTATGGCGCGGTTTGCCAGCCGACCAGGCTGCGCAGCGTCACGCCATTGGCATCTTTGAGCGGGCGGCCGCTGGGTGCGTTGCCGTCCTGCTCCACATTCTCGTAACGCAGCCGGAAGCTGGTCAGGTTCTTGCCGGCCCTGACGGCGTCCATGAAGGTGTAATCCGGCAAGGCTTCTTCCGCCTGTGTGGATGGTGCGGCAGCGAGCGAAAGCCCTAGCAGGCCGCTATAACAGGCTTGACGCATCATGAATCTAGAATTACTTTGCATGTGTTGCTCCTTTTCTCAGATGAGGGGTGACGGTAGTACCGGCCCGTCCTGCCCGACGGGCCTTCTTTTTTTAGGTCGTGCAGCGCACGCCCCGGTCAAGCCGCCTTGCGCGCATGCCGCTCGTAGAGGAACTTCAGCACCTCGCTGCGCAGGTGGTTGTACCGGCTGTCCTCCGCCAGTTGCAGCCGCTTGCGCGGACGCTCCAGGTCCACGTCGAGGATTTCGCCGACCGTCGCGGCCGGACCGTTGGTCATCATGACGATGCGGTCGGAGAGTAATACCGCCTCGTCCACGTCGTGCGTGACCATGACGGCGGTACAGCCGGACTTGGCCATGATGCCCATCAGCTCGTCCTGCAGGTGCGCCCGGGTCAGGGCGTCCAGCGCGCCGAAGGGTTCGTCCAGCAGCAATACCTTGGGCTCCATCGCCAGCGCGCGGGCAATGCCGACACGCTGCTTCATGCCGCCGGAGATTTCATTCGGGCGCTTTTCCGCGGCATGGGCCAGCCCTACCAGCTCGATCGCGGCCTGGGTGCGTTGCTTGAGTTTTTCCTTGCCTTCCTTGGCGCCGAACACGCGCTCCACTGCTAGGTGGACGTTTTCCGCGCAGGTCAGCCACGGCAGCAGCGAATGGTTCTGGAACACGATGGCGCGTTCCGGCCCGGGACCGGCGACCTCGCGCCCGGCGCAGAACAGGTTGCCTTGCGTCGGGCGCAGCAAGCCGCCGATCAGGTTGAGCACAGTGGATTTGCCGCAGCCCGAGTGACCGATGATGGAGATGAACTCGCCCTCGCGGATGCTGAAATTGACGTCCTTCAGCGCTTCGAACGTGCCTTTCTTGGTGAAGAAGGTCATATCGACGTTCTCGAGCTGCACATAGCGTTCCTGTATGATTTTTTCCATGATGGGCCTCGCCTTATTCGTAGCTGAAACGTTTTGCAATGGAGGTGAGCGCCACTTCCAGTAACAGGCCGACGATGCCCACCACGAAGATGGCGATGATGATGTGCTCGACGTCGAGGTTGTTCCATTCGTCCCAGACCCAGAAGCCGATACCGACGCCGCCGGTGAGCATTTCCGCAGCGACGATCACCAGCCATGCTACGCCGATGGAGAGGCGCACCCCGGTCATCATGTAGGGCAGGACGAAGGGGAACAGGATCTTGGTGACGATCTTCCATTCCGACAGGTTGAGCACGCGCGCGACGTTCATGTAGTCCTGTGGCACCTTGGAGACGCCCACCGCCGTATTGATGATCATCGGCCAGATGGCGGAGATGAAGATCACCCAGATCGCGGCGGGATTGGCGGCCTTGAACACCAGCAGGCCAATCGGCAGCCAGGCGAGGGGAGACACCGGGCGCAGGATACCGATCACGGGGGCGGCCATGCGCGAGACGAACTGGAACCTGCCGATGATGAACCCCAGCGGGATGCCGACCAGGGCCGCAAGGCCGAAGCCCAGCCCAACGCGTTCCAGCGAGGCGAGGATGTTCCAGCCTATGCCCTGGTCATTGGGGTCGTTGACGTAGAACGGGTCGCTGAACAGCGCCGTTGCCGCGTGCCAGGTGGAGGTCGGGCCCGGCAGGTTGGGGGACTGGTGTGAAATCAGCGTCCAGACGGCAAGCAGCAGCAACAGGCCGGAGACGGGCGGCAACACCCATTCGAAGAATGCGCGCGACTTCGACGCCAGGGCGCTGGGACGGGCGACCGCCACCGGTTTGGCGGCGGCTGTAGGTTTGACGATGGTTTGATCGCTTTTCATGATGGTCTTGATGTCTTCCTTGCTGATACTGACTGAGCTCATAATCATTCGCCTCGCATCACGTTACTGGGTTGGCGGCGGGGCAGTGGCCCGGCCGCCGCTGGTCCTGCTCAGGCCTTGATCTTGAAGGCGCTGGCATAGGCCTTGGGGTCCTTGCCGTCCCACAGCACACCGTCGATCAGTTTGCTGCTGCGCATCGGGTCGCTCGGCACGGCAATGCCCAGCGACTTGGCGGCCTCGGTATAGATGTCGATGCGGTTGACCTTCTTGGCGATGGCGAGGTAGTCCGGGTCCGTCTTCAGCAGGCCCCAGCGCTTGTGCTGGGTGAGGAACCACATGCCGTCCGAGAGGTAAGGGAAGGGCACCTTGCCGTCATTGAAGAACTTCATGTAGTTCGGGTCTTCCCACTTCTTGCCGATGCCGTTGTCGTAATGGCCGAGGAAGCGGCCTTCGATCACCTGTTCCGGCGCGTTGACGTAGGCCTTGCCCGAAATCAGCTTGGCGACGGCCGGGCGGTTGGCCGTGGCGTCGATATAGCGGCAGGCCTCGAGGATGGCCTTGGTGACGGCAAGGGCGGTATTGGGGTTCTTGGCGATGAAGTCCGCTGTCGTGCCCAGCACTTTTTCCGGATGGTCGGCCCAGATATCCTGGGTGGTGGCGACGGTGAAGCCGATCTTGTCGTGGATCGCCCGCGCATTCCAGGGCTCGCCGACGCAATAGCCGTCCATGTTGCCGATGCGCATATTGGCGACCATCTGCGGTGGCGGCACGACGATGGTCTTCACATCCTTGAACGGATTGATGCCGTAAGCTGCGAGCCAATAATAGAGCCACATCGCATGGGTGCCGGTGGGGAAGGTCTGGGCGAAGGTGAAGTCGCGGTTTTCGTTGTCGAGCAGGCGCTTGAGGGTCTGGCCGCCGGTGACGCCTTTTTCCTTGAGCTGGTTGGCGAGCGTGATGCCCTGGCCGTTGTGGTTCAGCGTCATGAGGATAGACATGTCCTTCTGCTGTCCGCCTATGCCCATCTGCACGCCGTAGACCATGCCGTAGAGCATGTGCGCGGCATGCAGTTCGCCATTGACCACCTTGTCGCGGATGCCGGCCCAGGAGGCTTCCTTGGAGGGCGTGATCTTGATGCCGTATTTCTTGTCGAAGCCCATCTGCGCCGCCACCACGACCGGCGCACAGTCGGTGAGCGGGATGAAGCCGATCTTGACTTCGGTAAGCTCAGGCGCGTCTGAACCTGCCGCCCAGGCCTGCCGGCTGATGGCGGAAGGCACCATGTCCAGCATGGCGGCGGCGCCCAGGGTGCTGGCAATCGCCTGGTGAAAAAACCGCCGCCTGCCATGGTCCATATTGTCATTGCCGGCAGCAGGTACGGGCAATGTCGGTGTTTGCTCGGAATTACTCATCATGACTCCCTGGATCAGTGATTAAGGTTGAGCGCCAAAACAAAAAAGGCGTCCTGATCGCAGACGATGAGTTGTCTGCGATCAGGACGCCTTTGTCCTTGGTCTTCAAGCCTCACGGGCTTGCTATGCGCGCCGCAAGGTGGTGCTGCCGATGCTGCTCGAACAATGGCAACCGCCATTGGCTGCCGCTGTTCAATCAGGCATCAGCAATTGTCGTGCCAAATAGAATTTGTTTTATAAATTCCTTGTTTTTTAAGGATATTTATTAGGTTCCGGCATTTTTGTTAATTCCGGCTGACGGCGCCGGGTTGCACCACCTGAGTGCGGTTGCACCACGATCACCTCACTCAGGATAGGGAATTCTGCCTGGCGAGGATGTTGTCGGCCACATCGATGATTTTGCGGTTCTGTTCCATGGCGGTGCTGCGCATGATTTTGTAGGCCTCGACCTCGCTGATGCCGCGCTTGCTCATGAGCAGCCCCTTGGCGCGTTCGATCTGTTTCCTCTCCGCCAGCGCTTTCTTGGTTTCCGACAGCTCGTTTTCAATCTCGGCAATCTGCTGCGATTGCTGCTGCAGCAGCGAGACGATGGACTCCATGGGGTAGGAGTGCTGATTGTCGTGCGCGAGGAAGGTGTAGGCGTTTTCCACCGGGATGGAGAGATTAAAGAAAGCGCTGTCCAACGCAGCAGGCTGGGCCGGCTGGCGGCGCACTTTCTGCAGGTACTGGCGGGTCTTGTCCAGGTCGCTCTTCGCGTCGTTGACCAGCGTCTCCAGCATGTCATGCATGCCCTTGATGAGCTGGCACTGGATATGCCAGATATCGGTGAGGCGTTGGCTGCAGAGCTCGAACCACTCATCCCCGTCGTGCGTTTTCACGGCTTGGCCGTCCTGCGCATGGGTGAGCTTGTTGCGGTATTGCCGGTGCCGCTGGTGGATGCTGGTATCCATCGAAGCCGCCCATGACTTTTGCAACGGGCTGCCGCCGAATTGGCAGAACAGCTCGAAATGCCTGTCCTGCAAGGCAACCAGCTCCAGCAGCTTATGCTGGTGTTCCTGCTGCACATGGCCGGAGCCGAACATATAAGAGCCTACGGCACGTTCCTGCCCGGCAAACTCCTTGCCCTGCACCAGGTTGTAAAGCGCGAGCAGATAAGTGGAAATCTTGCTGTTGACGGCATTGTCGGTAATGTCGAAGATCAGCGAAATCAGGCTGCCGATAAAGCGGTTGAACGACTGTATGCAATCGGGAAATGAAATCTTGTGCAAGGTCACCTGGTGGCGTAGCGATTTCAACTGGTCGAAGCCGAGCAATATCCATGAAACCAGGGTGAGCTGCTTGGCGTCGGCCATGCTGTTATGGTCCAGGTGGCGTTGCAATGCCTCGCGGAATTTCAGCTCCAGGCCCTGGTTCTGCTCGATGATCTCGCTGCGTTCCTTGCCGAAACGCTGGCCGCTTGAAGCCAGGTAAAGGCAGCTTGCGCCACGTTCTGCCTGGATCTGGTGGATGGTCAGGCCGATGGTCTCGACAAACACGGTGCATACCGACAGCCGCTCGAGCTCCTCGATATGCCGTATCTTGGCCAGGATGATGGTTTGGTCGGGAGAAATATCTTTCATATTAAAACTCGGTAGCAAAAATCATGCGCAACAGCATGGCGGTTGCTGGTTCAACGATGATTGTCAATCGGCTAAGGCAGCGGCAGAACAGCAAGTTTCTTCCTGGAACCTTGATTCTTCTGGATGCATGCAGGTTCAGGAGAGTTTGATGATGTAGAGCAGGACGACGACGAGCAGCAATAATAGCAGGCTGGTCGTCTTCCAGAACAGGAGAGGATTCTTCTCCACTAGCCCGCCCCTGTGCCTGTCGAGGAATTGCCGGTTGGGATGTCTCAGGTCATGAATGAATTCCGACAAGGCAGGGTAGCGTTTTTCCGGTTCCGGGTGCACTGCTCTCGCCAGCGCGTCGTCTATCCATGAAGGAATGCTGCTGTGCCCGTCGATGGCGGAAGTATAGGACAGGCGCTGCAGTTGCGCGCGGGTCTTGATTTTGGCGGCCTGGGCGCCGTAAGGCAGCTTGCCTGTGAGCATCTGGTAGGCGATGACGCCCAATGAGAACTGGTCTGAAAGCGCCGAAGCGGCATCGCCGAGGAAGTATTCTGGCGCCATGTACTGAACGGCGCCCGGAACGGGAAGGGTTTCGGGCGCATTGCATTCCTCAAGGCCTGCGACCCAGACTGCGCCGAAGTCGATGATTTTGACCACGCCGTTGCGGTCTATCATGATGTTTTCCGGACGCAGGTCCTGGTGCAGCATCTCGGCGCGATGGAAGGCCTGCAAACCCTTGGCAACCTGCTCGACGATGCCGCGCACCGTTTCCAGGTCCGGCTTGGGATGGTCCCGCATCCACTGCGCAAGGGTGATGCCCTCGATGAACTCCATGCCGATATAAAGATATTGCGGTTTGCGTTCGCGTTTGCACGGTTTCAGCACGTGAGCGCTGTTGATGCGCCGCGCTACCCATTCCTCGAGCGCGAAGCGGTTCAATTGCGCCGCGTTTGCACTCAGGTCGGTAGACGGCGTTTTGAGCGCCACCTGCTGGCCGGTATCGCTGTCGATCGCCAAGTAGAGGTGGCTGCGGTGGCTGTGATGCAGTTCCCTGACGATATGGTAGCCGTCGAAATCCATCCGTGCTTCCAACAAGGGCGGCGCGGGAAGGCTCGGGTACGGCAAGAGCGGGCCGGGCCGGCGCTGGTCTAGGCGGTCTATCCTGACAATCTGTATCGTCAGGTTGTCCCGGCTGCCGCGCTCAAGGGCTTCTTCCACGATCCGCCTCGCAGCGGCGTCTAGGTCATTCGCGTTGCTGGCGATGGCGGCGGCGATGCATTGCGCGTCCGTATGTTCGTACACGCCGTCCGAGGCCAGTACGAAGATGTCCTCTTCCTCCACCGGCATGCAAAGGTAGTCGATCTCGACCTGCGGACTTATGCCTAATGTCCGGCTCAGGTAGTTCTGCTCTGAATTGACGGCGACCCTGTGATCCTCGGTGAGTTGTTCGAGCGCTTGGCCGCTGAGCCTGTAGATGCGCGTGTCGCCGACATGAAAGAGGTGGGCATGGCCGGATTTGATCACCAGGGCGCTGATGGTGCAGACATAGCCTTTGTCATTGTCATAGCGGTATTGGCTGCGCCGGGTCTGGGCATACAGCCAGGAATTGACCGCGCTCAATACGCAACGGACGGCATGCTTGGCGCTCCACGCATCTGAGGTGCAGTAATAGTCGCTGAGCAGGTTGCGGATCACGGATTCGCTGGCGACCTGGCTGACGGCGCTGCTGCTGATGCCGTCAGCCAGCGCGACCACGATGCCCTTGGTGGCGAGCTGGTGGCCTTGCGGGATGCAGGCGCCATGGAAATCCTGGTTGATGTCCTTGCGCCCCCGGTCGGAATGCTGGCCGAGGGAAATAGCGAGCGTATTGTTCATGCGGATGTGTTGGGACTACGGCTTCGATGAAGAGCGCCGTAGCCCGTCGCTATATCAACCAATGCTGCGTTTCGGCGCTGTCCTGACGTGGGTGGAGTACAGGGTGAGCCCGGTGAACGCCAATCCCCCGACCAGGTTGCCGAGCACGACGGGCAGTTCGTTCCAAATCAGGTAATCCATGATGGAGAAATTGCCGCCCATGATGAGGGCGGAAGGAAAGAGGAACATGTTGACGATGGAGTGCTCGAAGCCCATCGCGAAGAACACCATGATGGGCATCCACATCGCAATCACCTTGCCGGAAACGCTGGTGGAAATCATGGCGCCGACCACCCCGGTGGATACCATCCAGTTGCACATGACGGCGCGGATGAATACCGTCAGCATGCCGGCCGCGCCGAACTCGGCATAGCCCAGCGTGCGTTTCTCGCCTATGCCGGCGATGATGGTGCCCACCTTGTCCGGCTCGGCTGCGAAACCATAGGTAAAGACGATGGCCATGAACACCGCCACCGTGAACGCGCCGAGGAAATTGCCGACGAATACCAGCCCCCAGTTGCGCAAAATGCCTTTGATGGTGACGCCCGGGCGTTTGTCGATCAGGGCCAGGGGCGTGAGCACGAACACGCCGGTGAGCAGGTCGAAACCCAGCAGGTAGAGCATGACGAACCCCACTGGGAACAGGATGGCGCCGATCAACGGATAGCCGGTCTGCACCGAAGCCGTGACGGCAAACACGGCGGCCAGCGCCAGGATGGCGCCGGCCATATAGGCCCGGATCACGGTATCGCGGGTCGACATGAATATCTTCGACTCGCCGGCATCGACCATTTTGGTCACGAACTCTGAAGGTAGGAGATAAGCCATTGCATTGCACCTCTTTGAAAAATAAAAAAGCGCCCACTCCCGATACCCCTGAGCCAGGGATACCTGAAGTGGACGCCGTTGTCCTCATATCAATTTGCGGATATTGCGCTACGCTGGAATGAACCGCACCTTCGATGGCGCAGCCTCATAGCGTATCCAGACATAAGCCCAGCAAAAAATATGCCGGGCTGACATGACAGGGCGGATGAGCGGTTGCGTAACTGCGGTGTTAGCGCTTTGTGATGATGCGGATGCGGTGCGAGGATGACAGCCTACTGTCTATGCCTGTCTGTGGTGCAAATGTTGCATCGAATGTCGTGCATATGATGGCTTGGACAAGTTTTCCAGGACCTGCATATAGGCTGGATATTGTTTTGTGCTTTCTAATTTTACTATCCGCATGCGGAGCACATGGTTTTGCGATGAGTCTTTAGATTAATAGCGGAAAAATTGCACGCTTGTAGTGCATTTGCGCAACAGGCGCTTTATTGCGGTGCATGGTCAGGGCTTGATATCCAGTTGAAGCTTGGCAAGACGGCTATACAGCCCGGATTGCTGCCGCAATTCATTCGGCGTGCCGGTTTCGACAATGCGGCCGTGATCCAGCACCGCGACGCGGTCGGCATTCTGTATGGTGGCGAGGCGGTGGGCGATCACCAGGGTGGTCCTGCCGCGCATGGCCGAATCCAGACCTTGCTGCACCAGGGTTTCCGATTCCGCGTCCAGGGCGCTGGTCGCTTCATCGAGCAACAGGATAGGCGCGTTCTTGAGAATGGCGCGGGCGATGGCGATGCGTTGGCGCTGTCCGCCGGACAGCCGCGTACCGCGTTCCCCCAGGAAGGTCGAGTATCCCTCCGGCAACCGCTCGATGAATTCATGGGCTTGCGCCGCCCGGGCGGCACGCTGTATCTCGTCATCGCTGGCGTTAGGCCTACCGTAGCGAATGTTCTCAAGCGCATTCGCTGAAAAGATCACCGGGTCCTGCGGCACGATGGCAATCATGCTTCTCAATGTGCTGAGCGATAGGCTGCGGATGTCCTGGCCATTGATGCTGATTGCGCCGTCGTGGATGTCGTAAAAGCGCAGCAGGAGCTGGAATAGGGTGGTCTTGCCCGCGCCCGACGGTCCGACCAGGGCGACGGTTTCGCCTGCATTGACCTCAAGCGAGATTTGGTCAAGCGCTGCCTGACCAGGTTTCGCCGGATAGTAAAAACTCACTTTCTCGAACTTGACGCTCGCCGTGCTGGTGGTGCCCAGCGCCATTGGCGTTGACGGGTTGCGGATCGGGGGCTCGCTGTTCAGCAGTTCGAGCAGGCGCTCTGTCGCCCCAGCCGCGCGCATGATGTCCCCCCATACCTCGGCGATGGTGCTGACGCTGCCCGCAACCAGCGCCGCATAAAGAATAAAGGAGGCAAGCTCGCCGCCTGAGAGCTCGCCTTGCGTGACCTGGTGCGCCCCTAGCCATAAGACGAAGATGATGGCGGCACTGATGCCGGCAATGACGAACGCGGCCAGGAAGGCACGCACGCGGATGCGGCGGACGGCAGCCTTGAAGCTGGTTTCCACGCTGTGCCGGAAACGCTGGTTTTCGCGGGGTTCCTGGGTGAAGGATTGCACTGTCGGCATGGCATTGAGTATCTCACCGGCCATGGCCGAGCTGTCGGCAATGCGATCCTGGGATTCCCGCGACAGTTTCTTCACCGATCTGCCAATCAGCATGATCGGCAGCGTCAGCAACAGCATGAGCCCGAGATTGAGGCTGAATAGGTACCAACTCGTCACCGCGAGCATCACCATGCCGCCGATGAACTGGAACAGGCTGCGCAATCCCAGCGAGATCGAGCTGCCGACGACGGTCTGGATCAAGGTGGTGTCCGCGGTCAGGCGGGACAGCACCTCGCCCGTTTGCAAGGTCTCGAAGAATTGTGGGGACTGGGTGAGCACTCGCTCATATACTAGAGATCGCAGGTCGGCGGTGACGCGCTCGCCTATCCAGGAAACGATGAAATAGCGGCATGCCACGATCAAGGCCCAGACAATCACCAGGCCGCAGATGAAGACGAAATGCCGGTTGATGTCCTGCACGCTCTGCGTGGTGGCGGAATCCGTGCCGAACCCTTGGTCGATCAGGTCGCGAAACGCCCAGGGCACCAGTAGCAGGATGGCGGAAGCCAGGCTGAGCAAACAGAATGCGAGCAGGATTTGCCAGCGGTATGGCCGCAATAACGGCCAGAGCTCGCTGAACAATCGTAAAGGGCGGCTGGGAGCTTGCAGAATGAACCTCGCTTTGGCTGGCACGGGATGACTAGCATACCGCACTGTGCAAGTTTAGAACCTGATCAAAGACTTTTTATGAGATACCTTAAACAGGCCAACCCAAAGGGTATGGCTCCAAGATGTGCTCGTTACCTGTTGCAGTCCTTGGCAAGGCAATGAGCATTACCTGCGGACTGCGCCTTGACCGGACGCCTCTTGAAGCCATGCGTACTCACCAAAAGTCTTTGATCAGGTTCTAAGCGTAACCGGTACGGGCTCTCCGCCTCAGGAGGGATTAGCGGCCTTTGCCACTCATGGAGCCGCGGTTGAAATCCTTGTCGCCAGGAGGGATGCAGCGGCCAAGGCCGAACAAGCCACCCTGGGTGCCGGGAGGGCAGCCCTGGTTTTCAGGGTATTGCTTGGCGACCTTGTCCGCTTCGGCTTTTTTCACCTTGTCCACATATTCCCACTTGCCGTTGGGGTGCAGCAGGATCTTGTCGCCGTTCGCGGTCGTGGTTTCAATCGGCGCCGCGTCGTCCGGTGCCGCCGTCGCAGGCAGGCTCAAGGCCAGCAGGGTCAAAAGGCTAACACAGGTCAATTTCATGCTTATCTCTCAATGTTGTTGGTTTGGATGCAGATACTAGCAATATCTGTTCCGGCCGATTTTTAAGAGCGGGTATAGGCTCTCAGCCTGCGGATTTGGTTTTATACTGGCGGGCATTATTGGGATACATCATAAACCTAAATGAATAAAACCTTGCAATACTTGATCTGGCTCCTTGTCGCTGTCGTCGGGGCTTCCGCGGTGGGCGGGATCGCGCTGCATCGTGGCGAAAGCATCAATGCCCTGTGGTTCGTGGCGGCGGCGGTCTGTGTGTTCGCGATCGCCTACCGCTTCTATGCGGCCTGGATTGCCGCCCGTGTCCTGATGGTGGATGCCAGCCGGGCGACGCCGGCGGAGCGCCTGGATAACGGCCGCGATTATGTGCCGACCAACAAGTGGGTGGTGTTCGGCCACCATTTCGCGGCGATCGCCGGCCCGGGGCCGCTGGTGGGGCCGACGCTGGCGGCGCAGTTCGGTTACCTGCCCGGCACTCTATGGATATTGGTGGGCGCGGTGCTGGGCGGCGCGGTGCAGGACATGGTGACCCTGTTCCTGTCGACGCGACGCAACGGCCGAAGCCTGGGGCAGATGGCACGTGATGAGCTGGGGCCGATCGGCGGCTTTGCCGCGCTGGTGGGGACTTTCACCATCATGGTGATCCTGATTGCGGTGCTCGGGCTGGTGGTGGTCAACGCCATGAAGCATAGTCCCTGGGCAACCTCGACCGTGGCGGCCACGATACCGATCGCCATGATTGTCGGCATCTACATGCGACTGATCAGGCCGGGCCGCGTGCTGGAAGCCTCGGTGCTCGGCGTGGTGTTGCTGCTGCTCTCGGTATTCGGCGGCGGCTATATCGATCACCATCCTTACCTGGGCAGCCTGTTCAACCATGATGGGCTCACGCTGGCCTGGTGGGTGATCGCCTACGGCTTTGCCGCTGCCATCCTGCCGGTGTGGCTGTTGCTGGCGCCGCGCGATTACCTTTCCACCTTCATGAAACTGGGCACCATTTTCCTGCTGGCGGTAGCCATCGTTCTGCTGCAGCCCGAGGTCAAGATGCCGGCATTGACCCAGTTCATCGACGGCACCGGGCCGATTTTCGGCGGGGCCTTGTTCCCGTTCGTGTTCATCACCATCGCCTGCGGCGCGGTATCCGGCTTCCATGCCCTGATCGCCTCGGGCACCACGCCGAAGCTGATCGCCAACGAGTCGGATATCCGCATGATCGGCTATGGCGCCATGCTGCTGGAATCGTTTGTCGCCATCATGGCGATGATCGCAGCCACGGTGCTTGAGCCGGGCGTCTTTTTTGCGATCAACAGTCCGGCCGGCCTGGTGGGCAAGGAGACCGCCGATGCGGTGGCGACCATTTCCAGCTGGGGTTTCCCGGTGACGGTGGAACAGATGGAAACGCTGGCGCGCCAGATGGGGGAATCGACCTTGTTTGCCCGCACCGGCGGCGCGCCTTCGCTCGCGGTTGGCATGGCCAGCATCTTCGGCAGCGCGTTCGGCGAGCACCTGCTGGCGCTCTGGTACCACTTCGCCATCATGTTCGAGGCGATCTTCATCCTCACGACGTTGGATGCCGGCACCCGCGTGGGCCGCTTCATGCTGCAGGACATGCTCGGCAATTTCTGGCCCAGGATCGGCCGGACTTCGTGGTATCCCTCCGTGCTGCTGACCAGCGCGATCGTGGTGGCCGGCTGGGGCTATTTCCTTTACATAGGTGTGATCGACCCTAACGGCGGGGTGAATATACTCTGGCCGTTGTTCGGCATTTCCAACCAGATGCTGGCGGCGATCGCGTTGTCGGTGGGGACGGGCATTCTCATCAAGTCCGGCAAGCTCAAGTATGCCTGGGTGACCGGCTTGCCGCTGGGCTGGCTGGTGGTGGTCACCACGACGGCCGCCTGGGAAAAGATCACCAGTACGGACGTCCGCGTCGGCTTCATCGCGGCCGCCAACGACATGTCGGCAAAGCTCGCGGCAGGAGCGCTGCCTCCCGAAAAGGCCGCCGTGGCGCCGCAATTGATATTCAACCAGCAGCTGGATGCCGTGTTGACCTTGTTCTTCGTGGCGGTGCTATGGATCGTGATCATCGACATGCTGCGCGTGAGTTACCGCAGCCTGAGCGGCAAGCCGGTGCGCCCATCCGTCGAGGCGGCCTATGTCGAGACCAAGCTGGATAACGCCTGGGTGCGCGAGTGATGTGGCAGGCATGGCGGCAAGCGGTTGACCGGGCCTGGCGCTTCCTGCGCCAGGTGTCGGGAGATGACGCCTATGAGCGTTATCTGGCGCTATATGCCGCCAACCAGGAACGGCACGGCCACCAGGGGCCGCCATTGACCCGGGAAGCATTCTTCAAAGCCTGGCAGCAGCAGAAATGGGATGGCGTCAAACGCTGTTGCTGACGGCTGGCAATGCAGCTCTAAGGAGCAGTAAAACCTGTCAAAGGTTGTAGTGAAATTCAGGATGGGCGGCAGTGCAAGGGAAGTGGTGCGGCATTGCGTTTGGTCAGTTACTCTTAATCATGTCCTCCGGCTTCGAGCATCCCGCATGCCAATGCGCCCACGTCCCTGACCGCCTGTTCTATTGCCAATGTCCATAAGTGGCTGAAATTGAGCCGGATGTAGTGGGTCAGGTCTTTCTTGCGCGAAAAGATCGTTCCCGGCGCCACGGTGATGCCGTTGTCGATGGCGGCGCGATAGAGCCTAAGCGCATCCAGTTGCGCAGGCAGCCGCACCCAGATCACGTATCCTCCCTTGGGTTCAGAAAGCTGTGTGCCTGCGGGGAAGCTTTCCTCTATCACGTTGCGGATCAGCACATATTGCGAGCGCAGGGTATGCCGCAATTGCTTGAGGTGCTGTTCGAAGCTGTCGCGCTGCATGAATTTCGCAATCGCGATCTGCGGCGCGGAGGGCAGCGACAGGCTGTTGAGGAACATCAGGCGTTCCACTTCCTGCCGGTAGCGCCCAGCGACGGTCCAGCCGACGCGGTAGCCCGGCGCCAGGGATTTCGAGAACGACGAGCAATGCAGCACCAGCCCGGAACGGTCGAACGCCTTGGCGGGCCTGGGCGCCGTTTCGCTGAAGTACAGCTCTCCGTAGACATCGTCCTCGATCAGCGGGATCTGCTGTTCTTCCAGGAATTCCACCAGTGCCTGTTTCTTCTGCTCCGGCATGACGAAGCCCAATGGGTTCTGAAAGTTGGCGGTGAGTACCACGGCGGCAATGCGCACGTTGTCGGTGGTGGCCCGCAATGCATCCAGGTCGATGCCGGAGTCCGGGTCGGTACGCAGTTCGGCGACCTTCATGCCCAGGCGCTCCACAGTATGGGCCAGGGCGTAATAGCCCGGGGACTCCAAAGCAATGACGTCGCCGGCCTTGGCGACGGCCTGCAGGCATAGTGTGATGGCCTCGGTAGCGCCGTGGGTGATGACGATGTCGTCGGGCGATACGTCCATACCGTTGGCAAGGTAGCGGCGTGCAATCTGCTGGCGCAGCATTTCGTTGCCGGGCGGCAGGTCGCTCAGTACGCCCCATTCGCCTTCGTCATCGGTCAGGGCTTTTTCGTATTGGTGGATCTTCTTGAGCGGGAACAGCTGCGGGTCCGGGAAGGGCGAACCCAGCGGCACGGTGCCGAACTCGCGTATGGACTTGAGCGTGGTGAGCACCAGCTTGCTGGCATCGACCTCGGACAGGTTGATGTCCTTGGACAGCGGCGACGGGTTGCGCTGCTGCAGGCGCTTGCGCGGCGTGACGTAGTAGCCGGACTGGGGATGGCTGCTGATGATGCCTTCCTGCTCCAGCAGCAGGTAGCCACGCAGGACGGTGCTGATGCTCAGGCCGTATTTCTGGCTGGCCTGCCGCACCGAGAAAATCTTGTCGCCGGGCCGCAATACGCCTTCATCGATCATCGCGCGTATGCGGGCAGCAAACGAGACATAAAGCTTCATGTGGGCGGGGCAGGGGTCGAGTCCTTGATGCCTGCCATTGTACTCCAGCCAAGCCCTGGCGCGGCCGGAGTTTTGCCAGGGATGGGGCGGCGGCAGGGCGGCCTAGGCGGCCTGCAGTGCCTGCGAGATTTCCTCGCCGCCTGCCGTCAGCGCGGCGACCAGGCGTTCCTTCTCGGTGGAGACGACGACAAGCTCTTGCTCGCCCAGCGCGGTCATCAGGCGCTGCAGCGTGCTCATGCGGATGCCCAGGCGCTTGCAGATTGCAGCCAGCGGCACGCGGGCGCGGCCTTCCTCATGCTCGGCATGCAGAAGCTCCAGGATGCCCAGCATCAATACCGCGCTTTGGTCGAGCTGGGCATGGTCGGAGGCGAAGTCGCCGGTTTCCTGTTCTGCGTGGTCTTGATCAAGCAGCATTGGACACCTTCTGTTCTGGGGTCTTCTCGATAATTACCGGGATAGACTTGGATGTGGGCGTGTGCGAGAGGTCGGCCACGCTTTCCAGGGGCACCAAGTTGTTGGTTTCCGGGTAGTAGCCGCCCAGGCAGCCTTGCGGGATGTCGTAGGACACCACAAGGAAATTGTCGGCGCGGCGCGTGATGCCGTCCTGCCAGACGCTGATCAGGTTGACCCAGTCGCCGGCCTTGAGGCCCATGCGCTTGATGTCTTCCGGGTTCATGAACACCACGCGCCGCTGGCCGAACACGCCGCGGTAGCGGTCATCCATGCCGTAGATGGTGGTGTTGTACTGGTCGTGCGAACGGGTGGTCATGAGCACGAACATCCGGTCGCCGTATTGCTCGCGCGCCTGGTGGATAGGCGAGTTGAGCGGGATTTCCTGCAACGTGAACTCGGCCTTGCCGGAAGGCGTGATCCAGACGCGGTCGCTGGACGGCACCGGCAGGCGGAAACCGCCCGGATGCTTGATGCGCTCGTTGTAGTCTTTGAAGGCCGCTGGCAAGGTCTGCTCGATGACGTCGCGAATCTTGCTGTAATCCTTGATGTATTCCAGCCACGGTGTCTTGCTGTGCTTGAGCGCCGCATGCGCCATGCGCGCGACGATGGCAGGCTCGGACAGCAGGTGCGGCGAGGCTGGCTTATTCATGCCGTAGGAGATATGCACCATGCTCATGGAGTCTTCCACGGTCACGCCTTGCGGCCCGGTTTCCTGGGTGTCGATCTCGGTGCGGCCCAGGCACGGCAATATCAAGGCTTCCTTGCCGTGTACGAGGTGGCTGCGGTTGAGCTTGGTGGTGACGTGGGCGGTTAGGTCGCAATTGCGCAAGCCTTCCCAGGTGCGGTCGGTATCGGGCGTGGCGATCGAGAAATTGCCGCCAAGCGCAAAGAAGAACTTGGCCTTGCCGTCTATCATCGCCTGGATGGCGGCAACGGCATCGTAGCCCGGCTCTTTCGGCACCTTGATATCGAATACGCGTTCCAGGCTTTCCAGGAAGGCCAGCGGCATCTTTTCGTAGATGCCCACGGTGCGGTTGCCCTGCACGTTGCTGTGGCCGCGCACCGGGCATAGGCCAGCGCCTTCCTTGCCGATATTGCCGCGCAGCAGCATCAAGTTGACCAGGGTCTTGATGGTGGCGACGCCATGCTTGTGCTGGGTGATGCCCATGCCCCAGGTCGAGATCACGCGGTCGCCGGTGGCGTAGATGCGCGCCACTTCCTCGATCTGTGCCAATGGCACGCCGGATTCCTCCACGATCAGGTCCCAGCTTTCCTGGCGCGCATCCTCGGCGATCGCCTCGAAGCCATTGGTGTGTTGCTCGATGAATTCCAGGTCCACCACGCGCTCGGTGCCGTTCCTGATCGCCTCGTCGTCCCACTGGATGACGAACTTGATCATGCCCTTGATCAGCGCCAAGTCGCCGCCCAGCTTGGGCTGGATGAACATGTCGCTGATCTTGCTGCCCTTGAACGACAACATGTCGAACGGGCTTTGCGGGTCGGCGAAGCGTTCCAGGCCGCGTTCCTTCAATGGGTTGATCGCCACGATGCGCGCGCCGCGCTTGGCGGCCTCGCGCAACTCGCCCAGCATGCGCGGGTGGTTGGTGGCGGGGTTCTGGCCGAAAATCAGCAAGGTGTCGGCATGCTCGAAGTCATGCAGCGTCACCGAACCCTTGCCGACGCCCACGGTGGGAGGCAAGGCCATGCTGGTGGATTCGTGGCAGAGGTTGGAGCAGTCCGGGAAGTTGTTGGTGCCGAACTCGCGCACGAACAATTGGTAGAGGAAGGCTGCCTCGTTGCTGGCGCGGCCCGAGGTATAGAAGATCGCCTCGTTCGGGTCGGCAAGCGCGTTCAGGTGTTCGGCCATCAGCTCGAAAGCGCCGTCCCAGGATACTTCCTCGTACTTGTCGGTAGCCGGGTTGTAGCGCATCGGATGGGTGAGGCGGCCCTCGTTTTCCAGGTCGAAATCGCTCCACTCCATCAGCTCGGTGACCGTGTGTTTGGCGAAGAACTCCGGCGGCACGCGCTTGGCGGTTGCTTCAGCCGCCACGGCCTTGACGCCGTTCTCGCAGAATTCGAAGGTGGATGTGTGCTCCTTGTCAGGCCATGCGCAACCAGGACAGTCAAAGCCGTCAGGCTGGTTCTGCGAAAGCAGGGTCATGACGCCCTTGACGGGAATCTTCTGCAGCGCGAGCTGCGCGGCAACTTGCTTCAGTGCCCCCCAGCCGGCGGCAGGGTGGTGGTAAGGCTTGATGGCGGCTTTAGGTTGCGACATATCTTCCTACGTTTGTTCAAAAATCAGGCCGGCATCCGCGAAGGCGGGCCGACGCTGTGAATACACAATGACGATTGCAACAATCGTAAGGGAGCAAACGGAAGGAAACCAGATACAGAAACGGGGGAATTTTTAGGGTACAGTTTGGAGGGCGATTAGCGGGAATAGCGCTTAGATATTAGCCTTAGGGGACTCTCTAAGCGCTTACGCTTATTTCCCGCTGCAACGATAGCAATCCTGGCTATGCAGGCGTGAAACCTGCCTTGGCGATCATGCTTTTGGTGATTGACGCAAGCTCACAATTAACAGCCATATTCCCGCAATCACCATCGGCAGGCTCAACCACTGACCCATGCTCAAGCCTAGCGACAGCAGGCCGAGGAAGCTGTCCGGCTCGCGCGTGAATTCCACCAGGAAGCGGAAGCTGCCGTAGCCGATCAGGAACAGTGCAGACACTGAGCCCCTGGCGCGGGGCTTGCTGGAATACCACCAGAGCAGGATGAACAGCACGACGCCCTCGAGCAGGAATTCGTAAAGCTGCGAGGGGTGGCGCGCGATATTGTCCACTTGCGGGAACACCATGGCCCAGGGCGCATCGCTGGCGCGGCCCCATAGCTCGCCGTTGATGAAGTTGCCCATGCGTCCCGCGCCCAGGCCGACAGGCACCAACGGCGCGACGAAGTCCATGATGCCGAAGAAGGTCAGGCCGCGCCGTCTCGCGAACAGCAGCATGGCGGCCATGACGCCGATGAAGCCGCCGTGGAAGGACATGCCGCCTTGCCAGAGGAAGAGAATCTCGTGCGGGTGGGCCAGGTAGTACTCGTGCTGGTAGAACAATGCATAGCCTAGCCTGCCGCCGAGGATGACGCCCAGCGCGCCATAGAACAGGGCGTCGTCCAGCGTCTTGGGCGTCCAGCCTGCCTGCGACCACCACGGCTGGTGGGCGATGCGCCAGCGCCCGAGCCAGAGAAAAGCCAGGAAGCCGATGAGGTACATCAGGCCATACCAATGAATGCCGAACGAGCCCAGGTGAATGGCAACCGGATCAAATTGTGGGTGAACAAGCATTGGGATTGGCCCTTGGATTGGAGTAAAATCCCTTAATTATACGTTCAGTTTAGGGTTTTTATGCCGCAATACCGCTCCAGAACCTCCACCCATGGCCGCAATATGGCGGGCGCGCGCGCGCTCTGGCGCGCCACCGGGATGAAGGAGGACGACTTCCAGAAACCGATCATTGCGATCGCCAATTCCTTTACCCAGTTCGTGCCTGGCCACGTGCACCTCAAGGACCTGGGGCAGCTGGTGGCGCGCGAGATCGAGCGTGCGGGCGGCGTCGCCAAGGAGTTCAACACCATCGCCGTGGACGACGGTATCGCTATGGGGCATAGCGGCATGCTCTACAGCCTGCCCAGCCGCGACCTGATCGCCGATGCCGTGGAGTATATGGTGAGCGCTCACTGTGCCGATGCCCTGGTATGCATTTCCAACTGCGACAAGATCACCCCGGGCATGCTGATGGCGGCGCTGCGCTTGAATATCCCAGTGGTATTCGTCTCGGGCGGCCCGATGGAGGCCGGCAAGGTCAACTGGCAAGGCAACGTGCACAAGCTTGACCTGGTGGATGCCATGGTAGCGGCTGCGGACAGCAATGTGTCTGATGAAGAGTCCGACGCGATCGAGCGTTCCGCCTGCCCGACCTGCGGCTCCTGTTCCGGCATGTTTACCGCCAATTCGATGAACTGCCTGACCGAGGCGCTGGGCCTGAGCCTGCCTGGCAACGGTTCCACATTGGCCACGCATGCCGCGCGCAAGGAGCTGTTCCTCAAGGCGGGCCGCCTGATCGTGGAAATCACCAAACGCTATTACGAGCAGGATGACGAAAGCGTGTTGCCGCGCAGCATCGCCAACCTCAAGGCGTTCGAGAACGCCATGAGCCTGGATGTCGCCATGGGTGGCTCGACCAATACCGTGTTGCACCTGCTGGCAGCGGCGCACGAGGCCAAAGTGGATTTCACCATGGCTGATATCGACCGCATTTCGCGCGGCGTGCCTTGCGTCAGCAAGGTGGCGCCTGCCACGGCCAAGTACCATATGGAGGACGTGCACCGCGCGGGCGGAGTGATGGGCATTTTGAGTGAGTTGAGCCGGGCCGGGCTGATCCACCGCGATACCCCGACCGTGCATAGCCCTACCTTGGGCGAGGCATTGGACAAGTGGGACATCATGACCACCACGGACGAGGATGTGAAGAAGTTCTACCGTGCGGCCCCGGGCGGCATTTCCACGACGATTGCCTTCAGCCAGTCCATGCTTTGGCCCGACCTGGATACCGACCGCAAGGAAGGCTGCATCCGCGACAAGGCGCATGCCTACTCGCAGGACGGCGGCCTGGCGGTGCTTTACGGCAATATTGCGTTGGATGGCTGCATCGTCAAGACCGCGGGCGTAGACGACAGCATCCTCAAGTTCACGGGCCGTGCGCGTATCTTCGAGAGCCAGGACGATGCCGTCGCCGGCATCCTGGCCGACAAGATCGAGGCGGGCGACATTGTCATCATCCGCTATGAAGGCCCGCGCGGCGGCCCTGGTATGCAGGAAATGCTCTACCCGACCAGCTACCTGAAATCCAAGGGGCTGGGCAAGGCATGCGCTCTGCTGACCGACGGGCGCTTTTCCGGCGGTACTTCCGGCCTGAGCATCGGCCATGCCTCGCCCGAGGCTGCCGAGGGCGGCGCGATCGGCCTGGTGGAGGAAAACGACATCATCGAGATCGACATCCCCAACCGTACCATCCACTTGGCGGTCAAGGACGAAGTGCTTGCACACCGGCGTGCCGCGATGGAGGCGCGCGGCAAAGATGCGTGGAAGCCGGTCAACCGTCAGCGTCATGTATCCGTTGCATTACGTGCGTATGCTGCAATGAGCACGTCCGCGGCCAAGGGAGCGGTGCGCGACGTCAGCCAGATCGAGAAGTAGGCAGCATCGAGAATAATAAGAAGAATTCATCAATCAGTTTTAAAAGAGCGTATGCAATCAGTACACGAATTGAATGCCCGGTACGGGGTCGGGCATAAAATCCATTTTTCCGCAGATCTGAACGGGCTGGTGACGCTGGAAATCGAAAACCCGCATGCCACCGCCAAGGTCGCCTTGCAAGGCGGCCACGTCATGCAATGGAACCCGCGCCATGCCGAGGCGCCGGTGTTGTGGCTGTCCGACCAGGCGCGCTTCGTCGCCGGACGCTCTATCCGTGGCGGCGTGCCGGTCTGCTGGCCGTGGTTCGGCCCGCATGCCACCGATGAGACCCTCTGTCCGCACGGTTTTGCCCGCGTGGTGCCATGGGAAGTGATCGACGCCAAGGCTGAGGCGGACAACACGACCAGCCTTGTCTTGAGGCTGGTGGAGAGCCGCCAGGTGGAAAAACAGTGGCCTTACGATTGCGAATTGACCTTGACCGTCAACATCGGCCCTACGCTCAAGATGGCGCTGACCACCACCAATAAGGGTAATGAGCCGTTTGTGATCGGCGAGGCCCTGCATACCTATTTCCAGGTCAGCGATATCGAGGTGGTCAAGGTGCTCGGGCTGGATCATACTGAGTATGAGGACAAGGTCGAGGACTACGCCCGCAAGCGCCAGTCCGGCGACATTAGCTTCAATGACGAGGTGGACCGGGTTTACCTGAATACCGAGTCGACCTGTGTGCTGGAAGACCCAGGCTTGCGTCGCAAGATCGTCATCGAGAAATCCGGCAGCCATTCCACCGTGGTCTGGACGCCATGGGAACGCAAGGCGGCCGAAATTGGCGACCTGGGCAGCCACCATGGCTGGCGGCAGATGGTATGCGTCGAGACTTCCAACGTCAGGGGCAATGTCGTCACCGTCGAGCCCGGCACTTCTCATACCCTGAGCGTGCAGTACAGCACTGAAAGTTTGTAGCCGGGTTATGTTGATTGGCAATGGATGTATTGCCAAGCGCCGGCCGTTGTAACGCTATTCAGCGGGAGTGCAAGCTCCCAAGGAGAATGAATGAAGACAATCATGCGCATATTGGTGGCCGCGAGCTGCTTGCTCATGGCTGGGCAGGCGGCAGCGGTGGATGCAAAGGTGGCGGAGTCGCTGGCACAGAAAAACGGTTGCCTGGCTTGCCACACGATCAAGCAAAAGGTCATTGGCCCGGCATTGCAGGATATCGCAGCCAAGTACCGCGGCGAGCCCGGGGTGGAGGCCAAGCTCATCGGCCGGGTCAAGAACGGCACCAGCGGCGTCTGGGGACCGGTGCCCATGGGGCCGAACAGTCCTCAGGTGAAGGACGAGGATATCAAGGTCATCGTGCAGTGGATATTGACCTTGTAGCCGTGGATGCAGTTAGTTGCTTGAAGCAAGCCAGTCAAATAGTTGACTGGCTTTTTTGTTGGATTAACGGCGGGACAGCGTAACGCTCTGGTTCTTGCCTATGCTCAGGCCAGTCCCAGCGCCTTGAGCTTGCGGTAGAAGCGGTTGCGGCTCATGCCCAGCTCGCGTGCCGCGGCGGAGATATTGCCTTCGTGGTGCTGCAGCGCCAGCTTGACCGCTTCATTGGTGATATCGTCGATGGAGCCTGCGGCAAGGCCGGTGCTTTTTGGCTCAAGGACGGCGTCATCCAGCTCGTCCATGAAGCCGGGGGGCAGGTGCTGACGCTGCAAAGGCTTGCCTGCCGCCAGGGCCAGCATGGTTTTCAGCACATTGTGCAGCTGGCGGATATTGCCCGGCCAGGGATGCTGGCGGAACAGGCTGAGCACTTCCTCATGGATAGCAACATCGCCGCCGCTTTCCGTGGCCATGATACTGCGGATGATGGACAGCAGATCCTGCCGCTCCCGCAAGGGCGGCAATGTCAGGCTGATGCCGTTCAGGCGGTAGTAGAGATCCTTGCGGAATGTGCCTTCGGCCACTTTCTCCTGCAATTTCTGGTTGGTGGCGCTGATCACGGCGAAATCCAGTTTCCTCGATTTGCTGCCGCCCAGCGGGGTAATGCTGCGTTCCTGCAGCACGCGCAACAGCCGGGCCTGCAGCAGCAAGGGCATGTCGCCGATTTCATCAAGGAACAAGGTGCCGCCATGCGCCTGCTCGATCTTGCCTTGGCTGCCTTTCTGGCGCGCGCCGGTGAAGGCGCCTTCCTCGTAGCCGAACAGCTCCGCCTCGATCAGCCCCTCCGGCAATGCGGCGCAATTGATGGCGACCAGCGGGCCGTTGGCGCGGGCGCTGCCCTGGTGGATGGTGCTGGCAAGCAATTCCTTGCCGACGCCGGTCTCCCCTTGGATCAGGATGGAAATGTCCTGGTCCATGACCAGCTTCGCCTGGCTCAATATTTCGGCGATGCGCGGGTCATCGCCGGTCATGACGATTGCAGAGCCAGCCGGCCTGGGGGCAGGGCGTATGCCCGCGATTCTGTTGCTTACCGTTGCTTCCGGTTCAATGCTGAGTTTTGCGTAGACGGGTTCGCCGTTCGCGAGTGTGAGCGCTAGCGGAGCGTTTTGCCGATGTTCGTTGCAGGCGTGGGCGAACGGCTCAAGGAACATGGCGTGGAAATGCACGGGCGGGCTTTTCAGGCCCAGCAGGCCCAGCCCGTTGCGGTTGATGGCAAGTAGCTCTCCCTCGCGCGAAAATACCGCATTCCCTTCCCAAGCCGAGCCGATAAAATCGGCGGCGGTATGGAAGTACAGCGCTACCGGCCCTTGGTAGCAAGCTCTGAATACGCGATTTTCAATCTGTTGGGTGGCCATCTTCACCAGCGCCAGTGTGTGCTGCTGGTGGGCGGCAAACGCATTGGTGACGTTGAGCGTGCCAAGCAGTTGCTGGTTGGGGCCGAAAATAGGCACGGCATAGCAACTGAAGCCGTGCAGTTGCTCGACAAAGTGTTCCGCACCTTGTACCGCCACCGGCTGCCGTTCCACGATCGCCGTGCCGATGGCATTGGTGCCGCGTTCCTGCTCGCACCACGAATAGCCCGGGCTCATGATTTCGCTAGGCGCAAGGTCGACCAGCAAGTGCTGGCCTTCGCTATGCAGGATGACGCCTTCCGCGTCGGTGAGCGCCACCATGCTGTAAGAGTGGGCAATCTGCTCGTATAGCGCGGTGATCTCGGGCTTGGCCTGAGTCAGCAGCAAATGGTGCTTGCTGCGTTTCTTCTCCAGCTCCACCCGGTTCAGCGTCGCCGTGCTCAAGGGCTGGGAGGCGTTGATGCCATTGTCCAGGCTGCGCTGCCAGGAGCGCGCGATCGTCTTGTTCACCACGCCTTCCGCCATATTGCCTTGCTCGAGGAACTGCAGCCTTGCATGCTCGATTTCCTGCAGGGACTTTGTCATGGGGTGATGCATGGTGGACTTCATGATTGATATTAGGAACTGTTCCCAAATGTAGCACTTGTGCAATTTCGTGACAACTGATTACGACGGGTTTGAGTCGATAGTTAGGAATAAATTCATATGGCAACGTATTATTTTTTCATGGTTTTCAGGAAATATTCCCGACAGTTGTTTCAATTGGCATGGGGATTGCTGAATAGGGCCTGCAAGTTGATGACCAGGCATGGTCATGGTGCTGGCTGAGGTGGAGAGCATCGGCCAGCAATAAAACAACAAACATACTATGGAGAATATCCCTTGAAAGCGAAGCATTTGAAAATAGCACTGGGTGCCAGCCTGATCGGCCTGGCATCCATTCCTGCTTTTGCGGCAGATGATCTGGCAAAGCTGATCCAGGACGACAACCAATGGGTAGCGCAGCGCAAGGATTATGCAAGCACTGGCTACAGCAAGCTGTCCCAGATCAACCAATCCAACGTCAAGAACCTGAAGGCAAGCTGGACGTTTGCGACCGGCGTTAACCGCGGCCACGAAGGCGCACCGCTGGTGATCGGCGACACGATGTACTTCACCACGGCGTTCCCTAACAATGTCTATGCGCTCGACCTGAACAACGAGGAAAAGATCAAGTGGTCCTACTTCCCCAAGCAGGATCCTTCCGTGCAGGCATTGCTCTGCTGCGATAACGTCACCCGCGGCCTCGCCTACGGCGACGGCAAGATATTCCTGCAGCAGAACGACGGCCAGCTGGTTGCCCTGGACGCCAAGACCGGCGCCAAAGTTTGGGACGTAGACGTTGTCGACGTTAAGCAAGGCGCTACCACCACCAATGCGCCCCACGTGTTCAAGGACAAGGTCATCACCGGATGTTCGGGCGGCGAATACGGCGTGCGTTGCTACCTCACAGCCTACAACATCAAGGATGGCTCGATTGCCTGGCGCGCCTACAGCACCGGTCCCGATAGCGAAGTGCTGATCGGCAAGGATTTCAACAAGGACAACCCTCACTACAGCTCGTTGTCCGTATATGAAGACGTGAACGGCGGCAACAAGGAAGGCGGCTCCTACAAGGCCCTGCCCAAGGACAAGCTGAAATTCCCTGAAAAAGACCTTGGCGTGAAGACCTGGCTTAAGCCGCAAGCGACCAAGAATGGCTGGGAACAGGGCGGCGGCGCGACCTGGGGCTGGTACTCCTACGATTCGGCGTTGAACCTGGTTTACTACTCCACCGGCAACCCATCCGTCTGGAACCCGGACGTGCGTCCCGGCGACAACAAATGGTCCATGACCATTTTCGCGCGCGACCTGGACACTGGCGTTGCCAAGTGGGGCTACCAGCTGACGCCGCATGATGAGTGGGACTACGATGCCGTCAACGAAACCATCCTCTGGGATGCGGACGGTAAGAAGCTCGCCACCCATTTCGACCGCAACGGCTTCGGCTACACTCTGGACCGCCAGACCGGCAAGCTGCTGGTGGCGGAAAAGATGCACCCGTTCGTCAACTGGGCGACTGGCATTGACCTCGTGACCGGCATCCCGCAAAAAGACCCCAAGTTCTCCACCCATGAGGACGTGAACGTCACGGGCATCTGCCCTGCGGCATTGGGCGTGAAGGACCAGCAACCTGCTGCGTACTCTCCCAAGACCAAGCTGTTCTACGTGCCGCTCAACCATGTCTGCATGGACTACGAGCCGGTCGAAGTGAAATACGTGGCCGGCCAGCCCTGGGTCGGCGCCACCCTGAGCATGTACCCCGGCCCTGACGGCGTCATGGGCGGCTTCATGGCCTGGGATGGCCTCAAGGGCAAGCAAGCCTGGTACAAGAAAGAGAAGTTCTCGGTCTGGAGCGGCGCCTTGGCGACTGCGTCCGATGTCGTCTTCTACGGCACGCTGGATCGCTGGTTCAAGGCTGTCGACGCCAAGAGCGGCAAGGAACTTTGGAAATTCCGCGTAGGCTCCGGCGTGGTCGGTAACCCGATCACCTATGGCCACAAGGGCAAGCAATACGTCGCAATTCTCTCCGGCATCGGTGGCTGGGCAGGTGTGGCAATGAACCTGGGCCTGACCAACGACAACGAAGGTCTGGGCGCAGCAGGTGGTTACAAGGAGTTGAAGGAGTGGAATGCGGCACCAGGCGGTGGCGCACTCAACGTATTCAGCCTCTAAACCATCTTTAGGCAGTACCCCTGCCGAGAGGCAGGGCTCATCTCCATTTTAGTAGTCCCTTCTTGCCAGTCCCTTGTGGACTGGCTTTTTTTTGCCCAAAAAACCAAGGGCGAGTGCAGCGAAGCCAAGGGTTGGTTTTTCCTTCCGTCTGGCTGCGCCGAGTAGCGCAGCTTTTAATGGATCAGGACTGGCGTCTGTCTGAGCGCAGCGAGTTCAGCCAGTCCCCATTAAAAGCGAGCAACGCAGGTTGCCCGGAACGAAGTGTAGGGACGCAGACAACCGGGTCGCCTTTTCTTTGGTCCTGTTTCTTTTGGCGAAGCAAAAGAAATGGACTCGCCCGGAGGGGCGAAACTCATCCTCTCGCCAATTGCAGTATTGATGAAGACCGAAAAACGTTGAGCTTGATGAGGTTGAGTAGTTGAAGGAAGAATGGTCTTAACCATTATTGCAGACTATTGACCCATTGCCTTTCGCTTGCCAGCGAGTCCCTTTATTTTGCTTCGCCAAAATAAAGGGACCAAACAAAAGGCGACCCCGGAGTCTACGCCGGGAGCAAAGCTCCCGGTTCCCTGCGTTGCTCGTGCTGGATGGCGGCTTGCTGAACTCGCTGCGCTCAAACAGACGCAAGCCTTATTTCCATCCAGCACTGCGCTACTCGGCGCAGCCAGACGGGGAAACCAACGTCAAACCCGCACTTGCATCGCTGCGCTTGCCCTTGGGAATTATCAGCTAGTGCGTTGCCTGAGTTTGCTGTGGTGCATGGAGTAGGCGAAATACATGACGATGCCGATGCCTACCCATACCAGGAAGCGGTGCCAGGTTTCGCTAGGCAGGAACGCCATGAGGGCGCTGCAGGAGATGATGCCGAGGATAGGAATGATAGGGCCGCCTGGATTCTTGAAAGGCCGATGCAGGTCGGGCTGGCGTTTGCGCAAGACGATGACGCCGACGCACACCATGACAAAGCTTGCAAGAGTGCCTATGTTGACGGTCTCGGCCAGGGTGCCAAGCGGGAAGAAGCCAGCGACGATGGAGATGATGCTGCCGCAGAACAGGATCACGCGGGTCGGCGACTGGCGGTCCGGGTTGACCTTGGAGAATGCGGCGGGAATCAGTCCGTCGCGGCTCATGGCGTAGAGGATGCGGGTGAGGCCGTACAGCAATACCAGCAATACCGTGATCAAGCCTGCCAATACGCCGGTGGCGACCAGGGTGGACGACCAGCCGTACCCCAGCTTGCTCAGCGCATAGGCGACAGGGGAGGATACGTTGAGGTCGGAATAGTGCACCACGCCGGTCAGCACGCCCGAGACCAGGATATAGACGAGGGTGCAGAAGGTGACGGAGGCAATCAGGCCGATCGGCAGGTCGCGTTGCGGATTGCGGGCTTCGTCGGCGGCGGTGGAGACGGCATCGAAGCCGAAATAGGCGAAAAATACCAGGGAGGCGCCCGCCAGGATGCCGATATTGCTGCCGTCCGCCTGGCTGGAGAACCAGCCGAACGGCATGAAGGGTTGCCAGTTGTCGCTATTGATATGGCCGACGGCGATGGCGAGGAAAATGGCGATGGTGCTGAGTTTGATCGCCACCATGACGTTGTTGACGGTGGAGCTTTGCTTGACGCCGCTGATGAGCACGAACACCAGCAGCCAGATAATGCCGAAAGCGGGCAGGTTGATGATGCCGCCCTGGCTTGGCGCCTTGGTCCAGTCTTCGGGGATGACGATGCCGAAGTTGGCCAGGGTGTTGATGAAGTAGCCTGACCAGCCGTTGGCCACCGCGGCGGCGCCCACGCCGTATTCCAGCAGCAATATCCAGGCGATCGTCCAGGCAATGAACTCGCCGAACGCCACGTAGCTGTAACCATAGGCGCTGCCGGAGCCGCCGACCGAGGAGGCGAGCTCGGCATAGGCAAAGCCGGCAAAGGCGGCGGCCAGCCCGGCAATGACGAAGGAAATCACCACGGCAGGGCCCGAGTATACGGCGGCGGCAATACCCGTGAGCACGAAGATGCCGGTGCCGATGGCGCAGCCTATCCCGAGCAAGGCAAGGTCGAATGCCGACAGGCATTTCTTCAGGCCGCTGTGGCGGCCTATTTCAACCGGTTTGGTGCGGAATAGCTGTGCAAGCATAGGAACTCCCCGTTTTTTTGTTTTTCTAGTATGCACGAATTATGCCCGGGCTTTAAATTTCCCCGGCCCGGGCATGCTGGGGTGCCTGGCTTATTTGTTTTCCGTGAGCCAGTCGCGCCCGGTGATGAAATCGCTGTAGAGCCTGGCTTCCGGCGAGCCTGCTTCCGGCTTCCAGTCGTAGCGCCATTTGACGATAGGCGGCATGGACAGCAGGATGGACTCGGTACGGCCGTTGGATTGCAGTCCGAAAATGGTGCCGCGGTCGTAGATCAGGTTGAATTCGACGTAGCGGCCGCGGCGGTAGGCCTGGAAGTCGCGTTCGCGCTCGCCGTATGGAATATCCTTACGCCGCTGCACGATAGGCAGGTAGGCATTGATGAAGGCATCGCCGACGCTGCGCTGGAATGCGAAGCTCTGCTCGAAGCCCAGTTCGCTGAAGTCGTCAAAGAAGATGCCGCCGATGCCGCGCGCTTCCTTGCGGTGCTTGAGATAGAAATATTCGTCGCATTCTTTCTTGAAGCGCGGGTAGTACTGCTCGCCGAACGGCGCTACCGCGTCGCGGCAGGTGCGGTGGAAATGCACGGCGTCTTCCTCGAAACCGTAGTAAGGCGTGAGGTCCATGCCGCCGCCGAACCACCAGATCGGCGCCTCTCCGGGTTTTTCCGCCACGAAGAAGCGCACGTTCATGTGCACGGTGGGGACGTAGGGGTTGCGCGGGTGAAACACCAGCGAGACCCCCATGGCCTGCCAGCTGCGGCCTGCCGCCTCGGGGTGGGCGACGCTAGCCGATGGCGGCAGCTTGCTGCCGATAACGTGGGAGAAGCCAATGCCGGCGCGCTCGAACACATTGCCCTCTTCCAGCATGCAGGAAGTCCCGCCGCCGCCTTCCGCTCGCTGCCAGCTATCGTGCAGGAAGCGCTTGCCGTCCACCAGCTCGATGGCTTCCACGATGCGGGCTTGCAGGCCTTGAAGGTAGTCGAAGATTGCATTTGAGTTCATGAAGCTCTCCAGGTGTCACCGGGTCTCAATGCTTCACGGGCGTAGAATCTTGCCAGTGATGAGATCCTGTATGGTCGAAGGTTTGCTCGCGCCACCAGTCCTGCCGGGCAGTACCCTGACACGGCTGCCAAACAGGCGATGGCATTCGCGAGTGGTTTTGGCCGGAACCCGGCCGTTGTGGTTGGCGCTAGTGGAAACCAGCGCCATGCCAGCGTTGCGGCAGAGATTCGCCGCGAATGGGTTGGCGGTGACGCGCACCGCCAGGGATGTGTGCTTGCCCCTGAGCAATGCGGGGCAACGTTGCGACGCAGGCACCAGCCAGGTATGCGGCCCGGGCCAGCGGGTGAACATGCGCTGTTTCTGTTCCGTCGTGACCGGCGCGATCAGTTTGCGCAATTGCGCAAACTGATGTGCAATCACGATCAGCCCCTTGCGCTGCGGGCGGCCCTTGATGCGCAATAAGCGCTTGAGGGCATGATGGTTGGTGGGGTCGCAACCGAGTCCGAAGCAGGACTCGGTCGGGTAGGCGATGACACCGCCGCTACGCAGGAAATGCTGTAGTGCGCGTGCTCGCATGCCAATGTTTCTTGTCAGGACTTGACGGCGCGATAGCCGATGTCAGTGCGGAACTGCATGCCGTCGAACTTGATGCCGTCGGCAATCTTGTAGGCCTGCGACTGGGCATACTTCACGGTTTCGCCCAGCGCCGCTACGCACAATACGCGGCCGCCGCTGGTAACCACCTTGCCGTCCTTGATGACGCTGCCGGCGTGGAATACATGGGCGTCCGTGAGTTCTTTCGGCAGGCCGGTGATTTCATCGCCCAGGCGCGGTGTGTCAGGATAGTTGGCGGATGCCAGCACGACGCCGAGCGCGCTGCGGCGGTCCCAGTCAGTCTTGGTCTCATTCAACGTGCCGTTGACCGCATGCTCCACCAGGCCGACCAGATCGCTCTTGAGGCGCAGCATGATGGGCTGGGTTTCCGGGTCGCCCATGCGGCAGTTGAATTCCAGGGTCTTGAGGCTGCCGTCTTCGCCGATCATGAGGCCGGCATAGAGGAAGCCGGTATAGGGAATGCCGTCTTTCGCCATGCCTGCCACGGTAGGGTCGATGATCTCGCGCATGACCTTGGCGTGGATGTCCGGCGTGACGACGGGAGCGGGGGAATACGCGCCCATACCGCCGGTGTTCGGGCCTTGGTCGCCGTCCAGCAGGCGTTTGTGGTCCTGACTGGTGGCGAGCGGCAGGATATGTTTGCCGTCGACCATGACGATGAAGCTGGCTTCCTCGCCGGTGAGGAATTCCTCGATCACCACGCGCGCGCCAGCAGCGCCGAGCTTGTTGTCGGCAAGCATGGCGTCGATCGCGGCATGCGCCTCGTCTTCATTCATCGCGACCACCACGCCCTTGCCTGCGGCCAGGCCGTCGGCCTTGATCACGATAGGGGCACCTTGCCGCTCGACGTAGTCATGCGCGGCGGTGGCATCGGTGAACGTGGCGTAGGCCGCGGTCGGGATGTTGTGGCGGATCATGAACGCCTTGGCGAAATCCTTGGAGCTCTCGAGCTGCGCGGCGGCCTGGGTCGGGCCGAAAATCTTCAGGCCGGCGGCGCGGAACGCATCGACCACACCCTGCGACAACGGCGCCTCGGGGCCGACGACGGTGAGGCCGATCTGCTCCTTCTGCGCAAACTCGACCAGTTCGGCAACTTTGGTGATGGGCACGTTGACCATGTCGGGGTCAAGCGCGGTGCCTGCGTTGCCCGGCGCCACAAATACGCGGCTGATCCGCTCGCTCTGCGCGAGCTTCCATGCCAGTGCGTGCTCACGTCCGCCGCCGCCTATCACTAGAACTTTCATCTTTACCCTTTGATTATCAATTAGCCAAACACGCTGATATTTTAACGTTTCCTGGTTTTATGTGGCTTCAACCAGCAGAGTCATTGGCAAAGCGTTGCTGGCAAGGCGCACCGACGCAGACAGTACAAACGAGTACGGCAAGGAGGTGCAACGCAGCCAGCGGCGCTTTGCCAGTGACGATCAATGGCGGAAGTGGCGGATGTTGGTGAACACCATCACCAGCCCATGCTCATCCGCCGCCGCAATCACCTCGTCGTCGCGGATGCTGCCGCCCGGCTGGATCACGCAGGTGGCGCCGGCTTCCGCCAGGACGTCTACGCCGTCGCGGAACGGGAAGAACGCATCGGACGCCACGGCGGAACCTTGCAAGGTCAAGCCGGCGTTTTGCGCCTTGATCGCGGCGATCTTGGTGCTGTCGACGCGGCTCATTTGGCCTGCGCCCACGCCCAAGGTCATGCCGTTGCCGCAGAAGACGATGGCGTTGGATTTCACGTACTTGGCGACGCGCCAGGCGAACAGCAGGTCTTCCAGCTGTTCCGGCGTCGGTTGCTTCTTGGTGACCACCTTGATGTCATCAATGCTGATTTCATGGTTGTCCGCGGTCTGGATCAACAGCCCGGAACCGACGCGCTTGGTGTCGTGCGAGTTGCGGCCACGGCTCCATGCGCTGTCGCCACCGCTTGGCAATGCAATCTTGAGCACGCGCACATTGGCCTTGGCTTTGAATATCTCCAGGGCTTCCTCGGTATAGTCCGGCGCGATCAATACTTCGACGAACTGCTTGGAAACGGCTTCTGCCGCTGCGCCGTCCAGAGTGTGGTTGAATGCGATAATGCCGCCGAACGCGGAGGTCGGGTCTGTCTGGAACGCCTTCTGGTAGGCTTCGAGCGGGTTAGCGCCCACAGCCACGCCGCAAGGGTTGGCATGCTTGACGATGACGCAGGCGGTGCTGTCGAAGCTCTTGACGCATTCCCAGGCCGCATCGGCATCGGCGATGTTGTTATAGGACAGTTCCTTGCCCTGCAATTGCTGCGCGGTCACGAGCGAGCCGGGCGCAGGGTAGAGGTCGCGGTAGAACGCGGCCTTCTGGTGCGGATTCTCGCCGTAGCGCAGGTCCTGCACCTTGACCAGGCGGCCATTGGCCTGGCCGGGGAATTCATTGCGCGTGCCGTCTGCGTTGAAGGAGGACAGGTAATCGCTGATCGCGCCGTCGTAGTTGCTGATGCGGTTGAACGCGGCGACGGATAAGGCAAAGCGCGTCGCCTTGCTGGTGGCGCCGTTGGTGCTGCGCATTTCCGCCAGCACTTCCTCGTATTGCGAGGCGTCGGTCAGCACCGCGACGTCCTGCCAGTTCTTGGCGGCGGAACGCACCATGGCCGGGCCGCCGATGTCGATGTTCTCGATCGCGTCTTCCAGCGTGGCGTCAGGACGCGCCACGGTGGCCTCGAACGGATAGAGGTTGACTACCAGCAGATCGATATTCGGGATGCCGGCAACCTGCATCGCGGCCACATGCTCTGGCAGGTCGCGGCGGCCCAGCAGGCCGCCATGCACCTTGGGATGCAGGGTCTTGACCCGGCCGTCGAGCATTTCCGGGAAACCGGTGTAGTCGCTGACTTCGATCACGGCGATGCCATTGTCGCGGAACAGCTTCGCTGTGCCGCCAGTGGAGAGGATTTCAACGCCAAAGCCTGAAAGGGCCTGGGCAAATTCGAGAATGCCGGTTTTATCAGAAACACTGATAAGCGCACGTTTGATAACAGCCATAATGAAAAGCTTCTAACAGAAGAGGTTATTGAAGGTTGTGTTGCTGGAGTTTCTTGCGCAGGGTGTTGCGGTTGAGGCCGAGAATCTCGGCCGCCTTGCTCTGGTTGCCGCCTGCGCGGTTCAAGACATATTCCAGCAAGGGCTTTTCCATGCATTGCAGCACCATGTCGTACACTGCATGGGGAGGCTGCCCGTCGAGGTCCTTGAAGTATTCATCCAAGGCCGCGCGCACGCAGCTGGCGAGATCCTGCTGGCTAGCCATTATGCCGCCATGGCCTCGTCGTCGGTGGCGGCGGACTCTGCTTCGTATTGCAGGCGCGCATTACGCTGCTTGAGTTCGCCGAAGAAATCGTTGATGGATTGCAGCTGCTCTTCAATGCTCTGCAATTGGTTCATGTGGTGGCGGAAATTGGCCGAGCCGACCAGGCCCTTGGTGTACCAGGAAATATGCTTGCGCGCGACACGCATGCCGGTCAGCTCGCCGTAGAAGTCGTAGAGGTCGTGGATATGCTCGAGCATGACCTGGTGGATTTCCTCGACTTCGGGCGCAGGCAGGTGCTCGCCAGTCGCTAGGAAATGTTCCGTTTCGCGGAAAATCCACGGGCGGCCCTGGGCGGCGCGGCCGATCATCACGGCGTCGGCCTTGGTGTAGTCGAGCACGAACCTGGCTTTTTCCGGCGTGGTGATGTCGCCGTTGGCGATCAGGGGAATCTTGATGGCCTGCTTCACGGCGGCGATGGTGTCGTATTCCGCGTCGCCGGTGTAGAGGCAGGCGCGGGTGCGGCCATGCATGGCGAGCGCCTGCACGCCGATGTCTTCCGCCATCTTGGCGACAGCCACGGCATTGCGGTTGTTCTTATCCCAGCCGGTGCGGATCTTGAGGGTGACCGGCACATCCACGGCATTGACCACCGCCTTGAGAATCTGTGAAACCAAAGGCTCGTCCTTGAGCAGCGCGGAGCCTGCCATGACGTTGCAGATCTTCTTGGCGGGACAGCCCATGTTGATGTCGATGATCTGGGCGCCGTTGTCCACGTTGTGCTTGGCGGCCTCCGCCATCATCTTGGGGTCGGCGCCTGCGATCTGCACTGAGATCGGGTCGACCTCGCCTTCGTGGTTGGCGCGGCGCAGGGTCTTGGCGCTGCCGTAGAGCAGGGAGTTGGACGTCACCATCTCGCTCACCGCCAGGCCTGCGCCCATTTTCTTGCACAGCACGCGGAAGGGCCGGTCGGTCACGCCCGCCATCGGGGCGACTACCAGATTGTTCTTCAGCTTGTAAGGACCGATCTGCACCTGACTATAACCGTATCAATGACGTGGAAAAGCTGCCCATTTTATATGCAAACGCCGGAGTAACAAAGCACATATTGCTGGAGCACAGGCGCGGAAACAGAGGGCGCGGGCAGGGTAAGGCGATGTTTTACTTTAAGTTGCCGACGTAACCCCATGGATAATTTTATATACAGGTTTGTATAGTTTAAGCGCATATCCGCATCGTCAGCTCAGACGGAACAAGGAAACCGTCTTGCTCAACTGCTGGGCCTGCTCATCCAGCGAATGGGCGGCGGCCATCGCCTGCTCCACCAGGGCGGCGTTCTGCTGCGTCACTTCGTCCATCGCGGTGATGGCGGTATTGATCTGCTGGATGCCGCTGCTCTGCTCCTCGGAGGCATGCGCGATCTCGCGCATGATGCCGGAGACGCGCTGTACCGCGGCGACGACTTCCTCCATGGCGCGGCCGGCATCCGCGACCTGTTTCGAGCCTTGCCCGATCTTGGCGACCGAGCCGTCGATCAATTGCTTGATTTCCTTGGCGGCGCTGGCGCTGCGCTGCGCCAGGTTGCGCACTTCCTGCGCCACCACGGCAAAGCCGCGGCCCTGCTCGCCGGCGCGTGCGGCCTCGACCGCGGCGTTGAGCGCGAGGATATTGGTCTGGAAGGCAATGCCCTCGATCGCATTGGTGATCTCCGACATCTTGCGCGACTCGTCCGTGATCTGCTGCATGGTGCTCACGGCCCCGGTAACGGTGCTGCTGGCGCGCTCGGCGGTGCTGGAGGCGTTGGCGGCCAGCTCGTTGGCCGTTCTCGCGTTGTCCGCGTTCTGGCCTACGGTGGAGGTGAGCTCTTCTATGCTGGCGGCGGTTTCCTCCAGCGATGCCGCCTGGTTTTCCGTCCTTTGCGACAGGTCGCTATTGCCGAGCGCGATTTCGGAAGACGCGTTGGAAACGTACTCGCTGCTGGCGCGGATGTCGCTCACCATATCCCGCAGCTTGTCCTGCATCACTTTCATCGCCTGCAGCATGCTGGAGTTGTCGCCCGGTTTGAGCGCGACCTGGGAGGTGAGGTCGCCGCTGGCGATATGGCTGGCCAGGTCGGCGGCATCGCCGGGTTCGCCGCCGATCGGGCGGATCACCATGCGGTCCACCAGGTAGCCCAGTGCCAGCGAGACCACGACGACGCTCAGCAAGCCGATGACGATGGCCGTGTTGCGCAGGCTGTGCACGCCTTCTAGGATTTTATCCTCCGGCACGGTGACGGCGAAAGACCATGGCGTCTTGCTCTGGGCGATCGCGATCGGCTGGTAGATCCTCAATACCGTGGTGTTCAATGTCCCGTCCCGGGCGCTGTCCTGGTAGGGCTGTCCGGAAGCGACCGCCTGCCTGATCTTGTCCCAGGCGCCGCCGGCAGGCATGGGTTTGCCCACATTGCCCGCATCGCGGTCGCCGACGTAGCTGCCCTGATTGGAAACCAGGCTGGCATAGCCGGTGGAGAATGGCTTGACCTCGGTGATGCGCTGCTGGAACTCCGACAGCAGCATGTCAACGCCCGCAACGCCGACCACCGCGCCCTTGTAGCGGATCGGCACCACCATGCTCGTGATCAAAACCTTCTTGCCGCCGATCTCGTATTCGTAAGGCTCGAGCAATGTTTCCTCGCCGCTGTCTCGGGCCAACAGGTAGTAGTCGCCCGCGCCAGGGACGTCGTAGTCGGCCAGCGCTTCCACCGCCACCTGGCCGCCGCCGCGGTTCCAGTATGGCAGGTAGCGGCCCGTGGCATCGGTGCCCGGCTGGTTGACGAACTCGTTGTCGCGCCCGTCAAATGCATTGGGCTCCCATATGGTCCAGACGCCGACAAATCCCGGGTTGCCTTCCAGTACCCGCTTCAGCATGCTGTCGGCAAGCCTGCGGTTTGCCAGCCCGTCGCCGCGAAGCCCCTCCAGGGATTGCGCCAGGGTGCGGGCGGCATCGAAAGCGCTGTCTATCTCGGCCTTGGCTTCGTTGGCGTGTTGCCTCGACAAAGCGCGGGCATACTCGAGCGCCGATTCCTGCTGCAAATGCGAGGCCTTGTAAGTCAGTACTGCGATGGTGAGGCTGAAGCCCGCCAGGATCATTGCGATGACGATCAACAAGACCTTGCTGCGCAAGCTGAGATGGTGGAGAGAAAACATGGTTCAAGGCTTAAAAAGAATACGGTGTAAGCCTTAAGCAAATAGCATTCCCTGCACTGGCCGAGCTGCGGCACCAATCAATGCGGGCCGTTGCGGCAAGGGATGAGGGCGGCGCAGCCCGGGTTGGTGCATGGGCCGATGCCATGCACCAAGACAGCGCCAGGGCGTGGCCGCGCGGCGTTTATCTCGAAAGGGATGCTCAGCCTTGGTGCGCTGCGAGGCCGGTCAAATTCATGATGTCCAGCGCATTGGCGGTGGCGGCGCCGCGCGCGGTATTGTCGAAAATGCACCAGGCCGGGCCGCTGGCTGCTTGCAGCGTATTCGCAAGCTGCTTCAAATATGCTTCGGGGTAGGACGAGTAATAGATTTTCGGCGAGCCGTGCAGCCGATAATAACTGAAACCCGGGTCGCCTCCTGGCGCTTCGGCGGTGGGAAATTTGGCTGGGTCCGCTGCCACGCGTGCCAGCCTGAAATCCTGTAGCAGGTGCTCGACCTGCATTGAAAACCAGCTCGCATGGCGCGGTTCGCATGCCGCCGCGCCAGGGTAATGCTGGCGCAGCAATGTAAAGAACGCGCGAGCGGAAGGCATGTCCAGCGCAAGGCTGGGCGGCAACTGGACCAAGATGCCGCCCAGCTTGCAGCCTAGCCCGGAGATTTCCTCCAGAAAGCGCAGCAGGCTATCTTCGCAATCGAGCAGCCGGCGCTGATGGGTGATTTCCCGGGGCATCTTGACCCAGAAGCGGAAGCCTTCCGGCACCGTATCCGCCCAGCGCACATAGGTCTTGTGTTGGTGCGGGCGGTAGAAGGACGAGTTGATCTCGACGGTGTCGAACAGCCGCGCATAGCGCTCGAGGTGGCTGCCGCCGGGCGGGAACAATGCGGCATGCTGCGGCGGGATTCCCCAGCCCGCACAGCCTACCCGGATCGCAGGCGCGCCGGCTGCAGGCAAGGACATCATGTTTTTTTCATGCATGGCTTAGGCATCGTCGGGAGGCGCGTGTCCTTATTCAACATTCAGCCAGCATACTCGATATCTTCCCTGTACCCCGCATAAGCCTGGTGGTATTCCATGATGCGGGCGACTTCCAGGATGAAATCCTCGTCATAGCCGGCCCGGCGCAGCAAGTGCAGCCCGACCTCCATCCCCGCGGCAATGCCGCCGCCGGTCACGATGCGGCCGCTGTCCACCACGCGGGCGCGGCTGATCCTGCATTGCGGGGCCAGTTGCGCCAGGCGCTCTATGGGGACCATGCCGGCGTTGGACCGCTCGACGCGGTCAGGCTCCTTGCGGCTGGTGGCGGGAATGCCGTCCAGCAATCCCATGTTGCCGTAAATCCAGGAGCCGGTACAGACGCTGGTCAGCAGTGTCTGCTCGGGCAGCGAACGGATATAGTCGTGCAGTCGCTTGTTGTGGATTTCCTGCCGCGTGCCGAATCCGCCCGGGATCAGGAAGGCATCCATGGCGGGGTTGTCGGCAAAGCTGTAGTTGGGCAGTACGGTGAACCCGGCCTGGGTCTGCACCGGGCGCAGGCTGTCCGCGACCAGGAAGGCGTCGAGTTCCGGATCCAGGCGGCGCGCTACGGAAAACACGCCGTGCGGGGCGGCGTAATCGATGATTTCGGCGTCCTTGAATACATAGATGCCGAGCCGGAACCCGGCGGTTTTTGTATCGGTTTTGCGTGGCAGGGACATGCTAGGTTCTCCTATCGGTGGGTGAAACGGTGTCCAGCAGCAGAGTTGCCAGCTGGCGGGCCTGGGTGGCAGCCTGGCTGCCCGGCGTAACGAGTTCGGTGGCGATGGCGCCTTCCATCAACAAGGCGAAATGGCGCGCCTGGACCGCAGGCTGCGGCAATCCTGCGGCAATGCAGAGCGTGAGGATGTAGTCGGCCAGCCGCCGCTTGTGTTCCGCGGCGATCAGTCGGAAGCCGTGGCCGGGGTCGGAGAATTCCGCCGAGATGTTGATGAAGGCGCAGCCGTGGAAGCCCGGCTCCTCGAACCAGGATTGCAGGAAATCGAACAATGTAAGCAGGGATTGCCGCGGGCTTTGCGCATGTGCATCCACGAAGGCTTGCAGGCCGCCAAGCCAGCGCTGGTCTCGCAGCTTGAGGAATTCCGCGACCAGCCCCTCCTTGGACTGGAAGTGCAGGTACAGGCTCTGACGGGCGACCAATGCCTCATCCAGGATGTCCTCCACCGACGTGGCATGAACGCCGTTTTGGTAGAATAGCCTGCAAGCCGCTTCCAGCAGCCTTTCCCGGGCGGGGAGGGTCATTTCGTCGCTCCAATAGAATGGTCGTTCTATTAGAGGCCGGCTAACAATAGACTGTCAATCTATCGTCTTATGGCATCTTATGGCGAGGTGAGTTGCTCCAGCTGGGCCAGCCAGGCAAAGGCGTGCCGTTCGTCGCTGCCGCACATTTCCATATCGGGCCGCAAGGAGCTGCAGACCGCTGGCCGCTCCGGCTTGCCGAAGATCAGGCAGCGGTTGAGCTCGTCGAGCTGCACGCAGCGCTGCCCGGCCTTCTTGCCTTCGGGCATGCCGGGAATCGGGCTGCTGATCGAGGGGGCGATGCAGCATGCCCCGCAGGACGGGCGGCAATCCATTCGTCTAGCTCCTCTCTAAAGGCTGCCAGGGGTGATTTGCCGTATCGAGCGCTTCACGGATTCGCCGCATGGCCTCGGCGACTGCCGCCGCCTCGCCCTTGACGCCGAGTTCGATGGTGCGCCTTTCGTCCAGGCGCGGCAGGCTGAACAGCTTGAGGCTGGGGTATTGCCGCGTGATCTCTTCCATCAGGTCCAGCAGCTGGCTTTCCCCAGTATCGAACACCAGGATGGAGGATTCGGCGGCCGGTTGCAGGTGGAACAGGTGGGCGTAATGCGTGTCCAGTATCCATTCCGTCATCGGCCAGGCCATTTCCGGGAAGCCGGGCATGAAGTAGTGCCGTCCCAGCGAGAATCCGGGCACGCGGTTCACCGGGTTGGGGATCAAGGCGACGTCCCGGGGAAAATCCGCCATCAACACGCGCTTGGGATAGGCAGCCTCGCCGTAGCGCGCCTCGATTTCGGCTACCGCGCCCGGGTGGCGCGCAATCGCCAGGCCGGCGGCTTCTGCCGCGGCCTGGCGGGTCTGGTCGTCCGGGGTGGCGCCTATGCCGCCAAAGCAGAGGACGATGTCGCTGCTCGCCATGGTGCGTTGCAATGTCGCCGCGATCTGCGCCCGGTCGTCCCCGAGGTATTCCGCCCACGACAAGGCGAGGCCTCTTGCGGCCAGTAGCGAGATCGCCTTGGCCAAGTGTGCGTCCTGGCGCTTTCCCGAGAGGATTTCGTCGCCGATGATGATGACGCCGAAGCGCGCTGATGTGGTGTCGGTCATGATGTCGAGGATGAGCTGGTGCGCGGAATTGCTAGGCAGCTAATTTGCCGCAGATGGGTCATGTTGTGCAAGTTTTTGCCGTTGAATGGGTAAAATGGCCTGTGTTATTGATAGATCATATATGCCATGAGCAACCCGAAAGAAACCCCCGACGACGAAATCCTCTGCTTTTGCAGCGGAGTGAAGCGCGGCAAGATTCGCGCCTTGCACCGGCAGGGGGTCGATCTGCAGGGCATTGCCGACATGACCGGCGCGTTGACCGGCTGCGGCGGCTGCGAATGGGAGATCGACTATTTCCTCAAGGAGCTGGACAAGGAGCAAGGCAAGTAATCCAATGGCGGCGTCCTGGCCGCAATGCTGAAGCCGCCTTGGAGCGGCCGGCAAAACTCAGCGAAGCGCTCCTGGCTAGCCGCTCTTAATGCGCGGCTTCCCAATTTGAGCCCACGCCCACTTCCGCCAATAACGGCACATCCAGCTTGGCAACATCCTGCATGAGCTTGGGCAGGGTTTGCTGCACCAATTCCAATTCAGCATCCGGTACTTCCAGCACCAGTTCGTCATGCACCTGCATGATGATCTTGCTTTGCAGTTTTTGCGTTCTCAACCAGCCATCCACGGCAATCATGGCGAGCTTGATCAGGTCGGCCGCGGTGCCTTGCATCGGCGCATTGATGGCCGCGCGCTCGGCGCCCGCGCGGCGCATGCCGTTGGGGCTGTTGATCTCGGGCACCCACAGCCTGCGGCCGAAGAAGGTTTCGACATAGCCTTGCTCCTTCGCCACCATGCGCGTGTTCTGCATGTATTCGCGCACGCCGGGATAGCGCGCGAAATAGCGGTCGATGTAGCTCTGCGCCGCGCCGCGCTCGATGTTGAGGTTCTGCGCGAGGCCGAAGGCGCTCATGCCGTAGATCAGGCCGAAATTGATCACCTTGGCGTAGCGGCGTTGTTCGCTGCTGACTTCGTCGCGTTGCACGCCGAAAATCTCGGCAGCGGTGGCGCGGTGGATGTCCTCGCCCTTGGCGAATGCGGAGAGCAGCCCTTCATCCTGCGACAGGTGCGCCATGATGCGCAGCTCGATCTGCGAGTAGTCGGCGGAAATGATGCGCGACCCTGGCGGGGCGATGAAGGCTTCGCGGATGCGCCGGCCTTCCGCGGTACGCACGGGGATGTTCTGCAAATTAGGGTCGGAGCTGGCCAGGCGCCCGGTGATCGCCACAGCCTGGCTGTAGCTGGTATGCACGCGGCCGGTGGCGGGGTTGATCATGCGCGGGAGCTTGTCGGTATAGGTCGATTTAAGCTTGGCAAGGCCGCGGTATTCCAGCAGCACTTTCGGCAACGGGTAATCCAGCGCCAGTTCCTGCAGCACGTCCTCATCGGTGGAGGGCGCGCCGCTCGGGGTTTTCTTGAGCGGCTTGATGCCGAGCTTGCCAAACAGGATTTCCTGCAATTGCTTGGGCGAGCCGAGGTTGAACGGCTGTCCCGCAATGTCGTAGGCCTGCTGTTCCAGCTCGATGAGTTTCTGCCCGAGCTCGTGGCTTTGCGCCTGCAGCATGGCTTGGTCGATCAGCACCCCGTTGCGCTCTATGGTGTAAAGGATGTCGAGCAGTGGCATCTCGATCTGGCGGTACACGAATTCCAGTTTGTCGTCGGTTTCGATCTGCGGATACAGCACCTGGTGCAGTTGCAGAGTGATGTCGGCATCTTCGGCGGCATATTCGGATGCGGTATCGATGCCGATCTGGCTGAACGGCACTTGCTTGGCGCCCTTGCCGGCGATTTGCTCGTAAGTGATGGTCTGCACGCCCAAGTGGCGCATGGCGAGGTCGTCCATGCCGTGGGTGCGGTGGCTTTCCAGCACGTAGGACTGCAGCAGGGTATCGTGCGCGATGCCGTTCAGCTGAATGCTGTGGTTGGCGAGCACATGCTTGTCGTACTTGAGATTCTGGCCCAGCTTGGGGAGCGATGCGTCCTCGAGCAGAGGCTTGACTTGCTGCAACACTGCGGCGAAATCGAGCTGCTGCGGGGCGCCGGTGTAGTCGTGCGCGAGCGGCACGTAGGCTGCCTTGCCCGCTTCCACCGAGAACGACATGCCGACCAGCTTGGCCTGCATGGCATCCAGGCTGGTGGTTTCGGTGTCGAAGGTGACCAAGGGCGCTGACTTGAGCAGCAGCAGCCATTTGTCCAGGCTGGCCTGGTCGAGGATGGTCTCGAACTGGCGGTCAGGCACGGCAGCGGCGGAAAACAGGTCGCCGATCGGGGCCAAGGGTTTTACGGCGGCACCCTCGTTGCCGCCGGCTTCCAGCTCGCGCCGCCAGGTCTTGAACTCGAAGCGCTCGTAGAGCTCGGCGAGCTTGGCATTGTCGCTTGGCTGGGTAACAAGATCAGTCACCATTTGCGGCAGGTCCAGCTTGCAGCGGATAGTGATGAGTTCGCGCCCGGTGGGCAGCCAGTCCAGCGCCTTGCGTAGGTTGTCGCCCACCACGCCGCCTATCTCTGCCGCATTGGCGATAAGCTTGTCGAGCGAGCCGTGCTGGCTGAGCCACTTCACGGCGGTCTTTGGGCCGACCTTCTCCACGCCGGGTACGTTGTCCACGCTGTCGCCGATCAGGGTGAGGTAGTCGATGATCAGGGCGGGGGGGATGCCGAACTTGGCTTCCACGCCTGCTTCGTCCAGCACCTCATTGGTCATGGTGTTGACCAGCTTGATGTGCGGCGTGACGAGCTGCGCCATGTCCTTGTCGCCGGTCGAGATCACCACCTGCATGCCTTGTTCCTCGGCCTGCCGCGCCAGGCAGCCGATCACGTCGTCGGCTTCCACGCCGTCTATCATCAGCAGGGGCCAGCCCATGGCCTGGATCGCTTCGTGCAGGGGCTCGATCTGCCGGGAGAGGTCGTCCGGCATCGGCGGGCGGTGTGCCTTGTATTCGGGGTAAATATCGTCGCGGAAGGTTTTTCCCTTTGCATCGAAGACACAGGCGCTATAATCAGCCGGATAGTCCTTGTGCAGGCGGCGCAGCATGTTTAGTACGCCATACATCGCGCCCGTAGGCTCGCCCGCTTTGTTGCGCAGGTCGGGCAGCGCATGGAAGGCGCGATAGAGGTAGGACGAACCGTCTACTAATAACAATGTTTTCATCTTGAACTAGTGTGGAACCTTATGTCAGCTGCTAAAAAACTTCCCAAGATCCTCGACCCCGAGCTCCCCAACAAGAAGTACTCGGCACGTGAATCGTGGCGCGCGTTCGAGATTATGGCAGAATTCGTCGAGGCGACCGAGCGCATGAAGGAAATCACCCCCGCGGTTTCCATCTTCGGCAGCGCGCGCACGCCGCCCGACCATCCCTATTACAAGCTGACGGAAGAGATCGCGCGTCTCCTGTCCGATGCCGGCTTCAGCGTGATTTCAGGGGGAGGCCCCGGCATCATGGAAGCGGCCAACAAGGGCGCATACAAGGGCAGGTCGCCCAGCATCGGCCTCAATATCGAATTGCCGCACGAGCAAAAAGGCAACCCCTACCAGGACATTAGCCAGAACTTCCAGCACTTTTTCATGCGCAAGGTGATGTTCGTCAAATACGCCTCGGCCTATGTAGTGATGCCGGGCGGTTTCGGTACGCTGGATGAGCTGATGGAAGCGCTTACTCTCATCCAGACGGCCAAGACGAGAAGGATTCCATTGATATTGGTACATGAGCCGTTCTGGCGCGGCATGCTGTCATGGATACGCGAGACCCTCGGCGCCGAGGGCATGATTTCGCCGGAAGACCTCGATTTGCTGCAGGTGATCGACAAGCCCCATGAAATCGTCGAAGCCATCTTCAAGCATTATGAGACCAGGGGTTTCGAGCCATCGCCGGCGGAGCAGCAAATCATGCAGTTTTATCTGTAGGCGAATCAAAGTTTGGCGGCGGTTGCCGACCATTCCAATATCTTGTTGTTAATAAGCAACAACGCCCTTTTGGCGGATGGGCCTATTTGATAGAATTGCTGCATTATTCTGAGCCGAGGTTGTCATGCGTACCCATAAAATTTTGCTGATGTTGGCGCTTCTCCTGCCGCTGATGGCCTCTGCTGCGGACATCCCCGACAACCTAGAGCCTTTGCCCGAGGCGCCACCGCCGCCGGAAGGGATGGAGGGAGAGAATCCTGAGCCTGAAGTCACCATTACCAAGCGAGGCGAAGATACGGTCGAGGAATACCGCATCAACGGCAATCTCTACATGATGAAGGTAACCCCCAAAGTGGGCGCCCCTTATTATCTGACCAAAGATGATTCAAATGCTGGCTGGGCCCGTAGCGAAGGCGATATCGCGCCTACGGTCAGCATCCCCAAGTGGGTATTGTTCCGGTTCTGACCGTCAAGCATTGTGCCCGGAGAGGGTGGCGCTTGACCCTCTCTGCAACCTTCCCCGGTTTTTCCAAAAGTTTTCTATGTCCGTATTCACCACCGTTTCATTCGAGCAGATGCAGCAATGGCTCAAAGGCTATGACCTTGGGGAGTTGCTTGACCTGCAGGGGATCGCGTCAGGCATCACCAATACCAATTATTTCGTCACCACCGGCAGCGGGCGTTATGTGCTGACGTTGTTTGAAGAGCATAGCGCGGAAGAGCTACCCAATTTCCTCGACCTGATGACGCACTTGGCCGAACGCGGCATTCCGTGCCCGCATCCGGTCAGGAACATTGCGGGGCAAACACTTGGCGAGCTGAACGGCAAGCCTGCCGCATTGGTGAGCTGCCTGGCAGGAAAGTCACTGGACAACCCCTCGCCGCAGCACTGCGCCGCGATTGGCGAGGTGCTGGCGCGCATGCATCTTGCCGGCGCATCGTTCGAGGCCAGCATGAGCAACCTGCGCTGCCAGCGTTGGCGCATTGCCACGGCTGCCAAGGTGGCGCCTTTCCTGGAGGCGGAAAACCGCCGCATGCTGGATGCGCAGCTCGAGTTCGAGCAGGCGTTCGACACCAGCGCATTGCCGCGCGGCGTGATCCATGCCGATTTGTTCCGCGACAATGTGCTGATGGACGGGGACAAGGTCGGCGGCGTCATCGATTTCTACTATGCCTGCAACGATGTGCTGTTGTATGACATTGCGATTGCGGTCAACGACTGGTGCGTCAACGCCGATGGCACGCTGGATTCCGGCCGGGTGCGGGCGTTTCTCGATGCCTATCATGCAGTGCGGCCCCTCACTGAAGAGGAGCATGCCGCCTGGCCCGGGATGTTGCGCGTTGCCGCCATGCGCTTCTGGCTGTCGCGCCTTAATGACCTGCATTTTCCCCAGGCCGGCGAACTTACCCACGCCAAGGATCCGGATTACTTCGAGCGCATCCTGCGCAACGCTATCGCGGCACGCGAGCAGATACTGGCGGCCTGGGTCGATGCAAATTAACCTGTTCGTGGCTCAAGGCAATAAAATGAACATGCTGGCGCAGCGTTGCCGGCTACTTTAAGGGACGACATGCAAGCCAAACCAACCATTTTCGGCCAAGTGAACGCGTGGGTGCGCGACATAATCGCCTTGTTCCGCCAAAAACCGGGCAAGTGGATGCTGCTCGGCCTGGCGCATGTGTTTTTTTTCGCTATGCTGCCTGGCTTGATAGGCCTGAAATTCGTTTCCTTCCTCTTGCTGCCGGCTTTCCTGGCGCTGGCGGTAGGTTTCTACCGCGATGCCGATGCCGGCCGCGACAGCGACTTGGGCGACCTGCTCAATGAAATCAAGCCCAGTTTCAGGAAGCTGCTGGGCCTGGGCGCCATCTGCGTCGCATACGTGCTGCTCATCAATATCCTGACGGCAGAAGACGCCATGAAGCTGGAAGCCCTGGCCAGGAGCGAAGAAAGCCCGGAGCAGGTGCTGGAACAGTCCTTCCCCATCCTGGTCAAGTTGATGTTGCTGCTGGTGCCGCTGGTGCTAGTGATCTGGTTCGCCCCGGCATTGGTCGCGTTCCAGCAGTATTCAGTGGTGCGCGCCATCAAGTCCAGTCTGGCCGCGTTTATCCAATATCTGCTGCCTTTGCTGCTGACGTGGGTGTCCGTGACATTGATCATCATGTTGAGCATGACGCTGGCAGGCGTGCTGGTGGGGATGATGTCTGCAGCCTCCAAGGCCATGGGCGGGTTCTTGATGCTGGTGCTGGTGTTTGCCTGCATGCTGTTCGCCAGCGCCCTCATGCTGGCGTTCCAGTACGTCAGCAACCGTGACATCTTCAAGATGCCGCGGCCTGACCGCGTCGAACTGCTATAGCGTTTCCAGCTTGGCGTATTCCAGCGCCAGCCACTTCAAGCCTTCCCGCCCGAAATTGACCTGCACGCGCAGGTCGTTTGCATTGCCTTCGTAATTGACCACCACGCCCTGGCCGAACTTGCTGTGGGCCACGGCCTGGCCGATTTTCCAAGGCATGCTGGCTTGAGGGCGAGGAGCCGGGGCGGCGGCAGCCGTGTATTGGCTGGCGCCGCCATAGGATTTGTTCGAGACGGTGTTCAGGCGTTTGACCAGCGCTTCCGGGATTTCATCCAGGAAGCGTGACGGAATGCCATAACGTACCTGCCCGTGCAGCATGCGGTTTTGCGCAAAGCTGATATAAAGCCGCTGGCGTGCGCGGGTCACGGCCACGTACATCAGGCGGCGTTCTTCCTCCAGGCCGTTTGATTCGTAACTGCTCTGCTCGTGCGGGAATAGCCCTTCTTCCAGGCCGCTGATGAAAACGGTATTGAATTCCAGGCCCTTGGCGGCATGCACGGTCATCAACTGCAGCGCGTCGCGGCCGACATCGGCCTGGTGTTCGCCGGCCTCCAGGCTGGCATGGGCGAGGAATTGCGCGAGGATGGACATGGCAACCTCGCCATTCTCGTCCACCTGCATGCCGATGTCCTGGTTCATGAAAGCAATTGCAGCATTCACCAGCTCATCCAGGTTGGCGAGGCGGTCTTCGCCTTCCTTGTCCGCCGCATAGTGGTCGCGCAGGCCGGAAAGCCGGGTGGCAAGCTCGACCTGCTCTGCAAGCGTGAGGCCGATGGATTCTTCCTGCATCTGCTTGACCAGGGCGACGAAGCCGTCCAGGCCGCGGCCAGGCTTGCCGTCGCCGGCTTTCGCGCATGCCGCCTGCCACAGGCTGCTTGCCTGCTGGCGCGCCAGTTCCTGCAATTGCTCCAGGCTGCGAGCGCCGATGCCGCGCGTCGGGAAGTTGATCACGCGCAGTAGGGCGGTGTCGTCGTCGCCGCTGGCGATCAGGCGCAGATAGGCGAGCGCATGCTTGACCTCGGCGCGCTCGAAGAAGCGCAAGCCGCCGTAGACGCGGTAAGGCAGGCCTGCGGAAAACAGCTCGTGCTCGAGGATGCGCGACTGGGCATTGGAGCGGTAGAGCAGGGCGATCTGGCTAAGCTCGGTGCCTTCCTTGTGCAGGGCCTTGATCTCGTCGACGATGAATGTGGCCTCGTCCTTGTCGTTGTAGCCTTCATATACGCGGATGGGCTCGCCCTTGCCGGCAGAGGTCCAGAGGTTCTTGCCCAGGCGGTTGCGGTTATGCATGATGATGGCGTTGGCCGCATCGAGGATATTGCTATGGGAGCGGTAGTTCTGCTCCAGCTTGACGACGTTCTGCACGTTGAAGTCGTGCTCGAAGTCGCGCATGTTGCCGACGCGCGCGCCACGGAAGGCGTAGATGGATTGGTCGTCGTCGCCCACGGCGAAGATGCAGTTGTCCGCGCCTGCGAGGAGTTTCAGCCACAGGTATTGCAGGCGGTTGGTATCCTGGAACTCGTCCACCAGAATGTACTTGAAGCGGTGCTGGTAATGTTCGCGGATACTGTTGTTCCTGCTCAATAGCTCGTAGCAGCGCAGCAGCAGCTCGGCAAAATCCACCACGCCTTCGCGCTGGCACTGCTTGTCGTATTCCTCGAAGATTTCGCGCATGCGCTGCGAGTGGCTGTCGTAGGCTTCAACTGCGTAGGCGCGCAGGCCTTCTTCCTTGCAGCTGTTGATGTAGCCCAGCACCTGCTTGGGCGGGAATTTCTCGTCATCGACATTCATCGCCTTCATGACGCGCTTGATGGCGGAAAGCTGGTCTGCGGTATCCAGGATCTGAAATGTAGCAGGCAATTCTGCCTCGCGATGGTGCGCCCTCAACAGGCGGTTGCACAAGCCGTGGAAAGTGCCGGCCCACATGCCGCGGATGTTGATCGGCAGCATGGCGCCCAAGCGGGTGAGCATTTCCTTGGCGGCCTTGTTGGTGAAGGTCACGGAAAGAATGCCGTGCGGGGAGACTTGCCCGGTCTGGATTAGCCAGGCGATGCGAGTCGTGAGTACGCGGGTCTTGCCGCTACCGGCCCCGGCCAGGATCAGCGCGGACTGGTGCGGAAGGGTAACGGCTTCCAGTTGTTTTTCATTGAGGCCGTCGAGCAGAGAAGTGGAGAAGGTGGAATTCATCATAGCCTGCATTATCGCAGGTGAGCGCATTGAAGAGAACCGCCGAGGCAGGTGTTGCTAATGAAGCAGGCGTGCACTTTTAGTGCGCAATTGTAAGCAGATGTAAAAAACGCACTTTGGATGAACTATCCGATTAAGGCCCGGTCTTATTTTCCAGACGACGCACTCGTCTCCCGCTTTCCTCCCTGAGCGGGAAGCCTTATCCCAATGAGGCTTAAATGCTTAACCCCGATTTTACTCCCCTTTAATCGGGGTTTTTTTTGCCTGTCGTTTCCGGGCTTGCTTTGCTAGGGTATTTAACCCCGCGATTCTTTAATTACCAATGCTAATCATTTGCGAGTATATGCTTAATTGATCGCATATGGGAATAAATATTCTGACCGGCAAGTATGACGAATTGACGGCAAGCGGAACCATCTATCCCTATTGACGGCGCGAACAAATAAAAAAGCCCCGGCGAACCGGGGCTTTTTGCTTTGAGGCTGCCTTGCAGCAGCCAATGATGAGGACTGGCTTAGAAGCCCATGCCGCCCATGCCGCCTGCGTCATGAGGAGCGATAGGCGCTTCTTCCTTAGGCAGTTCGGCTACCAGTGCATCGGTAGTCAGGATCAGGGAGGCGACGGAAGCAGCGTTCTGCAGGGCGGAACGTGTCACCTTGGCTGGGTCGAGAACGCCCAGCTCAACCAAGTCGCCGTAAGTGCCGTTGGAAGCGTTGTAACCGTAGTTGCCGGTACCTTCCAGTACCTTGTTGACCACGACGGATGGCTCGTCGCCGGCGTTAGCCACGATCTGGCGCAGCGGTTCTTCAATCGCGCGCAACACGATCTTGATACCTGCGTCCTGGTCCGGGTTCTCGCCCTTCAGTTCCTTGATGGAAGCGCGGGCGCGCAGCAGTGCAACGCCGCCGCCAGGCACGATACCTTCTTCAACGGCAGCGCGTGTAGCGTGCAACGCATCTTCAACGCGAGCCTTCTTTTCCTTCATTTCGGTTTCGGTGGCGGCACCGACCTTGATCACGGCAACGCCGCCAGCCAGCTTGGCTACGCGTTCTTGCAGTTTTTCACGATCATAGTCGCTGGTGGCTTCTTCGATCTGCTTCTTGATCTGGTCGATACGCACCTTGATGTTGCTCTCGGTACCGTTGCCGTCGATGATGGTGGTGTTTTCCTTGCCGATCTCGACGCGCTTGGCTTGGCCGAGGTCTTCCAGGGTCACTTTTTCCAGGCTCAGGCCGACTTCTTCAGCAATCACGTTGCCGCCGGTCAGGATGGCGATATCTTCCAGCATGGCCTTGCGACGGTCGCCGAAACCAGGCGCCTTGACAGCCACGGTCTTCAGGATGCCGCGGATGTTGTTCACCACCAGGGTCGCCAACGCTTCGCCTTCAACGTCTTCCGCGATGATCAGCAGGGGACGGCCAGCCTTGGCAACTTGCTCCAGGGTCGGCAGCAGATCGCGGATGTTGCTGATCTTCTTGTCGTAGAGCAGAACGAACGGGTTTTCCAGCAGGGCGATCTGGCGCTCTGGATTGTTGATGAAGTATGGGGACAGGTAGCCGCGGTCGAATTGCATGCCTTCTACGACATCCAGCTCGTTTTCGAGGCCGGAACCGTCTTCAACGGTGATCACGCCTTCCTTGCCTACCTTGTCCATCGCGTCAGCAATGATCTGGCCGATGTCGGCATCGGAGTTGGCGGAGATGGAACCAACCTGGGCAATTTCCTTGCTGGTGGTGGTTGGCTTGGAGATTGCCTTGATCTCGTTCACGATCTCGGCAACAGCCTTGTCGATACCGCGCTTGAGATCTGTCGGGTTGAAGCCGGCAGCTACGTACTTGAAGCCTTCGCGTACAATGGCTTGTGCCAGTACGGTAGCGGTAGTGGTGCCGTCGCCGGCGTTGTCATTGGTCTTGGAAGCGACTTCCTTCACCAGTTGCGCACCCATGTTTTCCAGCTTGTCGCTCAACTCGATTTCCTTGGCAACGGAAACGCCGTCCTTTGTGACGGTTGGGGAGCCGAAGGAACGCTCCAGGACAACATTGCGGCCCTTAGGGCCCAGGGTCACCTTGACGGCGTTTGCCAGAACATTCACGCCATTAACGATCTTGGCACGTGCCTCATCGCCGAAAATCACTTGTTTTGCAGCCATTTATATCTCCTAATAAACTTGTTTGAGCTAATGTTGTGCCGCTATTAGGCTTCCACAACACCCAGAATGTCATCTTCGCGCAGCACCAGCACTTCTTCGCCGTTTACCTTGACGGCCTGGCCTGCATATTTGCCGAACAACACCTTGTCACCCACCTTGACGTCCAGGGCGATCGCCTTGCCGTTGTCGTCCTTCTTGCCAGGACCAACAGCAATCACTTCACCTTGATCTGGTTTTTCAGCTGCGGAGTCAGGAATCACGATCCCGGATGCGGTCTTGCGCTCTTCTTCCAGGCGTTTCACGATAACGCGGTCTTGCAATGGGCGAATTGCCATGAGTTTCTCTCCTAAAATCTTTAAATGATCATTGGGTTTGTTACAAGTTTGGTTGCTAGGGCGGTTTAGCACTCCACCCTATTGAGTGCTAATGATAGGGACGATGTAGTGGTTTTTCAAGGGTGGATTTTGAAATTTTTTTGTCGTTTGCAACTTAACTTGAGATTATTGCAGCTTAAGTCGAGATTAATGCAATTTAACTTAAGATCGAGTTAAGCATCATAGGATTACAGTATGTAGGCAGTTAGGTTTGCTATCGTTGCCTAACGCTGTGCAAGTGACGGAAGCCCATTGATCTTGCAGGCTCAGCAGGTGGGACCCAACTTCTAGGGACGGTTGCTTCAATTGAATGCTGGTTCTAATGATTTAAGTTTGTGCACTATTTGCATGTGTCTTACTGAGAAATCAGATATTAGAGAGAATGCATACCCGAAAACGATGCCTGCTATTGCTGAAGTTGAGACCGTATGGGAATTGAGTGGAGCCGCATACACTATCCATCCTATCCAGATACCGACACAGACAAAAAGCAAAACAAAAAGCAAATAAGCAAGGTTTGTTGGAAGTAATGGATCCCGTAATTGGATAAAACTATTGGTTCCGTGCATGAAGATAGGAAGTCTATGAAGCCGAGTAATTTCCCGACGAGTAAAGCTATGACTACTTATCATGTAATGAATTAACTCTGCCTTAGATGCTGATCTAAGTATTGGGCTGGTTCGATTTGTATGCAGATCATGAAGTTGATCAAATTCATCCAATCTCTTGGATGAGTAAATAAGGAAGTCTAAATTATTTCTTTCAAATTCCTACATGAGGGATGGCTGATTTCTGCCGTCATTATTACTCCACACTAGGTGGCGGCGGATTTCTGCCAAATGACCGTTAACACAAAATATCTTACACCGCCATCCGGCGGACTTGATAGCCCTGGCCATTACGTTTGTCTCGGCAATGACATTGCCATTGCTGCCTACAGTTGTCATTGGCATCATCGCCACCGGAGTGTTGCGGGCCGTTTTGAATTAAGCCAAGTGCAACAAGCGCTGCGTTGACAGTTGAATGACACACCACAGGGGCAATCGCCCCTGTTTTCTTTTCTGCTCGTCGCAGATGCTTTAAAACTCCTACGCGGCAGTGATGTCACTTAATGTCGTATCCCATCCTCATAGCGCTCAAAAGTTCAGTTCAACGTAGAATGGGAAATTTCCATTATGTATTGATTGGCGATTCAGTGTATTGTACTGTGGTTGAAACTGCTGATTGATACCATCCTCACCAGGCTCGCTGTTATATCAAAACCTAGTTGCCCAAAGGAGTAATGCAATGAAAATCTGGTCACGTAGAGAAGTCTTCAAAGTCGCAGGTTTGTTGAGCGCAATCGTACTTCTCCCGTTTGCTAACGCATTTGCTGCAGATAACACAACTGCCATCAAAATCGGCACGATTGGAGCCGGTAATCTAGGTGGCGCTGTTGGAGCGCTATGGGTGAAGTCTGGCCATGAAGTACTTTTTTCCTCAAGAGATCCGCAGGCCCTGAAATCATTGGTGGATCGTCTAGGCCCCAAGGCCAAATCTGGTTCTGTTGATGAAGCCATCGCCTTTGGGGATGTTGTCTTACTGGCTATTCCCTACGAGGCCTACCCCCAGGTCGGGCGTGATTATTCGGCAGCATTGAAGGGCAAGATCATCATTGATGCTGGGAATGCGAACCGCAGCTCTCTCTATGCAGAGACTCAGGAAAAAGGCATTGGCGTAACTACGGCCAAGTATTTCCCTGGGGCCCGCATCGTTCGCGCATTCAATGCAGCCAATAATCGTATCTTTACAGACAATGCTGGTAAAAATCCTCGAATCGCTATCCCCATCGCCGGTGATGATAAAGAGGCCCTTGAAGTTGTGAAGTCCCTTATCACATCCGCTGGATTCGATCCTCTGGTAGTAGGCAGTCTGAAGGATGCTGATAAATTTGCTATGGGTACAAGTGGTTTTGGTCATGTGCAAACTGCACCTGAGCTTGCCAAGACCCTTGGGCTCCACAAGTGAGCCTGTCCAAGGCCTTATCCCTGGGAGCCGCCAGAATCAGGGGGCTCTTGAAGGTAAGTCCAGATGAGTGGCGGCCGTTGGTATGGTCGTGGGCTTATATCTTCGCAATCCTGGCAAGTTATTACGTATTGCGCCCAGTCAGAGACCAGGTCGGCGCTGCAGGTGGCCTGGATAATCTGCCATGGTTGTTCTCCGCAACTTTGGTCGCCATGCTTGCTTTAAATATTCCATTTGCTTGGGCGGTTAAAACCCTGCCCAGAGCGCGATTTGTACCGCTGACCTATCGTTTTTTCACCCTCAATATTCTGATGTTCGCTGCGGCATTTTACTTTGCCGATGAAGCAACATCAGTCTGGGTGGGTCGAGTTTTTTACGTATGGTTGTCTGTATTTAATCTCTTTGTCGTCTCGATCTTCTGGACAACTATCGTTGATGTGTTCACTAATGCTCAGGGCAAGCGGCTGTTCGGTCTCATCGCGGCAGGGGCAACATTGGGAGCTATTTCAGGATCTGCAGTGACAGCGCTGCTAGCCCAGAAAGTCCCAACTTCAGCTCTGTTAATTCTGGCAGGCATCCTCCTTGAGCTTGCACTGTTGGCAATGAGGCAGCTCGTACTCACCACACCAAGCTTGAGTCATGCTCCTCAGGCAAAGGATTCGTCCAAGGTGATTGGCGGCAGTGTCTGGGCTGGAGTCACACACTTATTGAGTTCGCCATATCTCATCAACATTGGGATCTTCATGATCCTGTTCTCGGTGACTTCCACTTTCCTGTACTTCGAGCAGATCAATATAGCGGCCAAGTATTTCCCTGATCGTGGTGCACAGACCGCGTTTTTTGCCAGTGTTGACCTGGCCGTCAACGTACTGACACTGTGCGGGCAGCTATTCTTGACCAGTCGAATCTTGAACAAGATCGGTGTGGGCCCTTCTCTGGCACTGTTGCCAGCAGCCAGTGTAATTGGCTTCCTCGCGCTGGCATTGTCGCCAACGATAGGCATGATCATGGTGATGTATACCCTTCGACGCGCAGGTAACTTTGCGATTTCACGGCCTATCAGGGAGATCCTTTTTACAGTGATCCCAAGAGAAGATAGATATAAGGCCAAGAACGTGATTGATACCACGCTGTACCGGCTGGGGGATCAGGTCGGTGCCTGGACATACGCTGGCGTGTCCTCCCTGGGAGGCGTGTCTCCCATGTTGATCGCAGTACCCTTGTCCGTCGCCTGGCTGATCAATAGTCTTTGGCTGGGACGTCGGCAGGACAAGCTCGTTGTGATCAATCAGCCTGTAGCGTGAAGCCAACACAAGCATTCAGATACCCTATGAAAACATTTCCTTTCCCAGTTTCAATTCGAACCACCAGACTGCACTTGCGACAATGGCAGGATAAAGACCTGGCTCCTTTTGCTGCATTAAATGCAGACCCAGAGGTAACCCAGTTTTTTCCTGCGCCTTTAACCCAAGAGCAAAGTAATACCATGGCGAGGCGCTGCCAGACACTCATTGATGAGAGAGGTTGGGGGCTTTGGGCGGTGGAAAGCCTGCAATCAAAAGCGTTTGTTGGGATGATCGGTTTACACATCCCGACAGCGCCTTTGCCGTTCGCACCCTGTGTTGAAATTGGCTGGCGCTTGGGCAAAGAGCATTGGGGAAATGGCTATGCAACCGAAGGTGCTATCGCAGCCCTTGAAGTTGCGTTCCGGGATATCGAGTTGGAAGAAGTTGTTGCGTTCACATCTGTCCACAACACCAAATCGGAAGCCGTGATGCAGCGAATTGGCATGAAGCGGGATGAGCATACGTTTGCTCACCCCGCAGTCAGTAGCGATAACTGGTTAAGCCAGCATTGTTTATATCGGATTGGAAAGCAGGTTTAGCTCAACCTTCCCATCTCAAGCAGGATGCGCTCTCTCAGGGTGATAAGCTTTGCTTTGAAGTCCTCCAGCGCATCATCAAACCTGCAACTAGGGGTCACGATGGCCACCGCATATCGCCCTAGGAATGTATCAATGGCAACAGCCACGGCACTGATACCAAGCACGTTCTCATCCCGGTCAATCGCAAAACCTTGTTTACGTATTTGAGCTAGGTCTTTCAACAAGTCATTAAGTCCCTTGGTCCTCTTCGTGAGCTTTGGGTATTCACTACCGATTCGCTGCACTACCTCTTCATCAGTCAGATTGGCGAGCAGTAGCTTGCCGTCCACTGTGGTGTAGAGCGTGTGAACTGCGCCTAATGTGGGCACAACTCTCAACTCCCTTTCGGCAGCAATACGATCAATCACATTGGATTGCTGAGTGGAAATTGAGGAGAGCACGACGGTTTCATTGACATCGCTGCCCAGCGATTCAAGGTGGGGTCGCATCACCGAAATGATGTCGATTTGAGTCTCATGCATCAGTTGGCCAAAGGCCATCCCTAGCTTGAAGCCCCGGCCACTCTCCAGCATGGTGATCAGCTCTTCCTCTTCAAGCGCCTTCACAATTCGCTGCACCGTCGAGCGAGGCAAGTCAGCGATCTCGGCAATTTTACCCAGGCTAAGACCTAAAGGATTTTTTGCCAGGATGCGGAGTATCAAGGATGCCCTGGAAATGACCTGGATACCGTGTGTGTCGGCCTTCATAGGCTCTGCCTTCTTTGTTTTATCGTGATGCATTGTACCTCTCAACCTGGATTCAAGCTTAAAGACCTATTGTTTTAATGTATCGTTTAATGGTACATTGTACCACATAACGATATTTAACCAGGTGAATGAATGAGCATCCTTGAATCCAGTAATACGATTAAACCCGTCCTGATTGCGTTGTGCGGTTGGCTCCTAGTGGGATGTAAGCAGGAGGCTGCTGTTGTTGATGCTGGACCGCCAGCGGTAGGTGTTTATGTTGTGCAAGAAGAGGAAGTCGCAAAGGCAGCGGATCTGCCAGGACGGACTCGCCCTTACCGGATTGCTGAGGTGAGGCCACAGGTGAATGGCGTGGTGCAAAAGCGCCTCTTCGTCGAGGGTCTTGAGGTCAAGCAAGGCCAGCAGCTATATCAAATTGATCCTGCCATCTATCAGGCAGCCTTTGATCGCGCTGAAGCCAGTCTCTATAACTCGGAGCGATTAGCAACTCGGTACCAGCAACTGGAAAACTCACAATCCATTAGTAAGCAGCAGCTAGACGATGCATTGGCATCGAAACGCCTGGCAATCGCTGATCTGGAGACTGCCAAAATCAATCTCCAGTACACCAAGGTACTTTCCCCCATTTCTGGCCGAATTGGCCGATCTGCGATCACAGAAGGAGCGCTAGTCACCAATGGCCAAACCCAGGCGCTGGCTGTGGTGCAGCAACTGGATCCTATATATGTCGATGTTACCCAATCCATGAATGACATTCTTAGGCTGAGAAGTGCCATGGAGGCAGGAAAACTAAAGAGTGCCGGTAAGCAGCAAGCGGCCGTGACGCTGACCTTGGAAGATGGCTCGCAATATCCATTGCAAGGCACACTGCATTTCTCGGAGGTAACTGTTGATGAGGAAACAGGCTCCGTCATCCTTCGTGCCACCTTCCCGAATCCTGATAAGAAGCTCCTCCCAGGCATGTTTGTACATGCCCATCTGCAAGAAGGTATTGCCAGCAAGGCCACACTGGTTCCCCAACAAGCCGTTGCCAGAAATTACCGTGGCCAGGCAACCGTGATGGTGGTGGATGCGGAAGGTGTTGTACACGAGCGCATCATTGAGACAGATAGGACGATGGGTAACTATTGGCTTGTGAATTCCGGGGTGGCAGCTGGTGAGCAAGTGGTGACCGAGGGGCTTCAACTGGCTAGGGATGGCGTTAAGGTCAAGGCAGAAACAGCAAGCAATCTGAAGCCCGTGCAGTCATTCAATGTCAGTGCTGCTGAGTAAGCGAGGAACGATCCATGTCTAGATTCTTTATTGATCGTCCTGTCTTTGCTTGGGTAGTGGCGATCCTCATTATGCTGGCGGGTGTATTGTCAGTATTCAGGTTGCCGGTAAATCACTACCCTGATGTGGCTGCGCCTGCCATTGCGATTACCGTAACCTATCCTGGTGCTTCTGCGCAAACAGTGCAGGATACTGTGGTACAGGTGATTGAGCAGCAGCTGAATGGCTTGGATGGATTGCGGTATATCTCTTCAACCAGCAGCTCCGACGGCAGCATGAATATCACGGTCACTTTTGACCAAGGAACGAACCCGGACATAGCCCAGGTTCAAGTGCAAAACAAACTGCAACTTGCGACCCCCTTACTGCCCGAAGAAGTGCAGCGCCAAGGGATACGTGTCGCCAAGTTCTCAGTCAACTTTATGATGGTCGCTGTCCTGGTGTCAGAAGATGGCCGTTGGGATGATACCGATCTTGGCAACTACGTTGGCTCCTATCTCCAGGATCCTATCGTCAGAACCAAGGGCGTTGGTGACTTCACGGTATTTGGTTCACCTTATGCCATGCGAATTTGGTTGGATCCAGCCAAGCTGTACAACTTCAATCTGACCCCAAGCGATGTGATTTCTGCGGTTGAGCAGCAAAACGTCCAAGTCTCCATGGGACAACTCGGTGGCTTGCCGACAGCAAAAGGTGTTCAGCTTAATGCCACGATTGTCGGCAAGGTGCGCATGAAGACGGCTGAAGAATTTAATGAGATTCTGGTCAAGGTCAATGCGGATGGCTCACAAGTCAGGCTCAAGGACATTGCTGAGGTGGGGTTGGGCAGTCAGAACTTCTCGGTTGCCGGTAAGTTTGATGGCAAACCTGCTGCGGGTTTGGCGATACGCCTGGCGACGGGGGCTAATACCCTGGAGACTGCTGCTGCAGTCCACAAAACCATTTCCAATCTGGAGTCATTCCTGCCTGCGGGGGTCAAGATCTACTACCCGTATGAAACTGCGCCCAAGGTCACGGCATCGATTGAGGCCATCATTCATACGCTGATTGAGGCCATTGCCCTGGTCTTCATCGTGATGTTTGTATTCCTGCAAAACTTCCGGGCAACGATCATTCCGACGATTGCTGTGCCTGTCGTGATGCTTGGCACCATGGCCGTATTGTATGCATTCGGTTACAGCATCAATTTGATCACCATGTTTGCCATGGTCTTGGCCATCGGCCTCTTGGTCGATGATGCGATTGTCGTAGTCGAGAATGTCGAGCGGCTGATGACGGAGGAAGGACTAAGCCCGAAAGAAGCTGCCCGTAAATCCATGGATCAAATTCAGGGTGCCTTGATCAGTATTGGTCTGGTGATCAGCGCGGTCTTCCTACCCATGGCCTTCATCTCGGGTTCTACCGGGGTGATCTATCGCCAGTTCTCAATCACTATCGTTGCTGCCATGGCGTTCTCGGTACTGGTCGCGATTTTCTTCACCCCCATGTTGTGTGCAACCTTGCTCAAGGCCAACCACGGATCAGGTCATGTATGGGCACCGTTCGCATGGTTCAACCGTGTGTTTGAGCGTGGCAGTAATGGCTATCAGGGCGTGGTTAAAACCACACTTAAACGCCGCAGCATGGTCTTCGTGATTTACCTGGCAATCGTAGGTGGCTTGGGGCTGTTACTTACCAAGCTACCCAGTGGATTCCTACCTGATGAAGATCAAGGGGTGATGATGATTCAGGTCACGCTCCCGCCTAACTCGAGCGCCGAGCGTACAGAGGCGGTGCTGGCTCAGGTGCGCGAACACTTGATGACCAAGGAAGGCGACATGGTCAAAACTGTGTTCACGGTTCGAGGCTTCAATTTCGCAGGCAATGGCCAGAACTCAGGGATTGCCTTTATTGAGTTCTTTGACTTCGCAGATCGTAAAGAAGCGAGCAAAAAGGTGCAGGCATTGGGCATTCGGGCATTCGAAGATTTCAAGAAAATCAAAGATGCCACCATCATCCCCATCATCCCGCCCTCCATCATTGAGTTAGGCAACTCGTCCGGCTTCGATATTTTCCTGCAAGACCAGGCTGGCTTGGGGCATGAAGTACTGATGGAAGCGCGGAACAAGTTCTTGCAGTTGGCTTCCCAGGATTCAAAGCTTGCACTTGTACGTCCCAATGGCCTGGATGACGAACCCCAGTATGAGATTGTGATTGATGAGGAGCGAGCCAGAGCCCAGCAGGTCAGTCTTGCTGAAGTGAATCAAACCATGTCGGTCGCTTGGGGCTCTGCCTATGTCAACGACTTCATTGATCGTGGTCGGGTGAAGAAGGTGTACATCCAGGGTATCAACAGCTCCCGCATTGCCCCTGAAGACTTTAATAAGTGGTTTGTGCGCAGTAACAGTGGCCAGATGGTGCCGTTCTCGGCTATCGCCACCGGACGCTGGATCTATGGCTCGCCCAAGCTTGAGCGATTCAATGGTGTGCCCTCCGTGGAAGTCGTTGGGCAACCGGCACCAGGCGTCAGTACTGGGGAAGCGCTTGCCTCTGTAGAACGCATCATGCGTGAAATGCCAGCAGGTATTGGTTTGGCCTACACCGGGCTCTCCTACGAAGAAGGTGAGGCTGGATCGCAGACCACGCTGCTTTTCCTGTTGTCAGCCTTGGTGGTGTTCTTGTGCCTGTCAGCCTTGTATGAAAGCTGGTCAATTCCAGTCGCCGTCATGATGGTTGTGCCGTTGGGGATTATAGGTGCAGTTGCGGCCACACTCTTGCGCGGCATATCTGCGGACGTGTTCTTCCAGGTGGGTTTGCTGACCACCATGGGTCTGGCAGCGAAAAATGCGATTTTGATTGTTGAGTTTGCCAAAGAGCTGCGAGACAACCATGGCAAAACCGCAGTTGAGGCTGCCATTGAGGCTGCTCGCTTGAGGCTACGCCCCATCATCATGACGTCCATTGCCTTCCTGTTTGGTGTGCTGCCCATGGCGCTTGCCAATGGCCCGAGTAGCGGTAGTCAGCAGTCGATTGGTACTGGGGTCGTGGGAGGCATGCTCACAGCGACATTCTTAGCCATCTTCTTTGTCCCGCTGTTCTATGTCCTGGTGGTAGAGGGCATCAAGCGGAAGAAGACGCCAGCACAAGAGCAAAGGGATTGATGTTGTGGATTTCAAACTCGTGGCAGTCGGGATCATCGTGTTAATTGGATTTTATGCCTTGTTCTCGAATGCCGAGTTGATTTGCTCCATTTACGTTTGTCGCTGTGATGAGTGGGATTTCTACGCTCACATCAAGATTTGAAGAGGTATTGCAGAAATGAATTACAAAATAATTGTATTGGCACTGAGCATGGCATTAGGGGCTTGCTCCTTCCTGCCTGAGTACCAACGGCCTCAATCACCGGTGGCAAATACATTTCCCGCCGGAAGTGAGGTCGCCAATGAGTCAGCAGAGTCAGTACTGCCGTTTTGGAAGCACTTTTTTAAAGATAAAGAGCTGCAGAAGTTGGTCGTGCTTGCGCTATACAACAACAAAGACATTAGCATCGCGATGAGCAATGTAGAGGCCTATCAGGCTTTATACAGGATACAGCGATCAGAGTTGTTCCCTCAGCTCAATGCCACAGGTGGTCTCACCCGGTCACGTACCCCAGCTGCATTGTCTCCGGCCAACCAGGATTGGATGTTGACGCAGTATTCAGCCTCTATAGGCGTGACCTCATATGAGCTTGACCTGTTCGGCCGAGTAAGAAGCCTGAATGCACAGGCGTTGGAGCAATATTTTGCGAATGCAGAGAATTTGCGAGCAGCATATTTGAGCCTGATCACCAGTGTTGGGGAAAGCTACTTCACCTTGCAGTCTGACAGGAGATTGCTGGAAGTGAGTCAGCAGTCCCTGAAAACCTACAAGCAAACATATGACTTGTTGGAGACCAATCTGAATGCCGGGCTGATCTCAGCGATCAGCCTCAAGCAAGCGGCTATTCAAGTTGAAACTGCGCGGTCGGACGTTGAGCAATACACCAGACTGGTAGCTCAAGACCTCAATGCGCTGCAGTTGCTTGTAGGGACTAAAGAAGCCATTCGCCTGAACAGCCCTGAAAACTTTGTGATCAAGGATCAATTGGAGGATTTCCCTGTTGGTCTGAATTCAGAAGTCCTATTGGCTAGGCCAGATATCCAGGCGGCAGAGCATCAACTTAAAGCGGCCAATGCCAATATCGGGGCTGCGCGGGCCGCATTCTTCCCAAGCATTTCGTTGACCGCCTCACTCGGTACCGCGAGCAATGAGCTATCAGGCCTGCTGGGTAGTGGCTCAGGCGCGTGGTCGTTTTCGCCTCAAATCAATCTGCCGATTTTTACTGCGGGTCGATTGAAAGCCAATCTGAATTACGCCGAAATCCAGAAGGAAATCCAAGTGAAGCAATACGAGAAGGCAATTCAAACAGCCTTCCAGGAAGTCGCCAATGGTTTGGCAGCAAGAAGAACCTACATCAATCAACTGGACGCTCAGGCCGCCTATTATAGTAATGCATCGTCTTATTTGACTCTGGCACAAAACCGCTATGACTCCGGTGTGGATGACTACCTCACCGTGCTAGATGCCCAACGTACCGTTTATCAGGCGGAACAGCAGTTCATCATCACTCAGCGCGAACAATTGATTAGCGAGTTGCAGCTGTATAAGGCCTTGGGCGGCAATCTCCAGTAAGGCTTATCTGTATTGGCGTCTTTATTGATAGTCATGCAGCGGGAGGGATATTGCCTCCCACTGCAGCCATTAGGGCTAGATTAAATGCTCCTCATCCTTTTATTTCGCGTGATCCAAAGAAAATATATGCCTGAACGATTGAATAACTCTAACAAAGTGGGCAGCTTCGCCTTGGTAGCCTGCTTGGCTTTATTGGCGATGCTAGGCCCATTTACGACGGATACTTATTTTCCGTATTTTCCAGACATGGAAGCCCATTTCAATATCAGCCAGGTGCAAGCACAGCAAAGCTTAACGGTATATTTGATTTCGTTCACCGTGATGATGCTATTTCATGGTGCGTTGTCAGACAGCTTTGGGAGGAAGCCCATCATTATTGTGGCGTTGATCGGATTTACGCTGACTTCCCTTGGCTGCGCAATGACGGACAGTTTTTTGTGGCTATTGATCTATCGGGCAATCCAAGGGTTATTTGTAGGCGCAGGCATGGTGGTCGGGCAAGCGATTATTCGGGATCAATTCGATGGGGTTGTAGCTCAAAAGTTAATCGCTAAAGTCACGATGTTATTTGGTCTGGCTCCTGCAGTTGCTCCTTTGGCAGGTGGTTGGATGCACCAGTACTTCCCATGGCAGGCGAGCTTTGTATTCTTGGCAGCGCTGGGGATCTTAGCCTTGGCAATGTGTTTTGCGTGGCTGGGAGAGTCCTTGCCCACGGAGAAGAGGGTGCCTTTTAAGCCTTGGCAGATATTAGGCAACTACTATGAGATCGTAACCAACCGCCATTTTGTAAACTTGTCACTAAGTGTGGGCCTGGGTTTTGGCGGCTTCCTGATATATGTGGCTGGTGCGCATGATTTTGTATTCAATGTACTTCAGCTCACGTCCTTGGATTTCGGCTGGCTGTTTATACCTATCGTGGCCGGGCTGGTAATTGGCTCTGCTGTCTCTTCCGCTTCCTCCGGGAAAGTCAAAAACAAGACATTGATCAGGATTGGCTATGCGATTTTACTTAGTGCCGCATTTGTGAATGTCATGAGCTCCGCGTTCACACTGCAATCACTGGCTTGGGCCGTTATCCCAATTTTCGCATATACCTTTGGACTGACTTTGATTCTGCCTGGGGTCATGGTGATGCTATTGGATATATTTCCCGAAAGAAAAGGCACTGCCGCCTCAGTACAGGCATTTATTCAGTCGTTAGTCTTCGTGCTGATTTCTGCCATGGTAGTCCCTTACGTCCTAGGCCAGGGATACCTGTATGCCACAGCGATGATGACGATGGCGACTTGCAGTTTCATGTTATGGCAAAGGCAAGCTTACACACATTAACCCCGAGCAGGTGAAGTCCAGTGCTGAGAAGGGTTTAAGACGATAAAAAGGGCTCCGTAGGGAGCCCTTAGATGTGAGTATGCAGCCTTTACTGAGATGACGGATGATCAATGGGACACTACTGTCGCAAGCAAGATGATGGGGCAGATCAATTTGGTGAAGGTAGGCCTTGAATACATCAATGACGGCGGCTCTTTTACGCTGATATCCGGGATTCTCAATATCAAACCTATTCCGATGGCTATTGCTGATTCCACGACCAGTGGCGCAATAGATACATTTGTCACATGTGTTGCACATGAATTGCCACGAGGGATTCGTATCAATGCAGTAAACCCAACGGTGTTAGAAGAAGCGTGGGAAGTTTATGGCGACATGATGCCTGGCTTCCAACCAGTCCCAGGTTCCCTAGTTGGCAAAGCATTCGAAAGATCTGTTGATGGGTTTATTAGCGGGAAAGTGTTATTTGTTGATGCTTGAGCTATGATTTTTTCAATTGAAGGAAAAATCTAGAATCACCCTCAGCCGGACTGTGTCTGAATCCCTAATTTTGACATGGATGCAATCCATATAGACGATGGGGTATACGCTCGATGACTGAGCGTTATTTCTTGGAAAGAATCTCCTTGATTTCCTTTTCCTTGATCTTCATGGCCATGGCGGTTAAAAAGACTTTGAAGATGAAACCAGAAATAAACGCTGAGATCGCAATAGTGAAAAATGCAGAGACGAGCAGATCAATGATCAGGTAATCGCTGTTGATCAATACAGGGCGATAGATGCTGATGCCAGCAAAAATGACCCAGTGACTCATGCAGTAGAAACAACTAAACAGATACCCAGTCATGTGCCCAAGCTTTTGCGTCCAGGCTCGCAGAGGAACAAACAACTCTGTTTGGGTAATGGTGTAGGAGATGCTACTGGCCGCGATAGCAAGTACCAGACACGACCATAGTGCGTTAATGGCAGTACCGTTTATAACTTCATTCATTTCAATTCCACTCAATAACACTCAATTGATTGATTGAATGTTAGTCTAATGCTATCTTACTGTCAATGAACACTCCTGATCCGCAAATTATCTATAGTCGCTTCGCTCCTCTGGCTGAACTAGCGAAGACTTTGGGACACCCGCACCGCCTCACATTGCTAGAGCACGCTGCCAATGGGGAACAGGCTGTAGAACGTCTGGCTGAGCTAACGGGGCTCTCGATTGCCAATGCATCACAGCACCTGCAGCACCTAAAGCGCGCTGGTTTCGTGCAAACACGGCGGGACGGGAAACATATGTTGTATCGTCTGGGAGATGGGCCCGTGGCAAATATCCTGGTGGCATTAAGAGATTATGCGGAGTTTCAGCAGGGCATCATTCGGCAGGTCGTATTAGATAGCCGTTACCAGCGGGACAACATGGAGGCCATTTCCATCCAAGAGTTAGTACGTCGCATGGCCGATGAGTCTATCGTGCTGTTGGATGTGCGCCCTGATGAAGAGTTTGCGCAGGGCCATTTGCCTGGTGCAGTTAATATTCCACTCAAAGACTTGGTGCCCAGATTGGGCGAGCTGCCAAACGAATCTCAAATCATCGCATACTGCCGTGACCCTTACTGTGTACTCTCCAGTGAGGCTGTCACAATACTGCGTGAAAATGGCCTCACCGCATTACGTTTGATTGGGGGAGTACCCGAGTGGAAAGCCGTAGGGTTAGCGGTAGAATTGTCCACAACTAAAGCTTAGAACACTCCGATCCAGCATGTCTGCTGAATCTAGAGCTCGTATTCAAAGCATGCCCATTCTGAGCTCCAGAATTAACTAACATTGAGTACCAATAGAAGCTTGTACACCCCACATAGCAAAACGCTCCCAATGGGTGTGATACATCTCCCGTTCACCTATCTTTCAGCCATTCAGGTGCTGACGTGGGGAACAAAGCCAGAGATGGCACCTTATACTCACAAACAAATTGCGAATTGGTGTTCACAATTCAATGCCTACTATGCTGGGAGTAAAACTCATGCCCCAGGGATAGCGCGGGTATTGAGAGTTATGCAGGATGTCGAAACCCAATGGGCTACGATCTTAGAATCAAAAAATTCAAACGAAGTGCTGCCATCCCACTCGATGGATGACTATAGATTGCCAGTGGAATGTTTTAAGGAGTGGCTACTGAGCACTAAGCCAAATAGCCTGGCACCGTAATTATTGGCAATAAATAAGCATCTGCCAGTAGGCTGGGGTTGTCCCCAGCTATTTCCACATCAGTGATGCTGAGCAGCTGCCATGGGCGTTCGAGAATGCATAGCGTGATATTGCCGACAGCATCAGTTAAGGCAGTTTCCTACCAAATGACCGTTTACAAATAATTTCTTACACCGCCGATAGCACATAGCCCCCTCTTGCCATACCTCCAATCCTGAAACGCCCAAAAGTATTATCAGCATCAAACTGCTTAGGTGGCTGGTCGGGGTATCGGCTATTGCCTTTCTCTATCACCTAGCGCTCCTTTACTGGCGATAATCATGTGCTCCCATTTCGAACCAGCCATCCAGAAACACCAGCTCACCAAGCATTTCAAGGTAGAGGCTACTGACCCTAGCCTAAGAACGATACCACTTAGAAAAGTAGCCTATAAATAATAAAGGTGTAATGCCCCATCTCTATACTTGCAATTCAATAGACGACACAAAATATCGAAGCCAAGAATCGCAAGGGACTGCAGCCATGTACTTCAATAGTCGATAAAAAGTAGACTTAACGCTTCTTCGTCATAAAATTTACAAGAGAGTAGACAGGGTTTGAACATTGAGACCATAAAGCGGTTTATATATGAAGAGTGTAAAGCGCCAGTATCACGATTTCCATGGCTTGGAATGGGTATCTTACTAATCCTTATAGCTCCGATATGGCCATTTGCTATGTTGCTTCATCCGTTACCAGCATATGACGATTTGATTATGCGTTCCGGCACTATACGGAGTCTTGAACTCCCAAGATCTAAAGAAAGTTGCGGCACTCGAGTTCTACTAAACACAGACACTGACCAGATTTCGTTCTGTGTCGATTTTTGCGGCCCGTTTCCTAGCGGGCTATCTGAAGGCCAATATATAAGCGCATGGCTAGACCCAGACCAATATGGGGCATGGCAGATACATGAAGGTAATCGAGTGGTGTGTTCATATCAGAATTCTGCATATGCGCTTGATTCAGGAAACCAACGACTGCCACTGATAACAGCCATTCAAGCTGTTTTGGGTTTGTTTTTAACTGCTATTGCGTTTGTTTTATGGCGGTCACGCTGCAAAAAGGCTTCGAATCACCCACCAACCACTTCAACTCGGAAGCGTCGCAAGCGGGGACGCAAGGGTTTTCGGGGTATATAGCACTGAATCCGTCTTTGGTAAGTTAAAACCCATAGTTGAAGTTGTAGGAACGCACAGTGAAATGCTGTTATGAACGACTGCACTTTGATTCTGCCAATTAGGCCCTGACACCCTTCCCAATAGCCATCCGGGACAGGGCTGGCCAATCTCGGATGTATTTGATTACATCGAGATGTTTTACAACCCGAAGACGAACTACAGCACGTCTCCAATCAGCAAGCAGAAATCCGTCGCCTTCAGGCTGAGCTGCGCCGCGTCACGAAAGTGGGGGCGATTCAGTAGAAAGAGACCAAGTGCTTATGCGTATTGAAGCTGCTAAGGCTCAGCTACCTGCTTCAGATGCTTTGAAGCATTTTCTTGAGTGGAAAAATGCAGAAGAGCGTTTAAGTCCAGGGGGGTTAATTCACATTAAAAACATATATTTAGCTAAATCTCGAGTTGGGTTGCAAAAAAACTGCTCAATCTCATTTTTGAGTTGCAAACTCTAAGCAAATGATTTTGCTGGATTATTTTTAAGTATCTGATTTTAATTAGATGAGAGTCTCGAGTTAAATTGCAAACGACATTTTTTGTCGCCTGAAATTTACATCAAGATTTTTGCAATCGAAAACTAGATTATTGAATTCAAGAGTATGTTCTCTGATATTAATGGGACAACCCTAAGTGGAGGAGGATATGCTGCCGTTGGTCAAGGCGACGATAGTGCCTGCGTTGCTTGGGTGGCGGGATCAGTTATACAGAAACAGTCGGCAAGCGCGTCCACGCTCTGCAGGACGCCGAGTAGGCCATAGGCGTTGAAAGAATTGTCCGCGCCTATTCCACAATGGCTGACATAGTTCGCCATGATCGACGGCATGTGGCGGGTCTGGAATGCAAATGCTTGCTCTTTCCAATTGCTCAGCATGAAAAATACCTGACAGAGAGGGCAACTGGAATGATTGATTCAATGATTTATTGTTATGGCGCGTATTTCTATAGTCCAGGATTAGTTACAATAGGCCGTTCGAACTGGAAGTGGCTGATTTTAATAAAAATAAATGATATTCAGTCTCAACATTGCAAAACCCCATCATAATAAAACTTATATTCTCACAACTATGGAGAGAGCCATGAACGCAACAGTCAAACAGATATTGCTGGGCATCTCAGCCTTCTGTATCAGCCTGAGTTTAAGCAGCCCGCTACTGGCAGACCCACCACACGGAAAAGGCAATGGAAATGGTGGCCCTCCCGGACAAATGAAAAAACAGCAACAACAAGGAGGAGGCTCTGACCGTTACTCCTACGATGGTCGCAGGGATGGAGGCAACATCGATATCGACATCCACTTCTCCACCAACCAACGCGTCATCATCCAGGACTACTATCGCGATCAATACCACGCAGGCCATTGCCCACCTGGGTTAGCGAAAAAGAATAATGGCTGCATGCCGCCAGGACAAGCCAAAAAATGGCGTAGAGGTTATCCACTACCGCGCGATGTCGTGTATTACGACCTACCTCCAGTCATCATGGCCAGACTGGACCCACCACCGCGTGGCTATAAATATGTCAGAGTGGCAGCAGACATTCTCATGATCGCTATTGGCACTGGCATGGTGATCGATGCCATAGAGGACTTGGGAAGCATGTAAGCAGCAAGGCCTATATCATGATGGTATAGGCCTTCTAGGGTCGAGAGATTGAGTTGCTATACGGTTGCACCCTGGTTGAACCCCGTGAAGGATGGTTATATTTGGCTACCTTGCTGGATATCTTTAATGGGGTAATAGCGCGAGTGTTCGATTACCTGCTGCGCCCTTGGAGCAATTGGGGGTTGGATCGGCCTTGGAGGTGTCTATCAGAAGGAAGGTTTGTAGGGAATCGTTCACCTGCAGTTTGATCCTGCTGCAGGCAGTGAAATGAAAGGCCCTTGTAATTCCAGGTTCATGGACATCAACCGATCTCCAGTAACTTGATCTTGTCGCCATCCACGCCGAACACGTGGTCGAGTTGCGCCGGGCTGCCAGGGAAATTGCCGACGACATTGGCTGTGACCTTCAAGCGATCTCCTTCTCGGGAAACGCTGACAGGCTCAACCGTGTACTTGAATGCCTTCTGTGCCTCACGCTGCCATGCTTGGATGGCTACATGCCCCCGATGCGTCTTGCCTTCGTCCACAACAATCGTATCCGATGTGAAGCAATGGGAAATTTGAGAGATGTCCGAGCCATTGCTGATCTCGAAGTAAACGGAGACTGGATCCGGTAGTGAAAGGGGCATGGTTGCGTTCTCGCTGTGATTTACTGTATGAGAATTTTCGCCATATACTTTCAAACTATCAAGAACGCACTAAAAAGTAAGTTACTGAGCCATGGGAAAGATATATACACCCGCCACTGCCGCCGTTGGCGTAGAAGAAGTCATTCGGCTACTGGAAGGCCGATGGAAGCTGATCATTCTTTTCCATCTTTTCGGTGGGCAAGCGCAACGCTATTCCGACTTTGAGAAGCTGATCCCCGGGATTTCTCAGAAGATGCTGGCCCAGCAACTTCGTCAGTTGGAAGCGGACGGGATCGTTTCACGCAAGCTTTACCCACAGGTACCCCCAAAGGTTGAGTACCGACTGACGGAGTGGGGGCAGGCCTTGTGCCCCGCTTTGGATGCAATGCTGAAATGGGCGGAGAAGCGCGAATCGTTGCTGCCAGCACACGGAGGCGCGACTCAAGAGTCCTCTTGAACTTGTGCAGTAAGCCACTATTTAACCCTGCCTTCCGCCGTCTTGGCGTGTTAATTAAAGTTCCAGCGATGCTGGCCGTGGTGTACATCGTCAATAATAGTAAGATTTGGTATCGGCGACAGTAGACAAGGATTGGCCTCAATGAATACACATGACGATGGCTTAGCTAATGTAGAGGTATCATTGCTCAAAGCATTTCAGGCGTTTGATGAGGCTGGTCGCATGAAGCCTTCTAGCGACTATGACCGGGTGGTGGATGTCATGGAAGAGTTGGTGAAGTTCACTATACTCACTCGTGATATCTCCCCGTTACTTGTCGACCGATACGGCGAACGCAAGAATAGGGTCGAAGCCTTGTCTCGGCACCTGTAGCAGAAAGCCATGTGATGTCAGTATCGGCCACCACAGTGCATGACAATGCCTGGCATGTTTTTTTGGTGTTTTTAAGGCTGGGACTAACCTCTTTTGGCGGTCCTATCGCACACCTGGGCTATTTCCGTACGGAATTCGTCGAGCGTCGCTGCTGGATTGATGACCGTGGCTATTCTGATCTTGTCGCACTATGCCAGCTTCTCCCGGGACCGACTAGCAGCCAAGTTGGTATGGCGCTAGGCCTGGGTCGGGCGGGCTGGCCGGGCATGCTGGCGGCTTGGGCGGGCTTTACCTTGCCATCGGCAATAGCGCTGATCCTATTCGCCTTCGGCATCATTCAGCACCAAGGATTGATCGAATCAGGCTGGGTGCATGGTTTGAAGGTCGTCGCAGTGGCAATAGTAGCGCAGGCGGTCTGGAATATGGCCAAGTCGCTATGCCCAGATCAGCCTCGTGCCGTCCTGGCTATCCTAGGCGCGCTTCTGACCCTGCTCCTGCCAACTGTCACGGGACAGATCGCTGCCATCGTCGTTGGAGGCCTGCTGGGCCGCTGGCGACTCACTTTATCACAGCAGGTTATTAGTCAAGCACATGTATATCCCGTCTCGCGCAAACTCGGCATCGTCGTCTTGCTGCTATTTGCCGTATCATTAGTTGTCCTGCCACTATGGGCTGCGGTCAGCGGTTCTTCGAGCTGGGCACTGCTCCAAGGCGTTTATTACTCTGGCGCACTTGTCTTTGGTGGCGGTCACGTCGTCTTACCGTTACTCCAGGCCACGGTCATACCCAGTGGAACAGTGAGCAATGCTGATTTTCTAGCAGGCTATGGCGCAGCTCAAGCTGTACCTGGGCCGCTGTTCGCCTTCGCGGCATATCTGGGCGCCGTGGCTCAGGGGCCACTACACGGCTGGTTAGGTGGGTTCGTGCTACTTGGGGTAATCTTCCTGCCGGCTTGTCTGGTGCTTATCGGCGCGCTACCTTTATGGGAAAGCCTCCGCCACCGCCAGGGTATCCAAACTACAATAGCAGGGATCAACGCCAGTGTGGTCGGTATCCTGCTGTCAGCCCTTTATGATCCGGTGTGGACCAGCTCCATTCATAGCACAGCAGACTTTGGGCTTGCGCTGACTGCATTTGGGCTGCTGGTTTATGGCCGTGTACCGCCTGCCCTAGTCGTCCTGATAGCTGCGCTAGGGGGGGTGGGTCATGTCGTTTGCAATTTAAATCCAGAGTATTAGCAGCCTCATCCTGCTACAGCATATGGGCATAGGTTCTGCCTAGTGCCATCATCTGGATCGGGTTGCTCATCACCGGAGCCCATCCCAGCCTGGCTGGCGTAGTCTTCGGGCTCATGGCCCCGGTGCTTTCTCACGCGTTCATCGCCAGTTGCTCAAGAAAGCATCCTCAGATAACTAACAACTGGCACAACCACTGCGTAAGCTCCGTATTGCCCAACGCGAGCCGCCGCCGGTGACTCGCATCCAAATGGCACTTCATTCCTGGGTGGCATTCGGCATCATGCCATTATTCGCCCTGGCCAATGCCGAGGTCAGCCTACCCAGTTTAAATAAGCAAATCGTGATTATGCGTTGATTGATTTGGTTCTATTATTCAAATATTATTGAAATATGGAATCAAAAATCATCGTTACAGCTTTAGCCGCTCTTGCTCAGGAATCCCGGCTCTCAATATATCGACTTCTCGTGCAGGCTGGGACAGCTGGTTTGGCCGCAGGCAAGATCAGCGAGTCTTTGGGCATCGCCCCATCTTCATTATCTTTCCATATGAAAGAACTCAGCCATGCTCAGCTAGTGACGTCGCGTAATGAAGGCCGTTTTGTCATCTACTCAGCCAATTACGAGCACATGCACAGTGTCCTGGCCTACCTCACTGAGAATTGCTGTGGCGGCGTTCCGTGCACTCCAGTGCAATTTCAACTTTCTAAAGCATCAGCCAAATGACCATTAAAACTTTCAATGTCCTCATCCTTTGCACAGGCAACTCCGCCAGAAGCATCATGGCAGAGGCCTTGTTCAACAAATTAGGTCAGGGCAGGTTCAAGGCCTATAGTGCCGGCAGTAACCCCACGGGCAAAGTGAATCCCTTCGCCATCGAGCAAATTGCTGACCTTGGGTATTCCACCGAAGAATTGCGTAGCAAGAGCTGGGATGAGTTTGCCAAACCAGAGGCCCCAAGGATGGATATTGTCATTACTGTTTGTGATAACGCAGCCGGAGAAGCCTGCCCCATCTGGCCTGGTACTCCGGTTTCAGGACATTGGGGTTTTGAAGATCCCGCCGCTATTGAAGGTAGCGATGAAGATAAGCGGATTGCTTTTTCACGCATCCGCGGGCAGATACAGCATTGCGTGGAACGCTTCATCAGCCTGCCAGTCGAGTCCATGAGTGCCTCCGATATCAAACACTTGCTGGATAGCATCAAATGAGTATGTTTGAACGCTATCTCACCCTCTGGGTAGCCTTGTGCATACTGATAGGGGTTTCCTTAGGGCAGCTTTGGCCTGACGTATTCCAGGCGATTGCCCGGCTTGAATTTGCCCAAGTGAACTTACCGGTTGGGTTTTTGATCTGGGTCATGATCATCCCTATGCTGGCCAAGGTGGATTTTTCGGCTCTGGGGCAAGTACGCCGGCACGTCAAAGGTATCGGTATCACGCTATTTGTGAATTGGCTGATCAAGCCATTCTCAATGACATTGCTTGCCTGGTTATTCATTCGACATCTGTTTGGCGGCATGCTGCCTGCTGATCAGGTAGACAGCTACATCGCCGGATTAATACTGCTCGCTGCCGCTCCTTGCACGGCGATGGTGTTTGTCTGGAGCCGGCTCACGCAAGGCGACCCCTTGTTTACCTTATCCCAAGTAGCACTGAACGATACCATCATGATCTTTGGCTTTGCTCCCTTGGTCGGGTTGCTGCTGGGCATTTCTGCGATCAGCGTGCCGTGGGCTACGCTCACGACATCTGTTGTGCTTTATATTGTGATTCCGGTGTGGGTGGCTCAATTGCTGCGCAAGGTAGTGCTGGCCAAAGGACAAGCTAGTTTTGAGCGGGTCATGAAAGCTGCGGGTAGCTGGTCGATTGCTGCATTATTGCTGACATTGATTTTGTTGTTCGGCTTTCAGGGGCGCTCCATCATTGATCAGCCACTTGTCATTGCACTCCTGGCAGTCCCTATCTTGATCCAGGTATTCTTCAATGCTGGACTGGCCTATTGGCTGAACTACAAAGCGCGTGAACAACATAGCGTGGCTTGTCCCTCAGCCTTGATCGGTGCGAGTAACTTTTTTGAATTGGCAGTTGCCACCGCTATCAGTTTGTTTGGCTTGCATTCGGGGGCGGCCTTAGCCACGGTCGTTGGCGTTCTGATTGAAGTTCCGGCCATGCTCGCAGTAGTTTGTATCGTCAATCGCAGCAAGGACTGGTATCAGCGAAACCAAGCAAGGACTTAAGGGGAAAATGCTGATCATTGCATAAAAAAACAATGCAAGCCTGGAGTTCGATTGCCAGAATTCTTCTCAAATTATGTTGCAAATATAAAGTAGTGGATTTGCAAGATGCTTTGTAAGCGAGAGATTTTGCCTATCTCTGGGCAATATCCACGAAAAAGTCACCGTCAGCGGCTGCATCATCGGCATCCCAGCCAAATCTGACGCCTGCAGACCTCACCATACCTCATCGTCAATCCACAGATGCCAATCCAAGCCGTACGGCAACAGCGATAACTCTGCCGATTCATCTTTACTTGGCATTTTGTCGCTCACTTGGTTACGTACCTTTCCTCGTGGCCCTAGGGGCTCGGCTTTTTCATTTGCATTTGCATAGTCTTTCAAATTGAGGGTTTGTGGATGAAGGGCGCAGCTGATCCAGATGCTCGCTAGGATGGAATGCAAAAGAAGTTTTGCATCTTCATGCTAAAAATGTACTATACAGTTTGGTTTTAAACTAAACGGTTTGGTTTTATCGGGAAAGTCTATGGAGATTGTAATATGCACATGGTTTTTAAATTATTGATGGTAGTCCTGGGCTTGGGGTTGTGGGGAACTGTCCTCGCGGTTGAACAGTCGCCCAAAGTCGTAGTGTTGGCATTCGAGCTCAATGATCTGACCAATCTGCCTAATGCGCCGGAAGAGCTGCAGCGCATCGATTTATTGTCGACCAAGTTCAAGGAAGCGCTTAAAAACAAGGGAGTGAATGTCATCCAGGAAGGTGCCAAGGTGAAATCGGAGGTGGAGCAGCATTCGCCTACCTATCTTTATGACAACGTAGAAACGGCGATTGAGCTCAACAAGGAAACCGGGGCGGATTACCTGGTGATTGGCGTGGCCTTGAAACCCACCTATTTATTTGTCTATCCACGATTGATCTTGGTGGACGTCAAAAAGCGTGCTGTCGTCATGTCCAAGTCTGCCCAGCTGGAGAGTTCGTGGAGCGATAAAAACACGACGATGCGCACAGCGGAAAAACTTGCCCAATTGATCAAGGATAAGGTCGAACAGTTGAGCGAAGCCGCCAAATAACTGAAGTTACCGCGCTGTTTCACCAGACTGCATTCATAACTCGATGAACGCATATGTGTCAGAATGAACGGTATAGTACATATAAGGTAAGGCAATGGATTTACTCAATAGCGCATGGTTGATCCACATGATAGAACGCAGCGGCAAAAAACCGGCCGAGAAGCTGCTGTGCGTATATTCCCTTCTCGATACTTGGCTGAATGCGCCCGGTATCCGGGAGAGGGCGCTTGAGGAGTATGCATCGCAACATTCTTTGGCTGCGGCCTGTCCCGTATTAAGCGCGCACTTGCTTCGACTCGCTACGGTAGCGAAGCTGCAGAATCCTGCAGCCGCCGTCGCACAGTTGATGATTTTGTTGCAAGGGGCGGTCGCTGAGGAATTGCGCAGTCCCGGGACGGGCGCGTTGCTAACCGCCCAACAGGCGGCAAAGGCTGTATTGGCGGACGCGCGGCCGCCGCTCGCGACGAGGATTGAGAAATCCTTGCTGGCAGGCGGGTATGCCGCGGCAGTGACTGCCATCGCTATTCTCGGCCTGCATGTCTGGCCTTCAGGACAACATCAACAGGCGCAATTTGCCCAGCAGGGCACCGAATATCAAGAAGCTGCGGTTGTGGACGCCATCAACCCGGACCTGCTGCTCAAGGCGCTTGCCTTCAAACGCAATATTCAGTCGGGAATCTGCCCGGCCCCCAGCTATGCGAGCGTTCCCCAGGATCAGTTGCAGACTTACATGCACGTCGTGCAGTCTGGGTTATCCAGTAACCCGGCATTGGATAGCCGGAAGCTGGAAGCATTGTTGGCATGGTACGAACAACATCGGGCTTGGGAGTGCTACTCCAAGTTGCAAAACAAGCAAAAGATAATATTGGGAATGGGCGTTTGATATGGCAAGGCGGATGCGTGAGTACATCTTGGAGGTAGCTGGCGATTTGTTTTCCAGGCAAGGCATCAATTCGACGAGCGTGGACAACATCGCCGCCCAGGCGCAGGTCGCCAAGGTGACCTTGTACAAATACTTCAAGTCGAAGGAGCTTCTCATCATCGAGCACCTTCGCACCCAGGAAGAGAAGCTCTGGCAAAGGCTGGCCGAGGCGTCACGGCAGGAAAGCGCGTTGGCTGAACTGGAGGCATTGGTCGTCGGCCTGCTGGATATCATCGGGGAAAAGGATTTCAAAGGGTTTGCCTCGATCAAGGCCGGCGTCGAGTTTCCCCAGTCTGATCATCCGGTCAATCAGAGATCCCGGGAGTTTTCCAGGCAATTGAGAAGTCAGTTTGCGGAGTTAGCTGAGAAGGCCGGCATCAAGCAGGCCGAGGCCTTGGCATTGCAATTGGCGCTAGTGGTGGAAGGGGCGGCCATTACAGAAAGAAGCCAGCAAGGCAGCGATTTCGTTGGCCATGCCAAGTCCTTGGTTAAGACGCTGATCAATAGTGCAAGCTAAATTGCCCTGCTGTTGTTTTAGGCAGTTCATGATTCAGCAGCCATTTTTTACGTTCCAGTCCTCCCCCATATCCGGTCAGGGATTTGTCGGACCCGATCACTCTATGGCATGGCACGATAATGCCGACCGGATTGGCGCCATTCGCCAGCCCAACGGCACGCACGGCCGAGGGCTTGCCTATTTTCTCCGCCAGGGCGGCGTAGCTGATGGGCGTTCCCGGGATGATATCCCTTAATGCTTTCCACACCGTTCTCTGGAAGTCGGTGCCTCCGGTTGCAATCGCGATAGTGTCTATGATCTGAAGGTCGCCTTCAAAATACGCCTGCATTGCCAAGGCCGCTGGAGATGTTCCTGAATGCGTATTCAACATGACGGTATCGCCACGGTATTGCCTTTGCATCAAGAGGTGCAGGCGGTCTTCATGATCGTGCCAATCCAGGGCGCGAACGCGTTGATGTTCGTCCGTGACGAGCAGCATTTGTCCAATCGGCGTATTCATTCTTTCCATCAATAACGATAGGTGCGGCATTCACTGTCTCCTATCACGCAGTGCAAGAAATATCCCCGGATGGCGATTGAAAGATAGTTGGTTCCTAAATTCAAAGCCGCGAGCGGCACGATATTCATGATTCCTGCTCGCGCGCGAGCAACTCGCGTTTGCGCTCGACGCCCCAGCGATAGCCGGAGATATCGCCATCCCGCCGCACCACGCGGTGGCAGGGAATCGCGACCGCGATCTTGTTGGCGCCGCAGGCCTGCGCCACGGCACGGACCGCGCGCGGGCAGCCCGTGCGTTCCGCAACCTCGGCATAGCTGACGGTAGCGCCGGGCGGGATTTCTCTCAGGATTTTCCATATCCGCTCCTGGAATGCGGTGCCGCGGATATCCAGCGGCAGGTTCAAGCCGAGCGACGGCGCTTCGACGAAGCCGACGACCTGGGCGACCAGCTGCTCGAAATCCTGGTCGCCGCCAACCAGTTGGGCCTTGGGGAATTGGTCCTGCAGGTCCCGCACGATCTGTTCAGGATCGTCGCCCAACAGGATGGCGCATATTCCCTTTCGGCTTTGTGCGACCAGGATCGCGCCCAGCGAACATTGCCCGACGGCAAAACGGATGACGGCGCCTGGGCCGCCGGCCCGGTAATCGCTCGCGCGCATGCCGAGCAATTGGTCTGCAGTCTCATAATAGCGGCTGTTGGAATTGAAGCCGGCGCCGTAAATGGCATCCGTGACGGAAATATCCGGCGTGTTCAGTTCTTCCCGCAGCTTGCGGCCGCGGTAGGCGGTTGCGTAGGCCTTGGGCGTCAATCCCGTTTCTGCCTTGAAGATGCGGTGAAAATGATAGGCGCTCAGGCCGATGCGTTCGGCCAATGCTTCCAGGTTGGGCGGCGTTTCCGATGCCTCGATGAGTTTGCATGCCTTGGCGACCAGGCCGGCCCTTTCAGTGGCGACCGTATTTTTGTCTTGCGTCCGCTGGCTGGGCCGGTAACCGGCGGCTTCGGCCAATGCCGGGGTGGCGAAAAATTCCACATTTTCACGCTTGGGCAGCCGGGACGGGGAGCTGGGCTTGCAATAGATTCTGGTAGTCTTCACGCCATAGACGAAACAACCGTCCGCCGCCGCATCCCGGTTGGCGACTGCTTGCCAGCGTGCCTCGTCGGAAAGATAAGCCGGTTTGCTCATGCCGGGTTCCATTGCGATATCCTCATCCTGTCCATGTATTCAGGATATCGTCGAGTTCAATCGCAAGCACTCCGCTTCTTGCGGTGTAATTCGCGAGCGCACAGCTTCTACGACCCACCGCATTATTCCCCGGGAAATTGCTCTGTCTCGTAACCTTGCATGACGCCTTGTCTGTCCTGCGCGCTTCTGTTCTGGCTTAGCTTGAATTTGCCCGCAATGGACTGGATCGGAATTTCCACGCCCACAATCGCTTTCAATTGGGATGCAATGAAATCTGCCGGCGCATCTGCAACCTGCCAAGGCTGGGTTCGTTCTGCTTCGTTGTGCTGCGTCAAGTGGCTGGCCTGTGCCAATAGCCAATCAGGGTCGTCAATCACGAGGGGAGTTCCCCGCACCTGGACCATGGTGTAATTCCAGGTCGGGACGACTTTGCCGTGTTCTGCTTTGGACGGATACCACGAGGGCGTGACATAAAATTGCGGCCCCTGGAAAACCACCAATGCTTCTCCGCCTGCACGGAGTTCGTCCAGTTGTTTGTTTCCCCTGGCAAGGTGGGCGCGCAAGACGCCATTTTCCCCATCCAGGTGGAGCGCGAAGGGAAGCAGGTTTGCCATCAAGCCTTGCGGGCCGGACGTAATGAGCGTGGCGAGCGGATGCTCAGTGATCAGCTGGTATAAAACATCCAAGCGTTCTTCTCTGAATATACTAGGGTTATGCATATCGACCTTCCCGTTGTGCGCCGCAAGATGTTGAATGGCGGCAAGTATTCATGCCAATGTTGTGCTCTGCTTGTCCGAAGGCATGTAGAACACCGTCAATCTTGATCATGCCAGATTGCGTCATGATTCGTGCGCATTGATGGCAGGAGGAACACATGCCGCCAGTTCGCATGTATTCTACTCAGCCTCAAGCATATCAATAAAAATTTAGGTGTTGATGGAAATGAGCGCTAAGCGGACTTTCTGGACATTGGTGGTCTCTGCCGCAGCCATTCTGGCTGTCACCATGGGCATCCGGCAATCCATGGGCCTATTCGTTTCGCCCTTGAACGCATCCACCGGCCTGGGCATTGTGACGGTCAGCATGGCCATGGCGATTGCACAATTGGCCTGGGGCGTGGCCCAGCCGCTCTTCGGCATGCTGGCCGACAGGGTGAGCTCGTTCAAGGTCATCGTGCTGGGGACTGTGATGATGGCCATCGGGCTGGCGATCACCCCGTTCATGCAGTCAGGGTTGGGCTTGGTTTTCGCGGTGGGCATCATGACGGCAGTGGGGGCAGGCGCAGGGAGTTTTTCCATCCTGATGGGAGCCGCGGCGCAACGGTTGCCTGGCGAGCAGCGGTCATTTGCCGCAGGCGTGATCAATGCCGGGGGTTCTTTGGGCCAGTTTATTTTCGCCCCGTTCGCCCAGGCGCTCATCCATGCATTCAACTGGGTCACGGCCATCATGGTGCTGGCCGTGACTTCGCTGAGCGCCATCGGGCTGGCGATTCCGTTGAGGGAAAGGAAAGCCGCGGTTCATTCGCAGACGGCTGATTCATTGGGCCGCATGACGCTGGCGGACCAGGTGCGCATCGCATTCAAGGATCGCAGCTATCTTTGCCTGCATGCAGGGTTTTTCACCTGCGGCTTCCATATCGCTTTCCTGGTGACCCACCTGCCGGGAGAGATCGACCTTTGCGGGCTGCCTGCCTCCATCAGCGCGACATCGATTGCGATCATCGGGTTGGCCAACGTGCTCGGAAGCCTTTATGCAGGCTGGCTGGGCCAGACCCGCCGGATGAAAATGCTGTTGTTCTGGATGTATGCTTCCCGGGCCGTGGCGATTGGTTTTTACCTGCTCGCGCCGAAGACGGAATTGACCTTTTATCTATTCGCAGCGGTATTGGGCCTCACTTGGCTGTCTACGGTGCCGCCGACTGCCGGGCTGATCGGCAAGCTGTTCGGTCCGCGCTATTTAGCCACGCTGTTCGGCCTGGCCTTGCTCAGCCACCAGGTCGGCGGATTTTTCGGGGCATGGCTGGGCGGGGTCGCCCTATACATGAATGGAGATTATTCATGGATGTGGTATGCCGACATCGTGCTGGCGATTGCGGCGGCGTTGGTGAATCTGCCGATCCGGGAAGAAAAGCCAAGGCCAATACGCAATGTCATGCGTGCCTGACATGCCGCCTGGCCCAGGCTTTTGTGGAAGATGTGGTTGAGCTGATCGCGCTCACCCCGATGAGCCGTGTAGGCTGATCGGGATGGCGAGGATGGTTAGCGTTGCCTTGGGTCGTGGTAACGCGCCAGCCAATGGGCATAAGGAGGCGGAAGCACCCAGGCCGGGTTTTCCTTGTTCAGTTCCTTGGCTGCTTGGTAGGTCCAGTTCGGATTCTCGAGATGGGCGCGGCCTATCATGGCAATGTCCAGCTGTTCGTTGCGGACGGCCTGGTCGGCAAGGTCGGGCGCGCCGAATCCCCAGGCGGAGGACACCGGGATATTGGCCTCGTTGCGCACGCGCTGGGCGATCGGGGCAAGGAAGGCAGGCCCCCACGGAATCTTTGCCTCTGGGGTGCTGAACCCGATGCTGACGCTGAGCATGTCCAGGCCAAGCTGTTTCCACTCATTGACCAGCTGGATGGATTCGCTCAATGTTTGTTCGTCCTGCCCGTCGAATTCCAGCACGCCGAAACGTGCGGTCAATGGCAGGTTTTCGGGCCAGACCTTGCGCACGGCCGCCAGGGTTTCGCGCGTGAAGCGGCCCCGGTTTTCGAGGTTGCCGCCATATTCATCGGTACGGAGGTTGGAATGGATGGAGGTAAAGCTCTGCGCCAGGTAGCCGTGGGCGAAGTGCAGCTCCAGCCATTCGAACCCCGCTGCGACGGCGCGCCGGGCGGCATCGACAAAGTTTTGCTGCACCCGTTGGATGTCGGCAACGCTCATGGCGGTCGGCACACGCGGCAGCAAGCCGCCGAATGCCTTGGCCGAGGGCGCGATGGGTTGCCAGCCACGGGCATCGCCCTCGGGAATGTGGTCGTCGCCTTCCCAGGGAATATTGGCGCTGGCCTTGCGCCCCGCATGGGCGATCTGGATGCCGGGCACGGCTCCGGCAGCCTTGATTGCGGCCGCGATCGAACGCAACTGTTCCGCTTGCGCGTCATTCCACAAACCCAGGCAATGCGGAGTGATGCGTCCTTCGGGCGCGACGGCAGTGGCTTCGACGATCACGAGGCCGCTGCCGCCACGCGCAAGCGAAGCGTAGTGGGCCTGATGCCAATCATTGGCCAGGCCGTCGGTCGCCATGTATTGGCACATGGGCGGCACCGCAATGCGGTTTTTTAATTCGACATCTTTCAACTGGTATGAGGAAAATAGGTCTGCCATTGTCATTCCTTTTGAGTAGCGACGGTTGGTAGGTGGGAAAGCATTTCCCTGATGGCGTCAGGGTTTGTTTCCATAGTTCCAAAATATTCGAACTATGGAAACATATTAACGGCTATGATAAATTTTGTCCATGAGACAAATTAAACATCCTGCCATCGAGCAAGTGGAGCTGACCGACATCATGTATGCGCTTTCAGATCCGGCCCGCATGGAGATCGTTGGGCACTTGGCGCAGGCGGGACGGCAGATGACGTGCGGCGAACTGGACCTGAACCGCCCCAAGTCCAGCATGTCGCATCACTTCAAAATCCTGCGTGCCGCCGGGCTAGTGGAAACCGTGATCGACGGCAAGGAGCACTTGAACTCCCTGCGGCTTGCCGAGATCGAGCAGAAGTTTCCCGGGGTGCTCTCTGCCGTACTCAAGACAATTAAGCTGCCTTGATGGAGAGTCCGGCCGGTCTGGATGCCTTGCGCCAATATGCAAAAAAAGGCCTGATTCATCGAACCAGGCCGAGGCTGCAGAGTTTCGAGCTTTTTTACCAGTCTGCCCTTGATCGATACTTGATCAACCTACGTAGCGTTTGACCAGGAAACCGTTCTTGGGATGGAGCACATAGACGAAGTGCTTGCCCAGGTTGCGGTCCGCCCGCTCGGCGGAGGTATTGATGCGGTTGATGTTGAAGCCGTACTTGGGATGCGGGCGGTTGTTGGTGATGACGGCCACGTTCTTGGATGTCCCGACCGCCTGTGTTTCCGCAATGCGCGCGTCGAAAGTGGCATTGAGCGGACTGATATTGGCTGCCGCCAGAATTTGGCCGTTGAGCAGCGTATTGCCGTCTTGCGCCTGGGCCAATGCGGAGGAGGCCAATAACGCGAAGGTCAGAATCGAAATTGCCTGTTTCATGATAAATCTCCTGAAAATCAATTGATTAATATTGGGGATTGCTTTGCGATACGATTGATAGTCTCTATTGCCAACCACCTCCCAACGCTCTGTATAAGTTGATCATTGCCATGATTTGCTTCTGCTTGGTCTCGATCAGGTCCATCTTGGCCTCCAGCGCGTCGCGCTGCGTCAGCAGCACTTCCATGTAGTCCGCGCGGGCGGATTGGAACAGCTGGTTGGAGATTTCGATCGAGTTGGTCAGGGTGTCGACCTGGCTGTTCTTCAACTGGTAGTTCTTGTCGAGGTTGTCCAGGTTCGACAGCTGGGTTGCCACTTCGCTATAGGCGTTGATGATGGCCTGCTCGTACTCGAACGCGGCCTTGATCTGCCCGGCGCTGGCGTTCTTGTAGGCCGCGATGATGGCGTTGCGGTTGACCAGCGGCGCGACGAGGTCGCCGCCGAACGAGCCTGCAACCGACTCAGGCATGTTGAGCAGGTAGCGTGGGTTGAACGCCTGGAACCCCAGCCCGGCCTTGAGGGCAAACGATGGATAGAAGTTCGCCTTCGCCACCTCGATGTTGAGCTTGGCGGCTTCCAGCTCCAGTTGCGCCTGGCGGATGTCGGGACGGTTTTCCAGCAACTGGGAAGGAATACCCACATCCAGCATCTTGGGCTTCATTTCCATGAAGCCGGCAGAAGACCGTGCTATCGGCTGCGGTGTGCGGCCCAGCAGGAAGTTGATGCGGTTCTCCGTCTCGACGATCTTCTGCTTCACCTCATAGCGCTGGCTCTGGTTCTTGTTGACCTCGGCCTCGAACCGCTTTACCGCCAGCGAAGTGGTGCGCGCATATTGCTGCAGCTCCCTCACCACGCCCAGCGCGTTTTCCTGGATCGCGATGTTCTTGTCCAGGTTGTCGAGCTCGTTATCCAGCGCGAGCAGTTCGTAGTAGGAATTGGCCACCTCCGCCACCAGGTTGGTGATGAGGAAATTCTTCCCCTCCACCGACGCCATGTATTCCATGGTGGCGACCTTGGTGGCATTGCGCAGTTTCTTCCAGACATCCAGCTCCCAGGAGGCGACCAGCCCGAACTGGTAATTGCCGAAGTATTTGGGAAAATGCTTGCCTTCCTTGATCTCCAGGCCTTCCTCGATCGCACCGTTGCGGGTATAGCGCGCGGTCTTCTCGGTTTCGGCGGTGGCGCCGATGCCGACCGAGGGCAGGTATTCGCCCTTGCGCGCCAGAATCTCGTTCTCGGCAACGCTGATGCGCTGCATGAGGATGTTGATCTCCTTGTTATTGGCAATGGCGGTATCGATCAACGTCGCCAGGTGCTGGTCCTCGAAGAACTCCCTCCAGTTGATGCGGGCAGCGCTGCCCGCGCCAGCAGCGCTATCGTTCGCGCTGCTGTAATGCTCGGGCAGCGCGACCTGCGGCTCTTTTTTCGTGATCGTCGGGATGGCGCACGATTGCACCATGAGCGCCAGGCATCCCAACACGGCAAGTTGAATGGCTTTATTCTTGGTCATCATCGTTTTTGCTGTAGTGATAGATTTCAGTTAAAGGCTCGACTTCTTCGTTCCTGATCATCGATTTGCCGTCGGACAGCTTGGCAAAGATGTAGTACAGGCCAGGGATGAGAATGACGCCGAAGATGGTGCCGAACAGCATGCCGCCCAGCGCCGAGCTGCCGATGGTGCGGTTGCCCACCGCGCCCGCGCCTGTGGCGACGACCAGCGGGATCAGGCCGGCGATAAAGGCGAACGAGGTCATCAGGATGGGGCGGAAACGCACGCGTGCGCTCTCGATCGCGGCATCCTTGATCGATAGGCCTTGCGCATGCTTCTGTACCGCATATTCCACGATCAGCACCGCGTTCTTCCCGAGCAGGCCGACCAGCATCACCAGCCCGACCTGGGCGTAGATGTCGTTGGCGAGGCCCAATGCCTTGAGCAGGAAGAATGAGCCGAACACGCCCGCGGGCAGTGACAACACCACAACCAAAGGCAAAATGAAGCTTTCATACTGCGCCGCCAGCACCATGTAGACGAACACCAGCACGACGCCGAAGATGATGATGGCCTCATTGCCGCGGTTGGCCTCGTCGAAGGACAGGCCTTCCCAGCCGACGTCATAGCCGTGCGGCAGGGTGGCTTTCGCCACTTGCTCCACCGCCTTGATCGCGTCGTCCGTGGTGTAGCCGTCGGCAGGCATGGCGCGGATGGTGGCGGAGTTGTACAGGTTGTAGCGCGTGATCTCGTTCGGGCCCTGCATCTTCTTCAGCTTCATGAAGGCCGAGTAGGGCACCATTTCGCCTTCCTCGTTCTTGACGTAGTAGTTGAGGATGTCGGTCGGGTAGCGGCGGAATTCCGGCCCGGCCTGGGTGTAGACCTTGAAGAAGTTGTTGAAGCGGATGAAGCCCTGTTCGTAGGTACTGCCGATCAGGATGTCCAGGTTGTCCATCGCCTTGGCGATCGAGACCTTCTTCTGCATCGCGAGCTTGTTGTCGATCTGGATTTCATACTGCGGGTAGTTCGCCGCATAGAAGGTGAACAGGCCGGTGAGCTCCTTGCGCTTGGCGAGCGCCTTCATGAAGTCCTGGTTGATCTTGTCGAACTCGTGGTAATCCGTGTTATCGGTCTTGTCGAGCAGGCGCAGCGCCAGGCCCGATGCCGCGCCATAGCCGGGGACAGCTGGCGGTTCGAAGAACTCGATCACGGCGCCGAAGTCCTTGGTTTTTTCTTCCAGCTCCTCGATGATCTGGTGCACGGATTGCTTGCGCTCGGACCAGTCTTTGAGGTTGATGATGCAAGTGCCGGCATTGGAGCCGCGGCCCTCGGTCAGCACCTCGTAGCCCGCCAGGGAAGATACCGACTGCACGCCCTCGACCTTGGAGGCGATGCCCTGCAACTGCCGGGCGATCTTGTTGGTGACTTCCAACGTGGAGCCAGGCGGCGTCTGGATGATGGCATATACCATGCCCTGATCCTCACCCGGAATGAAGCCTGCGGGCAAGGTCTTGTTCACGAGGAAGGTACCGGCGGCGAACGCGGCCAGCATGAGGAAGGTGACGATGCGGCGCGTGACGACGATATCCAGCAATTGGGTGTAGCGTCCCGTTACCTTCTCGAACACATGGTTGAACGCGTTGATGAACAGGCTGACCGGGGTCTTGCGCTTGGGCTGGCCGTGGTTGTTCTTCAGCAGCATCGCGCACAGCACCGGCGTCAGCGACAAGGCGACGACGCCCGAGATGATGATGGAAGCTGCCATGGTGATGGAGAACTGGCGGTAGAACACGCCCACCGGCCCAGTCATGAAGGCCACGGGCACGAACACGGCGGTCATCACCAGGGTAATGGCGACGATCGCCCCGCCGATCTCCCCCAGCACCTTTTGGGTGGCTTTGTAGGGAGTCAAGTGCTCGGTTTCCATCTTGGCATGGACAGCTTCCACAACCACAATGGCGTTATCCACCACGATACCGATCGCCAGCACCAGCGCGAACAGCGTGATCAGGTTGATCGAAATCCCGAACATCTGCATGACGAAGAAGGTGCCGATCAGCGAAACCGGCACCGCCAGGATCGGGATCAGGGTGGAACGCCAGTCGCCCAGGAAGATGAACACCACCAGGGCTACCAGGACAAACGCCTCGATCAGGGTGTGGATCACCTTTTCGATCGAGGCATCCAGGAACTTGGATACGTCGTAGTTGACTTCATAATCCATGCCTTCGGGGAAGGAGGCCTTCAGTTCCTCCATTCTTTCCTTCACATGCTCGATCACCTCCGTGGCGTTGCTGCCGTAGTTCTGCTTGAGCACGATGGCGGCGGAAGGGTAACCGTCCTTGTTGGAGTAAATGTCGTAGAACTCGCTGTTCAGCTCGACCTTGGCGATGTCCTTGAGATGGAGGATCTCGCCTTCGGAATTGGCGCGGATGATGATGTCTGCATACTGTTCGGGCTTGTTGTAGCGGCCCTGGTAGATCAGCACGTATTCCTTGGATTGCGCGGTGATGCCCGAGCTCTGGCCCAGGCGGCCCGGGCGGCCGATCACGCTCTGGCTGTTGATCGCCTCCATGACTTCCTCGGTGGAGACGTTGTAGGCGCGCATGCGCTCGGGGTTGAGCCAGATGCGCATCGCGTACTGGCGGCTGCCGAGGATTTTGGCCTGGGCGATGCCGTTGACGCGCTGTATCTCGGGGATGATGTTGACGTTGGCGTAGTTGAAGAGGAATTTCTCGTCCGCGTGCTTATCCTTGCTGTAAAGGTTGATGTACATCAGCATGCTGGGCTGCACGCGTTCGACCACCACGCCTTCCATCTGCACCAGTTCGGGCAGGCGGCTCATCACCTGGTCGATACGGGTCTTGACGTTGATCATGGCCTGGTTGGGGTCCACGCCGAGGTCGAAGATCACCTGGATCGTGGCTTCGCCGGCACTCGTCGCATCAGACACGATGTACTTCATGCCGGGCACGCCGTTGATCGCGCGCTCGATGGTGATCAGCGAGGATTGCACCAGCACGTCGGCGCTGGCGCCGGGATAGGCCAGCGAGACGATCACGCGCGGCGGCGCGATGTCGGGAAACTGCGATGTGGGCAGGGTCTTGATCGACAAGAACCCCATGAATACGATCAATAGCGACAATACAATCGCCATGACCGGTCTTTTGATGAAAATATTCAGCATTGATCTGGTCGCCTGGTTGGGTTATTCAGCGTAAAGGCTCAGGTCCGACATGGCCTTGTCAGGGGAGATGAAATCGACGGCGATCTGCTCGCCGTTATGGACTTTCCTCAAGCCCTCGATCAGGATTTTGTCGCTCGCTTCCAGGCCGTCCTTGACGATGTAGAGGTGGGGCAGCTCCGCATCGATGGTGATCAGCCGCTGCTGAATCTTGTTGTCCTTGTCGATGACGTAGACGTAGACCTTGTCGAGAATCTCGAATGTGGCTTTCTGCGGAATCAGCAACGCATCCTTGTAGGGGATGCTCATGAGGATGCTGCCGGTCTGGCCGTGCCGCAGTACCTGGTTGGGGTTGGGAAAGGCGGCACGGAAGGCGATGTTGCCGGTCTTGTTGTCGAAATCGGCCTCTATGGTCTCGACCACGCCTTCCTGGTCGAACACGTCGCCGTTCGCCATCTTCAGCTTCACCTTTTCCTTGTCCTGGGCGTGGTTCTTCTTGCTCTGGACGTAGTCGAGGTATTCGGATTCCGGCACGTTGAAGTACACCCACATCCTGCTGATGTCGGACAGAGTGGTCAGCAGGTCGCCCTCATCCACCAGGCTGCCGTTCCTGGCTTCCAGGTGATCCATGATGCCGGTGAACGGCGCGTTGATATTGGTGAAGCCGAGATGCGTCTCCGCCACGTTGACCTCGGCGTTGGCCTTGTCCAGCTTGGCCTTGGCAAGCGCCAGCTCATTGGGCGAAACGATGTTCTTGTCCGCCAGCGCCTTGGTGTTGTCGTACTCGATCTTGGTCATGTTGGCCTCGGCCTTGGCCTTTTGCAGGTCGGCCTGGTAGAGGTTGGGCATGATGCGGAACATGGGTTGGCCCTTGGCGACCTGCTGCCCCTCGTCGACAAACGTGTCCTGCAGGTAGCCTCGTTCCAGGGCGCGGACCTCGATATGCCGGATGGCACGGATCTGGGAAACGTATTCCTTCACGATGGAGGTGTCCTGACGCAGCGGCGAGGTCACCTTGAGCTTGGGCAGTTCGTGGGGTTCGTTGGATTCAGCCTGGTGGCAGCCGCTCAGCAGCGCCGCCATCACGCCTAGGGCGAAAGAAAATTTTTTCATCATAAGATTGATCGATGCTCGGTTAATAAAGAGGTCAAGTCCTGAATTCATCGCGTGCAAGGCCTGGCGACGCATGTGCATCAAGCGCACAGGGTCGGGCGGGCAATGGTCAGCGTGAGTTAGGGGTGTTACCGGGCAGGATTTCCGCAGGAGCAGTCAGCGTTGCTGAATACCGGGCAGCATGAGGCGTGGCAATGGCGAATGAAGCCGTTTGCTTGCCACTGCATGCAGTGGTATTCGAGGTATTCAAGTCATTGGGTAAAACAAGCCCATGCCTGAATACGATCTCATCGCATTGTTAACGTCCGGTGGAAATACTGCGTGGGCAGGAAATGCCCTTTGAGGCGCAAACAAAATTCAGTGCAACGGTTCTGGCTAGGCGTTCTGCCGCAGACAGTACAACTAGTACGGTAAGACAGCAGAACAACGACGCCAGAGAAGGATTTTGTTAGCGGCTCTTAGGCAAGAGATGGAGGATCTCGGGGTCTTGCGTTGGTGGAGAAATAAAGGCGTTTTGCCGTGGTGTTGCTTGTCCGCGTCCAGGAGACCGGAGCGCTGGCAACGAGCAAAAGCGCGGTGAGCAGGAAGCTGGTGAAGGATAGCGCCAGGGTGGAAGGCGGTTCGCCGCCTCCCGTGGGAGAAGATTCGACTTTGACGATTTGAACAACGTTGGCATCCGTGACGTAGAGTGCGTCAGGCAGCTGCATGCAGATATAGGCCAAGCTGAGCAAAGACAATACGACTGACAGCAATATCAGTCGAATTCTCAAGGCAGTTGGATCTAATCTTTGTTCCATTACGTTTCTTATGGTCAATCGTTACCAATTACATGCATCGGGGCTGCCCGACACATTAAAGGCGATATTCATCCTAGCATGGGTAAAAAAATTATTGCAACAGGAACACTTAAATGCTCTTGTAGCTAAGCGGTTCGACTGCCGAGGTTCAAATTGGTTTCCTGATTTCGAAAATAGATGTCGGCACACGGCCGGAACCGCTGGCGTATCAAGCACGCCAGGCCATTATGGAGCCAGGCGACGCCTCACGTTGCGGGGAGCTCCGTGGATTATCCGGTAAAGAGTTGTTTAAAGCCTTATAATTGCATATTCAATCGAGTCGTTTTGCAGGGAGCAGTAAATGTCGGAAGGGTTTGAGGATGTGGCAATCCAGCAGCTTCATTTGAGCTACAGCAGCCACCAGGATCGCATGTTGCTCAAAATCAGCCTGGCTGATGCGGCAGAGCTTAATGCCTGGCTGACGCGGCGTATCGTGCGTGTGCTGTGGGGGTTGCTGCAGGATAGCGAGCTCTCTCCCGTGAACATGCATGAAACCCTGGCCGTGACGGCCGAGGAGCTGTTGGAGCATTTCAACCAGGAGGTGGAAAGTTTGCCGTTGATACAGGGTATCAACCTTTCTGGCGCCTACCATGACATCAAGCCGGCGACCGCCGAGCCGCCGGTGCTGATCGCGGAATGCAAGCTGGTGCACATGGACCACACCGAATCCATGCTGGAGCTGCATAGCCAGGCCGGGGAGGTCTACAGCATCGCGCTGACAGCGGAATTGAGCCATGCCTTGAGCAGCATGCTGCAATTGGCGACACAGGAAGCCGCCTGGGACCTGGGCCTGACGACGGATCGTATTGTATTGGCGGACGAGGCGGCATCCTACGTCCTGCATTAAACCAGCGCATGACGACCAGTAACGCATCCTTGTTGCAGCGCAGCCTGGCTTCCGTCTGGCATCCCTGCACCCAGATGAAGCAGCACGAAGCGCTGCCCCTGGTGCCGGTCAGGCGCGGCGAAGGCGTGTGGCTGGAAGACTTTGACGGCAAGTGCTACCTGGACGGCGTCAGTTCGTGGTGGGTCAACCTGTTTGGCCATAACCATCCCCATATCAAGCAGGCAATTACGGCACAGCTGGACCAGCTCGAGCACGTGATACTGGCGGGCTTCACCCACGAACCTGTTATACGGCTTTCCGAGCAATTGTCTGCGCTTACCGGGCTTGGACATAGTTTTTACGCGTCCGACGGCGCTTCCGCTACAGAGATCGCGCTCAAGATGAGTTTCCACTACTGGCGCAACCATGGGCAGCCCGGCAAGACGCGCTTTCTCAGCCTGCAGAACGGCTACCACGGCGAAACCCTGGGGTCGCTGTCCGTCACCGACGTCGCCCTGTTCAAGGATACCTATGCGCCTTTGCTGCGCGAGTCCGTATCGTTGCCCAGCCCGGATTGGCGGCTTGCGGAGCCGGGCGAGAGCGCGGAGCAATATGCCTTGCGTTGCGCGGAGCTAGCCGAGGCATACATCGCTGAACATCATGCCGCGATTGCCGCGGTGATTGTCGAGCCGCTGGTGCAGTGCGCCGCTGGCATGGCGATGTATCACCCCATCTACCTGCAGCGCTTGCGTGCATTGTGCGACCGTTACCGGGTGCACCTGATCGCGGACGAGATCGCCGTGGGCTTCGGCCGCACCGGCACCATGTTCGCCACCGAGCAGGCCGGCATCAAGCCTGATTTCATTTGCTTGTCCAAGGGCATCACGGGCGGCTACCTGCCGCTTTCCGTCGTGCAGACCACGGATGATGTCTATGCCGCATTCTACGATGACAATGTCGCGCGAGGCTTCCTGCATTCGCACAGCTACACCGGCAATGCCCTGGCATGCAGCGCGGCGCTGGCTACCCTGGAAATATTCGCGCAGCAGGATGTGCTGAACAGCAACCGCCGCAAGGCCGATTACCTCAACCACAAGCTGGCGGCATGGCAAAACCTGCCGATTGTCCACTTGCGCAACACCGGCATGATCTGGGCGTTCGACGCCATTCCGGGCCAGCCCGGTTTCCAGCAGCGGTTCTACCAGGCGGCGTTGCAGCGGGGACTGCTATTGCGGCCGGTGGGCAATACGGTCTACTTCATGCCGCCTTACGTCATCAGCGAGGAAGAGATGGACTGGATGCTGGAACAAGCCTTGGCTGCATTGGAGGAGAGCATATGAGGTTGCTTTGGGTAGGTCTGCTGCTGGGGATGGTCACGCTGGTGCATGCCGCGGTGCCGGAACCGGTCGGCGAGTTGCTGAGGAAAAACGGCATTCCTGCCGAGAATGTCTCTGTCTATGTGCAGCGTGTCGACCAGCCGTCGCCATTGGTGGATCACCAAAGCGACCGGCCGATGAAGACCGCCTCGACTATGAAGCTGCTGAGCACCTACGCCGGGCTTGAGTTGCTGGGGCCGGCCTATCGTTGGCGTACCGAGGTCTACCATGATGGAAGGCTGGAAAACGGCGTCTTGCACGGCAACCTGATCATTCAAGGGCGCGGCGACCCCTACCTGCTTGCCGCCGATATGCGGGCGATGCTGGAAGACTTGCAATTGGCGGGCGTGGAGGACATCCGGGGCGATATCGTGCTCGATACCCGCTATTTTGCCCGGCGCTACCATGACGCCGCCGAATTCGACGACAAACCGCATGCGCCCTACAACGCCGTTCCCAACGCGTTTGCCGTCAATATCAAGTCCACCTCGTTCCATTTCCTCGTCGAGAGGGGCAAGCTGAACATCGAGGCCGATCCTGAATTGCCGGAAATCCATATTCACAACCAGTTGAACCTGGTGCGCGGCGATTGCGGAGATTGGAAAAGCCGGCTGCAGTTCGTGGTGGAGCCGCTGGGCGATGAAGTTGCAGTGACATTCAAGGGCGATTACCCTTCGGCTTGCCGCGACAAGACCCTGGAATTGAACGTGCTGGAAGATGGGCCATATGCCTACGGCTTGTTCCGCAGCAATTGGCTGTCGCTAGGGGGAAAGCTCCGCGGCGGGTGGCGTTATGGCGCATTGTCGGAAGGTGCCCAGCGCTTGGTGACCCACGACTCGCAGCCGTTGTCGGAAATCATCCGCACCATCAACAAATACAGCAACAACCTCATGGTCAGACAATTGTTCCTGACCATGGCGGCAGAGCGGGTTGCCAGCCCGGCGACCGAGGCTGATGGCGTTCATGTCGTCAAAGCGTGGCTTGCCAGCAAGGGACTGCATTTCCCTGAATTGATATTGGAGAACGGCTCCGGGCTCTCGCGCGATGAGCAGATCACGGCGCGGCATATGGCGGCATTCCTGCTGGCGGCCTACGCCAGCCCGGTGATGCCGGAATATCTTTCCGCGCTGCCTATCCCCTCGGTGGACGGCACCATGGCCAACCGCTTGCGCAACAGCCAGGCCAGGGGCAGCGCGCATCTGAAAACCGGCACCATCAACGGCGTCAGCGCTTTGGCGGGCTATGTGCACGACCGCAGGGGTCGGCGCTGGGTAGCCGTGATCATGGTGAACGATCCCAAGGCCAGCGCCTCGCGCGCGGCGCAGGATGCGCTCATCGACTGGGTCTACCAGCAGCCTTGATCCGCACAGGGCCGCATAATCTAGGTATCATACTGGCTTCGCGCCGCGTGCAAGCGCCTGTGTTTGGCGAGTGCGCTGCTGTTGTAAACCTGCTATCGGAGTAATCCATGAAACCAATTGCCATGCTGGCAAGCGCGTTCGTGCTGGCCATACTCGCCATGAGTGGCTGTTCAGCCGATACCAATAGTGACAAGGAAAAAATCGTAATGAGCGACAACATCACCGAATTACAGAAAATCGACACCCAGGTAGGTGAAGGCCGTGAAGCCGAAGCCGGCCTGAACGTGACCGTGCACTACACCGGCTGGCTGTACGACCCCAGCAAACCCGACGGCAAGGGCGCCAAGTTCGACAGTTCCGTGGATCGCCGCGAACCTTTCGTGTTCTATCTGGGCGGCGGACAGGTCATCCGCGGTTGGGACGAAGGCTTTGCCGGCATGAAGGTGGGCGGCAAGCGCACCCTCGTCATCCCGCCGGAGTACGGCTATGGCGCGCGCGGTGCCGGCGGCGTGATCCCGCCTAATGCCACCCTGGTATTCGATGTGGAGCTGCTGGGCGTCAAGTAAGCGCTTGCTAATGGCATCCATGGCATGGGCCGTGGATGTTTTTTCCATCTAGGTTGAGTGGGACAAAAGGCAAAATGAAAGCACGTGTTAAGTGGATTGAGAACGTCTGTTTCATGGGCGAGTCAGAGACCGGTCATGCCGTGGTGCTCGACGGCGCGCCGGAAGCCGGTGGCCGCAACCTGGGCATGCGACCGATGGAAATGCTGCTGATCGGCATGGGCGCCTGCACGTCGTTCGATGTCGTTACCATCCTCAAGAAGTCGCGCCAGCCCGTGACGGATTGCGTGGCCGAGATCATCGCCGAGCGCGCGGACGAAATCCCCAAGGTATTCACCAAGATACACGTGCATTTCGTCGTGACCGGCAAGGGCCTGAATCCGGCCCAGGTGGAACGCGCCGTCAAATTATCGGCCGAGAAGTATTGCTCGGCTTCCATCATGCTTGGCAAGGCGGCCGAGATCACCCACGGCTTCGAAATCCAAGAGGCCGAGCTTTGAGCCGACCCCAGGGCATGCAAGGGCTGCGCCATGTGGCCCTGTTCGTGCAAGATATCGAGGCCTGCCTGCATTTCTATGTCGACATCCTCGGCATGCAGGTCGAGTGGCAGCCCGACCCCGATAACTACTATCTCACCTCGGGCAACGACAACCTCGCATTGCACCGCAGCAACGAAGCTATGGATGGCAAGCAGCGACTCGACCATATCGGTTTCATCATCAGCCATATAGAGTTGGTGGACGAGTGGCATGCCCATTTTGTCGCCAACGGCGTCAAGATACTCATGGCGCCCAAAACCCATCGCGATGGCGCGAGAAGCTTCTATTGCGCCGACCCCGCCGGGACTCACGTACAGATCATCTACCACCCGCCGATTTCCGGCAGGCTCTAGACATAAAAAAGCCCCGCGTTGCGGGGCTTTTGCTTAGTGATATCGGCTTAGTATTGCCAAGTCAGGGTAGCGCTGGCATTCATGGGGGCTGAGTAGAAGCTCTGACCGAACATTAGACTGCTGACGTACTTCTCATTGGTCAGGTTGTAGACATTGACTGCCGCTGTCCAATGCTTATCCAGCTCGTAGTCTGCCATGACATTGATCACGGCATAGCTATCCTGCGTATAGCGTGTGCCATTGTCATAGTTGTAATGAGTGGAGTCTTGCCAGTTGATTGATGCTCCTACCTTCAATTTCTCGATGTGTGGGACTTGATACGTCGTGCTCAGCTTGATCAGATGCCTCGGGGTATAAGGTTTCTGGTTTTCATCATTCTTACCCTTGACGCTCATAAGTCGGGTATAGCCACCATTCACTTTTAGGCGGTCGGTGACTTCACCGGACATGTCAAATTCATAACCCCAGGTAGTGGCATCAATCGCCCTGGAGATATAGACATTCCCAATTTGCTGATTAGTAGATTCTGCCAGATTCTCTTGCACTGTCTTGAACAGGGCAAATGAAGTATTGAGATTGCTCAGCAGATCGCTCTTGATACCTAGCTCATAGTTTTTACCCTCTAGTGGAGCCAGAGGCTGAAGATTGGCGCCCAATGCTGTCTGCGGGTTGTATATGCCTGTGTAGCTGGCATAGAGGGTGTGTTGTCCGGTCAGGTTGTACACAATGCCTGCGTAAGGGGTTACCTTGTCATGTGCTTCTGCATCGTTGTTGCCGCCATAGTAATCGCCTTCGTACTTGTAGGTCAGCATGCTGGCACCAGTAGTGAGTTTCAAGTTTTCGGTCAGATTGAACTTGGCGGCAGCATAGTGGTTGAGGCGCTTTTGCGACCTAGAGCCAAAGTTTGACCATCCTACCCAGTTGGGTTCTGGCAGAGTGGCGATGCTATCGAAGCTGCTAAGCGCAATGTAGCCTGTGCCGGTGCCACTGGCTCGGCCATAAGCGCGTGACCAGCTGGAGCCGACTACCAATTCATGCTCACGGCCTGCGAGAGAGAAGGGGCCGGACGCATAGATGTCGGCAACATATTCTTTGAAAGTGTCATGGTAATTGCCGCCGTAATATATCAAGCCCGCCCCTGTATTAGGGTCTTCATTGCCCATGACATAAAACAAATTGGACTGGCCGGTTTCAGTCTTACGTGAAAACTGCGTCTTGATCTTCCAGCCATTATTGAAGGTATGGGTTAGCTCAGCAAAGCTGGTGTTGTTGAGGGTGTTCCAGTAAGTCCAGTCCGGTGCCGGCATGGTGGAACGGCTGTAATGTCGCTTGGAACCATCTGCATATAGCAAGGGCAGCGCTCCCCAGGTTGGAGTATTGCTGTTGTTTTGCTGATAGGTATGGCCAAAGGCCACGGCGGTGTTGTCGGTAATATCTGCCTCAATGATGCCGTAAGCCAGGTTGCGTTCCTGGCTGTAGTGGTCGAGGTAGGAGTTGCGTTTTTGGTGCGCCATGATCAGGCGTCCACGCACGTTGCCTGCTTCATTGAGTGGGCCGGAGATATCCGCATCTATGCGGCGCCTGTCCCATGAACCCACTGTTAGGTTGATCTTGGCCTGGAAATCACTGGTGGGACGCTTGCGTACGAAATTGATGGTGGCGGATGGATTACCGGTAGCTGTCAGCAGGCCATTAGCACCCCGCAATACCTCGATACGGTCATAGATGATGCTATCCATGTCGCCGATCAGCAATCCAGTTTGAAAAGGAACGCCTATACCGTCGATCTGGAAGTTAGTGATGTCCGAGCCCCGGGCAGTATAGTAAGTGCGGTCAGTCTCGGCGCGTTCTACACGGATACCGGTAGCGAGATCCAGCACGTCATTGACCGAAGACAGCTTGAAGTCATTGATCAAGCTATTGGTAATGACTGAGATCGACTGCGGCGTTTCCTTCAATGAAGTGTTGAGCTTTGTCGCAGTTGTACTGGTCTTGGTGGTGTAGGACTTGGTGGTTTCCGTCACTTGAGGCTCGGAGGCACCTTCAGCCTTCACCTGGATTTCAGGCAATGTATCCTCAGCCAAGGCCAATTGGCCGGTCGACAGGCAAAGCAGTGCCAATACTCCTGCACGGAGTTTAAAACGAGGTTGCATTATTCATTTCCCTGATGAATTAAAAAGCGGTGAAATGATAATGGGTGCTATTGGTAATGTGAATAATTTGCAAAGAAAAATAACAACAATTTACATTTTTTAGGTATTGGAAATGCGGAGTTATGGCAATTTTGGAGTTGATGCAACAAAAAGCCCCGATTGGGGCTTGGGGGCTAGATAATGTTGACGTTGAGCGGTTGTTCGTTCCTGATGATCTCGAACAAGCGATCAATATTGGGATGTTTGCCCGGGTTGGCCTCGGCGTCGCCGGTATGCTCGGCATAAATCTCCAGCCCTTCCCGGGCCGCCGCCACGCTGATGCTGCCGTATTTCTTGTAAAGGTGGTGGTATACCTTCACGGAGCCTTGGCTGCCCGGCTTGTTCTCAATGGAGCCTGCCGCACTGCCCTTGATGTCGAGAAGCTCGATTTTCTGGATATGGTCGCTGGACTCGAGGCCAGCCAGTATTTCGCTGAATGTCGTCATAGATGATAAGTCGTCGTTGTCATGATGTTGGAAAGAATGCGTATGCCTGCCTTGAGCGGTAACGGGAGCCCGGTTGCCCCTTGCGTAGCCGCCTGCTGCGCATGGCCCGCCGCATCGGCTTGTATCTGGCTGATGATTGTGCGGCTTTTTTGGTCGTCGGCGTTCAATGTCTCAAGATGGCGGGCCAGTTGATTGCCGGCCTGGCGTTCGGTTTCCGCTGCGAAGCCTAGGTTCCAACGGTCTCCCAACGCGCCTGCGAGCAATCCCAGGCCAAAAGAGCCGCCGTAAAACAACGGATTGAGCAAACTGGTGTGGCTACCCAGTTCCTTGATGCGTTTTTCGCACCAGGCCAGGTGTTCGGCCCCCTGCTGTGCAGTTGCACGAAGCGTGGCGGCTGTTTCAGGGCTGCGCGCACTAATGGCTTGACCGCTGTAGAGGGCTTGTGTGCATATCTCGCCGGTATGGTTGGCCCGCATCAAGGCGGCGGCATGACGCTTGTCTTGTTTCTCAGTAAGCGTTTCTGGCAGGGCGGCGCCTGGATATGGGCGCTGGCTGGCCGGCGTGGCCAACAGCGTGCGCAGGCCTTTGTCGAATTCAATGATGAGGCGGTCTAGCATGGCGGGAATTGCAGGATTGCAGAGGCCAGGCCGCCAGAGGGCGACCTGGGGTTTTGCTTATTTGCGTTGCAGGATCTGCAGGCCCTTCAGCAGGTTGAGCGCCTGGTTGAACTGGTAATCGGCCTTGGAGCCTGGCTCGATCGGGCCGCTTGGCGCTGCCTTGTCCTTCTGCTCCTTGCTGTCAGGCTCGGCAGCAGGTGCCTCGGGCTTGGTATCCTCTTGCTCGGCTGGAGCGGGCTGGACGATAGGAGCCTCTTCCCCGTCCTTGGGGTTGCTCAGGTGGCGGCTCAGGTCAGCCTCGCGCAGCATTGCCGCGTGCTCTTGCGAGTTGACCGTTGCCTCTTCCACCAAGATGTCTGGCACGATGCCCTTGGCCTGGATCGAACGACCCTTCGGCGTGAAATAGCGGGCGGTGGTGAGCTTGATGGCCGCACCGTTGTTCATCGGCAGGATGGTTTGCACAGAGCCCTTGCCGAAGGTCTGGGTGCCCATGATGATCGCTCGCTTGTGATCCTGCAATGCGCCGGCGACGATTTCCGAAGCGGATGCGGAACCGCCGTTGACCAGCACTACGATAGGCAGGGTCTTGAGGTCGGCTGGCAAGTCGCGCAGGTAGTCTGCGCGTGCGCCGCCACGCACGTAGTTTTCAGGGTTGGCGGTGAGGCGCATCTTGGCTTCTTCGCCCCGGCCTTCGGTATAGACCACCAGCTCGCCCTTGGGCAGGAAGGCTGCGGAAACACCGACACCCGCGTTCAGCAAGCCGCCAGGGTTGTTGCGCAGGTCGAGGATCAGGCCCTTGAAGGCTTCCTTGTTCTGTTCGCGCATGGCTTTCAGCGCCTTTGCGAGGTCTTCGCCGGTATGCTCCTGGAATTGGGTGACGCGGATATAGGCATAGCCGGGTTCAGACAGTTTGTACTTGACGCTTTGGGTCTTGATGATGGCGCGCGTGAGCACAAAGGTCAGCGGCTTGGCTTCGCCCTTGCGCAACACGGTCAGGTTGATCTTGGTATCTGGCTTGCCGCGCATGCGCTTGACGGCATCGGTGAGCGTCATGCCTTTCACCGGCGTGTCGTCCAGTTTCATGATCAGGTCGCCGCTCTTGAGGCCGGCCTTGTATGCGGGTGTGTCCTCGATCGGGGCAACTACCTTGACGAAACCGTCTTCCATGCCGACTTCAATGCCCAGTCCACCGAATTCGCCCTGGGTGCCTGCCTGCAAGTCCTTGAATGCATCAGCGTCCAGGTAGGCCGAGTGGGGGTCCAGCCCGGATAGCATGCCGTTGATGGCTTCGGTCAGCAGCTTCTTGTCTTCAACCGGTTCTACATAGTCGCTCTTGATCTTGCCGAATACTTCGGCAAATGTGCGTAGGTCATCGAGCGGCAGCTGCGGCTTGGTTTCCTTGTCCGCAATGGCGGAGTAACTCAAGCTCAGCATGACGCCAAGCAACGGGCCTGCGACGATCAAGCCGATCTTTTTAAGTTTGCGCATGTAAAACGATTCCTCAATGGAAAAACCAGAATGGTTGAATACTAATGGTTGTAATTGGAAGACAGGGAGCGACTAGCCCATTTTCCGCTATTTATGTTGTCATTGCAAAACGTTGGAGAGTATCGCACAGTCATTTTTTGCTTTTCAATCACTTGAACGCTAAATTTCTTTATTTTACATATGGAGCTGTTAGTCAATGAGTCTGCCCAAGTTGCCGGAACTGGAAATCGAATATTGCACGCAGTGCCGCTGGCTGTTGCGAGCGGCCTGGATGGCGCAGGAGCTGCTGACAACGTTCGAGTCAGACATTAAGCGCGTCAGTCTGGTTCCGGGAACGGGAGGGATTTTTGAGGTCAGGTTGAATGGCGAGCTGCTATTTTCTCGCAAGGAGCACGGACGTTTTCCCGAGTCGAAGGAATTGAAGCAACTGGTGCGCGACCGTATCGATCCCGAGCGCGATCTCGGCCATAGCGATCGCAAGTAGCTGAAATTTAATTATTTAAATAGGATTTTGCGGGAGGGAAATAATATCCGACTAAAATAGTTGGAAATAACTCTTTAAATGTAAATTGTTCTCATTTATGATGTTTCCGGACAGGGATTTTGTGGAAGGTTCATCAACATGAATGCATTTAACCAATCGGAAATAGGAGCCTTATTGCTCGATCATGAGATTGAGCCGCACGACATGGCTCCCAACGAATTGCTGGACGTGGTGATGACACGGCAATTCGGCACTGATTATTTGCCTATCGTGGACGTGCAATCGATCGAGATGCTGGGCTATGAGGCCCATGCCCGGTTCTGGGCGCGCAACGGCAGGCCGTTGAATGCAGACAAGCTGAGGGTGAGCCTGCGCAAGAATCCGCTACTGCTGTTTCATCTCGAGCTGGAATTGAAGAAGCTGCAGATTGCCAGCTTTCCGGGCGAGGGCTGGCTGATGCTGGATCTTGACATGGATAGTTTCTTTGCCGGAGGCGAGGGGGAGGACAACCCATTCCTCGGCCTGTTCAAGGAATATGCCTGGTCCGAGCGCGAGATCGTCATCAATGTCGTCCAGAACCACACCATGCATGAGACTTTCCGCACCCAGCACATGATGGATCTGTTGCAGCATTCCGGCACCTCGGTCGCGTTGGAGGACGCCGGACTGTCCTGGGGCATGTTCTCCTTGAGCGCCTTTCTTGATGCCGCCATGGTGAAATTCAGCAGCCGTGCACTGCGGGAGCTGGACGGCAAGGCCGCACAGGCGATGGTGGACTGGCTGGTAGGAGCGGCGCGCAAGATCGGCGTGCAAACGGTGATGACCGACGTGGATACCTGCGCAGCCTTGGACTGGGCGCGAAAAATGCGCGTGGACTGCGTGCAAGGACGCTTGTTTTCCAAACAGAATCTGCAGGCGCATTAAGCGCCTGCTATCGCTGGACTTGGGCCAGTTGTCATCTCTTTCCAATTTTTATGACGCGAGGGAGTTGTATTGCGTTTGTAAATAAATAATAATTCCTCTCATTGTCATTATTAATTGTAGAGCCAGCCACATGAGCCCGGTCAGGCATCACGACACCATATCTTCCCTACCTGACGAAGCATCCGACCATACGATCTCGACTTGGGAACATACCATTCGCCAGGGAAACCGCGCCTACTCCGACAAGCAGGACCAGCTTGCGTTGCAGCAATACCAAACAGCGCTCGAGCAAGCCAAGCTGCTGCTCAGGGAATGCGTGCAGGCGGATGAGCAGGCCGTGCCGATTGATACCGTGATTGCCGCCTATGTGGTATCCCACCATAACCTCGCCAATGTCTATGCACGCCAGGGAGATATCAATACTGCGGCATGCCGGCTGTGCGAGGTGCACCAATGCCTGTCTCGCATTTGCTCCGACCCCGCGATGCATTGCGCATTGCGCGAAGCAGCCCAGCGTCACGGGCGCCGTACATACAGAGAACTATTGAACTTTAGCCATCTGTATAGTCAACATCCTTTAGTAGCGAGGACCTTGCGCGTCTGCGGGCAGTTCTGTAGCCTGCAAGACCAGCCGCTACACTAAATCCTGAATCCCAGTGAGATTTTCTGTGCTAAAAAGCATAAGATAGCTCGTGCAGATTGACTGCGGCAACCGGGTTCAACATTCCCTCTAAAATTTAACGATCAAAAAACTAAGGAGCAAAATAATGGCGTATACATTACCCCCCCTTGATTATGCTTACACGGCCCTCGAGCCGCACATCGATGCCCAGACCATGGAAATCCACCATACCAAGCATCACCAGACTTATATCAACAACGTGAATGCGGCCATCGAAGGCACGCCTTTTGCCGACGAGCCGGTAGAGTCGCTTGTCGCCAAGCTGGACAGCCTGCCGGAAAACCTGCGCGGCCCTGTGCGCAACAATGGCGGAGGCCATGCCAACCACAGCCTGTTCTGGAAGGTCATGTCCCCCAATGGCGGCGGAGAGCCTACCGGCGCCTTGGCAGATGCGATCAAGTCCGACATCGGCGGTTTCGATACATTCAAGGAAGCCTTCACCAAGGCCGCTCTGACGCGTTTCGGCAGCGGCTGGGCATGGCTGTCAGTGACTCCCGAGAAGAAGCTGATTGTGGAAAGCAGCGCCAACCAGGATAACCCCTTGTCCCACGGCAACACGCCGATTCTCGGCCTGGATGTCTGGGAGCATGCCTACTACTTGCGTTACCAGAACCGCCGCCCGGAATATATCGGCGCGTTCTTCAATGTCATCAACTGGGATGAAGTCGCACGTCGTTACCAGGAAGCCTTGTCTAAATAAGACTGGAACTTGTCATGAACTTCCCCTTCATTCTCGCCAGCAATCGGCAAAAACTATGGCTGTGGATGATAGTCCTGGCTACCTTGGCCGTCATTCTGCTGATGGTGCAGTTGTTGGGGGATTGGGGGCAAGCCGCCTGGGGAGTGCCCCAGGTGCGCGACGCCTTTTGGGGAGGCTCCGCCGCGGCATTGGCAACGGCGGCAGGCACTTTACCGGTCTTTTTCTGGAAGCAGTTGCCCGACCGCATCATGGATACCTTGTTCGGCTTTGGGGCAGGCGTCATGCTCGCCGCCAGTGCCTTTTCACTGATCGTGCCGGGCATCGAGTCGGCCCAGGCTCAAGGCGCGAGCGCATGGGGCGCCGCCTCCATGGTGGGCGGCAGCATCATTATCGGCGCTGCACTGTTATTGGCGTTGGAGCGCTGGGTGCCGCATGAGCACTTCATCAAGGGCATGGAGCGCGAGAATACGCTGGCATTGAAGCGTACCTGGCTGTTCGTGTTTGCCATCGCCCTGCACAACGTGCCGGAAGGCCTGGCGATCGGCGTGGGCTTTGCTGGCGGCGACGTCGTGCGCGGCGGCGCGCTGGCTACCGGGATCGCGATCCAGGATATCCCGGAAGGCTTCGTCGTGGCGATGGCCTTGGCGGTGGTGGGCTATTCCCGCCGTACCGCGATATTGATCGGAATGGCGAGCGGCCTGGTTGAACCGGCAGGTGCCGTGCTCGGCGCCGCGATCGTAAGCTCCTCGGCAGCGCTGCTGCCGTGGGGATTGGGTATCGCCGCAGGCGCCATGCTGTTCGTGGTGAGTCACGAGATTATTCCAGAATCGCACCGCAAGGGACATGAGGTCTTTGCGACCAGCGGCTTGATTGTCGGTTTCGTGCTGATGATGATGCTGGATACTGCCCTGGCTTGACGTGCAGTATTTAGAAGCTTAGCGGCTGTCCTCCATGCGGCGGGCGCCGTTGAAACGCTTGGCCCAGTAATTGTCCGTCATATCGACCACCTGCACACCGCCGCCCGAGCTGGGGGCGTGGATGAACTTCTGGTTGCCAAGATAGATGCCGACATGCGAGAAGGCAGATTTCAAGGTGTTAAAAAACACCAAATCCCCCGGTTGCAGCTGTTCTTGCGATACCGGCTGTCCGAGCTTGCTGATGGCTTTTGCGCCGTGAGGTAGGGTCATGCTGGTGGATTGCTGGAAGACATAACGCACAAAACCGCTGCAGTCGAACCCGGTTTCTGGCGATTTCCCGCCGTAGCTGTACTTGATGCCGGTGAGGCTCAAGGCGTTGATGAGCACTTCCTGCACGGATTCGGTCCAGCTCTGCGTCGCATCCTGCTGGAACTGCCGGGCAGCGCTGACCTCTCCCGCCCAGGCAGGGACATTGTTCAGCAACATCAAAACAGCAAAAATGGCAGGTAATTTCATCAGCACTCCCGATTCTATTAGTTTATTTTCGGTCGTGTAAACCAATTCTTTAAGTTTTCCTGAAACTCGAACGCCAGCCCGGCTGTCTGGCCAATAAGCAGATGGAAGGCATTTGGCTTGGTGTAGAATGGCTTTTGTCGATGTTGGAATAAGGCATGTCATCATGAGTTCGAGCACTTATCCACTTATGCAGAAATTGAAAACCAATCTTGAAGATGCAAGACGCCGAGAGGTGCTGCACCACTTGAGTCCGGAAGAAATGGAGCAAACCCTGGCGGAATATGCCAACCATTTCAGGCTGGGTTCGCGCGAGCGGGCGCGGCTGCTGGCTGGCTCTGTCGTCAGGCGCATTCACGGCACGGGCAGCCGCCTGAAACGCGCTGGCAAGCAGGCGGTCAAGCATGTTGGCGCGAAAGTGGCCCATGCCGCCAGCCACAAGCTCAAGGAGGTGGCTGCCCGCATCGAGCAGCGTGCCGATCGCCTGGATCAGGACGAATAATACAAACTCAGTTTTTTGGCCGGGAAGACTATGCTGCGTGAAACAATTTCGGTAATGCGTGATTTCAAGCGTGTGCGTGCGATTGGCCGCATCCTCATGCATTACGGCTGGGGTGACATTGCGGAGCGGCTCGGCAAGCGCAGTTGGTTGCGCCGGGCGGGCAATGCGCTCAATTCGGAAGCCTCGCGTGAAATCATGCAACTGCCCTCTGAGGTGCGTGCGCGCATGGCGTTGCAGGAGTTGGGCCCGACCTTCGTCAAGATGGGGCAGGTGCTGGCAACGCGCCCGGATATTTTTCCTCCCAACTGGATAGAAGAGCTATCCAAACTGCAGGACCAGGTGCCGCCCGTGCCATTCGAGGATATGCTGCCCGGCTTGCAGGAAGCGCTTGGCAAATCCCCGTTTGAGGTATTCCGCGATTTCGATACCACTCCTGTGGCGGGCGCCTCGATTGCCCAGGTGTACCAGGCCAAGCTGCAGGACGGCACCCCGGTGATCCTGAAATTGCGCCGGCCCGGCATACGCGAGAACATTGACGCCGACCTGCGCCTGCTGCACCACATCGCGCGCCTGATCGAGGCTGAAGTGGAGGAGGCGCGGCGCTTCAATCCCACCGAGATCGTGGACCAGTTCTCCAAGTCATTGAAGCGCGAGCTCGACCTGGCGTTGGAAGGGCGCAATACCGAGCGCTTCGCACGCAATTTTCTCTCTGACAAGACCACCAGTTTCGCCAAGATTTATTGGGATTACACCAGCGAAAGCGTGCTGGTGATGGAAAAGATCAATGGCATACCGGGCAACAGCCTGGAAGAAGCGCGCCAAGCCGGGATGGACCTGCCACTGCTGGCAGCGCGCGGTGCGGATGCGGTCATGAAGATGGTCCTGATCGACGGCTTTTTCCATGCCGATCCGCACCCGGGCAATATCTTCTTCCTGCCGGAAAACAAGATCGCCGTGATTGATTGCGGCATGGTCGGGCGCATCAGCATAGACCGGCGCAATGAAATCGCCGACCTGCTCGCCGCGCTGGTGTCGCGCGACATCGATACATTGCGCGGCATCCTCATTGCCTGGGCGGGCAACGTGGTGGTGGACGAGGACAAGTTGGGGGCCGATGTCGACGAGTTTATCTGCACCTACGACAATGCGCCGCTCAAGCACATCAGCTTCGGCATCCTGCTGAACGACCTCACCACGATCATGCGCGAGAACCATCTGTCGGTGCCGCCAGACCTCACCATGCTGTTCAAGGCGCTGATCACCCTAGAAGGCCTAGGGCGCCAGCTTGATCCCGATTTCCAGATCGTCAGCCACCTCACGCCTTTCGTGAAGAAGATCATTATCGAGCGTTACATGCCCAAGACGCTGTGGCGCAAGGGCACGCGCGGTTTCAGCAAGACGCTGGGCGCAGTGAGCGACCTGCCCGGCGACGTATCGCAGGTGCTGAAGGAGGCGGGACGGGGCAGGTTGAAGCTCAACCTGGACTTGAAGCGCCTGGACCACTTCGGGCACCAGCTTGACCACAGTACCAACCGGCTTACCATGGCGCTGATCACCGCCTCGCTGATCATCGGCTCTTCCATCGTCATGACAGTGCGTGGCGGGCCCGAGCTTTTCGGCCTGCCCGCGTTCGGCTTCCTTGGCTTCTTCCTCGCATTCGTCATCGGCATCATGTTGATGATCTCGATCTGGCGTTCAGGCAAGGATTGAGCCTCTCATCGCCAGCCTGGTGCTGGCACCCGGCGGTAGCCGGCATTTGCACTGTTTTGGTGCAAATGCCTGATGTTGTTGATTGCTGTATTTTTAACGCAATGAATAACAAGGAATTTTTATCTGGCATGACCCTTGCGAGAGGTACTGCATGGATACCGCTAAGAAAAAACCTTTTGACGAGATGTTCCTGCAAGACGAAGCGGTACGGCCGATCTATGCCGAATACGCCGACTGGTTGCAGGGCGTGCCGCACCAGCAGCTTGAGAGCAAGCGCCAGGAAGCGGAACTGCTGTTCCGCCGCGTGGGGATCACCTTCAATGTCTATGGCGAGGATGCCGGCGCGGAACGCCTGATTCCGTTCGACGTCGTGCCGCGCGTCCTCTCCGCCGGCGAGTGGTCGCGCCTCTCCGACGGCGCGATCCAGCGCGTCAAGGCGCTGAACATGTTCCTGCATGATATCTACCATGGCCAGGACATCATCAAGGCAGGCATTGTGCCGTCCAGCATATTGGCGAATGCGCAATACCGTCCCGAAATGTTTGGCGTGGACGTGCCCAAGGGCGTTTATGCCCACATTGCCGGCGTCGACCTGGTCCGCACCGGCGAAAACGACTTCTACGTGCTGGAAGACAACCTGCGTACGCCTTCCGGAGTTTCCTACATGCTGGAAAACCGCAAGATGATGATGCGCCTGTTTCCCGAATTGTTCCGCCGCTACCCGGTGGCGCCGGTCGAGCATTATCCGCAGGTCCTGCTCAACAACCTGCGTGCCGTGGCGCAGGCCGGCGTGCATGAGCCGACGGTGGTGCTGCTGACGCCAGGAGCCTACAACAGCGCCTATTTCGAGCATGCCTTCATCGCCCAGCAAATGGGCATTGAATTGGTGGAAGGCCAGGACCTGTTCGTGCGCAACAACGCGGTCTATATGCGCACGACAGAGGGCCCGAAGCGCGTGGACGTGATCTACCGCCGCATCGACGACGACTTCATCGACCCGTTGAGCTTCCGTCCGGACAGCATGCTCGGCGTGCCAGGCCTGCTCTCGGTCTACCGCAATGGCGGCGTCACGCTGGCGAATGCGGTGGGCACCGGGGTGGCGGACGACAAGGACACTTACATCTATGTGCCCGAGATGATCAGGTTCTATCTCGGCGAGGAGCCTATCTTGTCTAACGTGCCGACTTACCAGCTCAGCAAGGCGGACGACCTCAAGTATGTGCTGGACAACCTGGCAGCGCTGGTGGTGAAGGAGGTCCAGGGGTCGGGCGGCTACGGCATGCTGGTCGGGCCGTCCGCCAGCAAGCAGGAGCTGGAGGATTTCCGCCAGCGCATCCTGGCCAACCCGGCCAACTACATCGCCCAGCCGACGCTGGCGCTATCGACTTGCCCGACCCTGGTGGAACAAGGCATCGCGCCACGGCACGTCGACCTGCGGCCCTTCGTGCTTTCAGGCAAGACGGTCAGCCTAGTGCCGGGCGCGCTATGCCGTGTCGCGTTGCGCGAAGGCTCCCTGGTGGTGAATTCCTCGCAAGGGGGCGGCACCAAGGACACCTGGATTTTGAAAGATTGATGCCATGCTAAGCAGAACCGCAGATCACTTGTACTGGATGGCGCGCTACATCGAACGCGCCGAGAACATGGCGCGCGTGCTGGACGTGACTTACAACATGTCGTTGGTGCCGAACGCCTCGCAGAGCGAAACCACGCTATGGGAGCCTGCATTGCAAATTGCCGGCGGCGTGGACAGCTATCGCCGGGATTACGGCGAAGTGACGGCGGCTGGCGTGGTGCGCTTTCTCGCCATGGATACGCACAACCCCTCCAGTATCTATTCGACCTTGCGCAGCGCGCGCGAAAACGCGCGTTCCGTGCGCGTCACGCTGTCGGCGGAAACCTGGGAAAACATCAATGCGCTATGGCTGGAATTCAGCCAGTTTGTCGGCATGGACCTGATGCAGAAGGGGCTGGGCGAATTCTGCGACTGGGTGAAGTCCCGTTCCCACCTGTTCCGCGGCGTCAGCTTCGGCACCATGCTGCGCGACGACGCGTTCCGATTCCTGCGCCTGGGGACGTTCATCGAGCGCGCGGACAATACCGCGCGCCTGCTCGACGTCAAATACCATTTGCTATTGCCCAGCGACGAGGAAGTGGGCGGCGCGGTGGATTATTACGAGTGGAGCGCGATATTGCGCGCGGTCTCCGCCTTCCAGGCCTACCAGAAGGTGTTCAATGACGCGATAGAGCCGTGGAAGGTGGCGGAACTGCTGGTATTGCGTGAAGACATGCCGCGCTCGCTGCATGCATGTTTCTCCGAGATCACGCCTATCCTCGACCAGCTCAGCGGCCGCCACAGCAGCGAGTGCAGGCGGCTTGCGGGCGAGCTGCATGCAAGGCTGCGCTACGGGCGCATGAACGATATCTTCCAGGAAGGGCTGCACGAATTCCTCAGCGATTTCATCATTTCCAACAACAATCTCGGCGCCGAGATCCAGCGCACCTTCTTGAATGCGCCGATTATCGGCCTGGCTGCAGAGACTGAATGAACGGAGCATTGCCATGCAATTCACGATCAACCACCGCACGCATTACCTCTATACCGATATCGTCAACTACACCATCCAGAAGCTGCGCCTGACGCCGCAGGATGGTTTCGGGCAGCGGGTCAGGCGCTGGGAGATCCGTGTCAACGGCCACCTGCAGCGCCATGACGATGCTTATGGCAATGCGGAGCACTTGCTGGTGCTGGACACCCCGCATGAGGAAATCAATATCCTTGCCACGGGCGAAGTGGAAACCGGCCTGGACACCCCGCCGGCGCACGACATCCTGCCGCGCGAGATTTACCTGCGCGCCACTGCCTTGACCGCCACGGATGCCACCTTGCGCAACTTTGCCGAGCGGTTCCGGGTCAATCAGTTTACCGGGCAAGTGCTGGACGACATGATGCATGCGATCGTGGACAAAGTGCCGTACAACCGGGGCGTGACTGCCGTGGATACGTCCGCTGCCGAAGCATTCCGCAGCGGGCACGGCGTCTGCCAGGACCATGCGCATATTTTCATTGCCTGCTGCCGTCACCTGGGCATCCCCGCGCGCTATGTGAGCGGTTATCTGTTCACCGACGACGGCAGCCTGATGGAAAGCCATGCCTGGGCCGATGCCTGGATGCCGTCCGGCTGGACCAGCTTCGACGTCTCCAACCGTTGCAGGACCAATGGCGTGCACGTGCGCCTGGCGACCGGCCTGGATTACGGCGATGCCTGCCCGGTGAGCGGCATGCGCGTGGGCGGCGGGTTGGAGACGATGACGGTGGGGGTGCATGTCAGCCAACTCCAATCCCAACAATGATCGCGATGCAGAAAAAGCGGCTGGCGGCGTTGCATCCACTTGCCGTACTTCAGTGTACTGTCTGCGTGGATGCGCCTTGCCAGCCACTTTTTCTGCATCGCTCGGTTTAGAGGGATTTGTCCACCGCGTTTTTAGGGTTTCTGGTTAGATAGCCGAAAGTATTACAAGGAAAACGCATGAATTCATTGCAGTTTCCCCGCCACGGGGACAAGGAGAACTCGGCATTTTTCGAGGAGTACCTGGTCAAGTTGCTGGAAGAGCGCGACGCGGTGGGATTGACCGCGATGGTGCACGAGATTGATGCGCTCATGATCACGGTGGACCCGGGGCATTCGGTCAAGTATGTCGCCGAGTTGTGTTTCATGACTTCGTACCATTACCTGGTGACGCTGGAGAGCGAGTCTCACTGGACGCATGTGCTGCGCATCGATCTTGATTCGCCCGACTTGCTGGTGCGGGAGGTGAAGGACCCCAACCTGCGCGGTATTTTCCGCAGTCTCAACGAAATCTATCCTGTGGGCGCGCGCAAGCCCAACAGCCGCTACATGGGCGAGATCATCCGCGTCGACAGTCTGCATGACGTGGTCAAGCTGCAGCAGGAGCGGGAATTCCGCTTTTTCACTCAGGACGAGGTACGCAAGCTGGAGTTGCCCGGCAACCTCGCAGTGAGCAAGCCCTCGCCTTATACCCACAATATCGTCGCCTACCTGGAGCGCAAGCCGGATGAAATGCGGGTGTATTCCCTCGGGGTAAGCCGCGTCGATCCCGAATTGCAGATGGCCTATGAAGCGGCCAAGGCCCTGCAGCAGAAGCTGAATTTCGGCGACCTCCTGTTGCCTATCGACCATCTCGCGACGCGGGTATACAGCCAAAACCGCGAGGTGGCGATCCTGGAATACCTGTCGTGGTCGAGCTATTACTTCTGGGGCGCCTACAATATCTTCGACCAGAACTCATCGACCAATGTCACCAAGAGCGCGCACGGACTGCCGGAATCCAAGAGCCCGGCAAAGGTATTCACGGCCAACAACACGCCTTATTTCGTCAACCATTTGGAAAAATTGCCGTCGCCCACCGAAACCTTCGTGCGCAACTACGGGCCGCGCCTGCACCACATCGCGGTGGCGGTGCGGGATGGCGAGCGCGACGGCATCGAGCATATCGAGTTCGCCGTGAATGCGATAGCCTCGCAAGGGCAGGGCTTCCTGCTTGATGTCATCGGTTCCCGCGAAGAGGGCTTGAAGCAGATATTCTCCAATGCCTCCGAGCATTCGTCACTGATCGTGGAGTATGTGCAGCGCTTCGGCGATTTCCAGGGCTTCTTCACCAAGGACAACGTGGCGGTGCTCACCGAAGCGGCCGGGCGTGAGGAAGGCGTGAAATCAGGGGCATCCCTGGGTTGATGTCAAGAAGTTAGCGTCAAGGAATCAGCCTAATCGTTGCCTACGCCCAGCTTCTTGGCCACCGTCAAGGTCAGTAGCGAGGCGACGAACAATACGCCCAAGGTCATGAAGCTCTTGTGGATGAAATCCGAATCCTTGATCCAGTCCCAGATCATGGCGACGCCGAGCAACAGGCTGGCGAGTATGCACAGGATGCAGATGGTGAAGCAGATGTTGCGGATGGTGTTGATGCGCATGGCGGCTCTCCCGATGATGTTGTTTTGACTTGTATCATATTGATGCGCTTGGGCAATTCGGCGCTATCCCTTGCGTGATTATGGTATATTGCGCATCCTTTTGCCATTCGCTTTATTCTTACAAGCCATGACCCAAAGCCGCCGCCACCTTGAATTGCTCGCTCCGGCCAGGAATGCCGATTACGGCATTGCCGCGATCAACCACGGCGCCGATGCCGTGTATATCGGCGGACCGGCGTTCGGCGCGCGCGCCAAGGCGGAAAACTCGGTGCAGGATATTGCTCGGCTGGTGGAACATGCGCACCGCTATCATGCCGAAGTATTCGTGGCGTTCAATACCATCTTCCACGACAACGAACTCGAAGCCGCACGGCAGACCGCCTGGCAATTGTATGATGCAGGCGTGGATGCGCTGATCGTGCAGGACATGGGTTTGCTGCAGATGGATATTCCACCGATCCAGTTGCACGCGAGCACGCAGACCGACATCCGCACCGTGGAAAAGGCCGTGTTTCTCGACCAAGTCGGCTTCACCCAGATCGTGCTGGCGCGAGAGATGGACCTCAACACCATCCGCAAATTGGCCGATGCGACCAAGTGCAATCTGGAGTTCTTCATCCACGGCGCGTTGTGCGTGGCCTTCAGCGGCCAGTGCTACATCAGCCACGCCCATACCGGACGCAGCGCCAACCGCGGCGAATGCTCGCAGGAGTGCCGCCTGCCTTATACGCTGGAAGACAGCCAGGGCCGCATCCTCGCCAAGGATAAGCACTTGCTCTCGATGAAGGACAACGACCAGAGCGCCAATCTGCGCGCGCTGGCGGAGGCGGGCGTGAGTGCTTTCAAGATCGAGGGACGCTACAAGGATATCGCCTACGTCAAGAACGCCACGGCCTACTACCGCCAATTGCTGGACGACATCCTCGAGGACAACCCGCATTACCGCCGCGCCTCCTCGGGCCGCGCGACCTTCAGCTTCGTGCCGCAGCCGGAAAAAACCTTCAACCGCAGCACCACCGAATACTTCCTGCACGGACGCGGCGAGGACGTCGGCGCGTTCGATACGCCCAAATTCGCGGGCGAGGAAATCGGCCGCGTCACCAAAGTGGGGCCGGATTATTTTGAAGTGGAAACTGCGCTGGAATTGCACAACGGCGACGGCATCTGCTTCTTCGACGTGCACAAGGAACTCACCGGCATGCGCATCAACACCGTGCAGGGCAAGCGCCTCTACCCGAACGAAATGCCCGCCGACATGCGCCGTAACATGAAGGTCTACCGCAACCGCGACCATGCCTTTCTGCGCTTGCTGGAAAAGGATTCCGCCCAGCGCAGGATAGCTGTGGCAATGACGCTGCACGAAACGGCGGACGGCTTCGCGCTCAGCATGCAGGACGAAGACGGCTTCATGGCCTATGTGCAAACGAGCGCGGAAAAGCAGCCGGCCGAACAGGCGGAAAAGGCGCAAGCCAATATCCGCGAAAACCTTGCCAAGCTCGGCAATACCGAGTTTTCCGCTGGCGAAGTTGCGCTGGACCTCAAGGCGGCATGGTTCATTCCCAATTCCGTCGTCAACCAGCTCCGCCGCGACGCGGTAGCCCAGCTACAAGCCACGCGCCTGCTCGGTTACGAGCGCCCCAGGCCCGGCAAGCCCGCCGAGCCGCCCGCGCAATACCCGCAGGATACGCTGAGCTACCTCTCCAACGTCTACAACAAGAAAGCGCGCGAGTTCTACGAAAAGCACGGTGTGCAGGCGATTGCCGCCGCCTACGAGGCGAACGAGGAACTGGGCGAAGTGCCGGTGATGATCACCAAGCACTGCCTGCGCTACAGCTTCGCCATGTGCCCGAAGGAAGCCAAGGGCGTGATCGGCGTGCAGGGCACGATTACCGCCGAACCCATGACCCTCGTCAGCGGCAAGGACAGGATCAGCCTCAAGTTCGACTGCAAGCGCTGCGAAATGCACGTGATGGGCAAGGTACGCAAGAACGTGCTGCAAATGCCGCAACCGCAGCCAGTGCAGTTTTTCGCGAAGCGCCCTTGAAGATTACTATTTGCGTTGGAGATTAACATCGGTTTAAAAGGGGGAGTCAATACGTCTTAATATTCCAGAACGGTCAAAGTATAGATACGTTGGTCCTGCATAAATCCAGATTTCTTCTGTTCCTAATGCAGTGGTTTGTTTGAGAGTGCGCATAGGGTGACCATCTATGCTGCCAAGAACCTGTTGCTTAGTCATTCCGATCTGGTATTTATATCTATGACTCTCCATTTCCTGCCAAGAAGTACAGCCTTGCAATAAGAATAGATATACCAGTAATGACATGATGAGAGTTTTGTTCATGGTAAATTTTTAATAAATTCTTTACATACGCTCTCATTTAGCTCTGTGAGTGTCATTGTTACGTTAGAACTTGAGCCTCCAGAACCGCCAGACTCCATGAATACTATGTTTGTGGTTCGTTTGTTAGGATAAGACGCCTGATATACGGCAATCCGTTCCTGATACTTTTGGGCCTCACAAGTGGTATGAACTTCAATGCCCGTTTTCTGAAGAGACGGTAAAAGCTCGAAGCTACATCCCTCGAACAGGGTGCCAAAGCAAGGTTGATGGTTGCCTGCTCCAGGTGATAGTGAAATATTCTCTACACCAAATTTTGGATTTGATGAGGTCGAATAAGTAATAGTCCAAGCCAGGATATTCTTTTTCCTTAATAAGACATATGAAGGTTTACCAAGAACATTAATTTGAAGAAGTCCTTTTCTGTAAGAGTGTTCACCCTCGGTCTTAAAACCATCAGTTAACCAAACAATGGGACCGCTAGCCTGATGGTCCCAGCTTATTTGTTCTGTTTTTTCATCTGGCATTAAAAGAAGAATTGCATTTCCAAGCTCCAGTGGGCCTGCGGCTGTAGCGATCCATGGGTAAACTGGTTCAGCATATGCAGTTTGAAAAATAAAGAAACAAAAAAATGTGGAAACGAAATTACGCGCATAGCGTAAAAATTGATTAGCTTTCATGAGAAATAATTATTAGGATTTTACGAGATTTGCAATTTCATTTTTGAGTGTAATGCCAAGGGCTATCCCACGCTGATAGCTGGCTGAATGAGTATCATGAAACAGGCTCTCATGTTCTTTGGTATCGAGTAATCCATCTGCTACTCCCCGCTTGAAAGATAGCCCATGTCCATGTGGGATATCTGGAATATCTAGTGTGACTTTGTGTGTGCTGGACGACATTGTTTACTCCAATCGTGAGATTTTCTAGGTAGTTAAATTTTTTCTTTTAAAATCCTATTTTGGGATTATTCCAGAATGGGATTATTTATTCAAGGCATCAAAAATAGGTGCCTGAATGAAATCTACCGATACGCCGGAATACCAAGCCTTGCTGGAGTTGTTGGTACGTGCCAGGAAGCGACAAGGTTTAACGCAGGCAATGCTTGCCAGCAAATTAGGCAAACCTCAGTCATATATTGCGAAAATTGAGTCAGGGGAGCGCAGGATTGATGTGGTGGAGTTGTCTGAGTTAGGCAGATATCTGCGGGTCAGGGTTGATGTGCAGTATTTGGATGATGAGTTTTAGTTGCATAACTTATTTAAGGCGTACCTGCTTGCCTTGAGCCGTATGAGCGAAGCAAGTTTCGAGGGATTGTATTATTTCTTACTCAAGCTCGCGCTGGTGCCTGATCGCCAGTATCAATACCTGGTCAGTGAGCGGGTCGAATTCATACAGCGCGATATAGCCGCTTCGTCCGCGGGAAATCACGAGCTCCTTCAAGTCCGTGCCGGGTATAGGGCGGCCAATGTTCGGGTGCAATGCCAGCAGCGAGATGCCATGATCGATGATGTCGAAGGTTGCCACAGCCCATTCGGGTGATTGCTCCAGCAAGAAATCCACCAGTCTTTCGATATCCTCCAGTGCGGCGGCGGAATAGACGATGCTGGTCATGATTTCTGCTTGATGGGGTCGGGTCTGGAAAGACTTTTTCCTTGTATCTTGTTGCGCAGGTATGTGTGCACATCTCCTGCGGCATAAGCTATCCCGGAGTTTGCATATTCTGCTTTTGCTTCGAGGGCGCGGGCAATCAGTGCCTGCCGCTTTTCTTCCCGTATCGTCTGTTCTGTAAGCGCTTCCAGCATGAAGGCGTGCGCAGTTTTGCCGGTAGCATCGGCAAGCTGCTTGATGCGGGCTTTCAGGCTATCCGGTAATTTCAGGCTTGTCGTGCTCATGGGAATGGCTTCGTATGTTGGTGTCAATAAAGTAACACCTTGGTGCAGACGGGTCAATGCGGCGGCCAGTTATCCAGCACAAGTTTTGCCATATCCAGCAGTTCCTCGCAGCTGGCGCCGCTGGCGGCTTGTACGCTCATTCCCTGGTGCAAAGTGGCGATGTACTTGGCCAGGGTGGCCGGGTCGGCTTGCGCAGGCAGGTCGCTTTCCGCCTGGGCGCGTTGCAGGCGTACCGTCATGGCGGTTTCGAACCGCCGCCTGCATTGCGCCAGTGTTTCCTTTACCGTGGCGGTTTCTTTGCCGCAACTCAGCGACCCTGTATTCACCATGCAGCCGTGAGGCGTATCTGGCGCAGTGAGGAAATGGGCGCTTTCCACCAATAATTTTTCCACTACACGGTAAGCAGTAGGTTCAGCAAGCGCTGCTGAAACGAATGCGATCGGGCCGGCGATGTAGTGCTGCAGCGCTTTCTCGAACAATGCCTCCTTGCTGCCGAAAGCGGCATACAGGCTCGGCTTGTTAATTCCCATGGCATCGGTCAATTCCGCGACCGAGGTGCCTTCATAGCCGTGGGCCCAGAACAATCGCATCGCAATCTCCAGGGATGCCTCCGGGTCGAATTTGCTGGGACGGCCCCGTGGTTTCTTGGTGTCAGCCATGTTCATACTCGTAATCACTATCGAATTAATAATATTGTACCACTTGGTTAAAAATTATTTGACAATGCAATTTCGCACCGTTTAATATTTATTTACCGTTTGGTACATAAATATAGGAGATCAGCATGAGCAATACGGAAAATACGGTGGCATTGATTACTGGCGCCAACCGCGGCATCGGTTTCGAGACAGCGAAGGAGCTGGGCGAGCAAGGCATCCAGGTGATATTGGCTGTGCGCGACCCCGTAGGCGGGGAAGCCGCGGCGGAAAAATTGCAGGCGCTCGGCATCAAGGCGGCCGTGGTACCTTACGAGGCGGGAAAGCCAGGGGCCGCCGTCCAGGTGGCTGCGTTTGTCGAGCAGCATTTTGGCAAGCTGGATATTCTGGTGAATAATGCAGGCATCTTGAAAGAGAACCTGGTCGGCGACAACAACAGCAGCCAAGTGGAAGGCAAGGTGTTGCGCGATACCTTCGAGGTCAATTTCTTCGCCGTGATCGAGCTGACCCAGGCCTTGCTGCCCTTGATCAAGCGCTCCAAGGCCGGGCGGATCGTCAACCTGTCGAGCATCCTCGCTTCCCTCAGCCTGCACAGCATGCCGGACTCGCCTATCGAGCAGGCGAAAAGCGTCGCCTACAACACCTCCAAAACCGCCTTGAACGCTTATACCGTGCATCTTGCGCACGAGCTCAAGCATACGGCGATCAAGGTTAATGCGGCCCATCCCGGCTGGGTGAAGACAGCGCTTGGAGGCGCCAACGCGCCGATGGAGGTGGATGGCAGCGGCAAGACCAGCGCACAACTCGCTACGCTGGGCGCGGAAGGGCCAACCGGCGGATTCTTCCACCAAGGTGAAGCGTTGCCTTGGTAAGGTTGCCATTGCATGGCAGGCGCCTGCACTCCCGGTACCGCAAGCTCTTGTTCGCCTTTGTCATGTCCGCGGTGACCTCGCTGATCGTGTCGGCGGTGATCCTGGCGTTGCGCGGCATGCCTGCGCCTCTTTTCCTGCATCAATGGGCCCATGCCTTCATCACGGCATGGCCCGTGGTGTTCCTAGCCATTATCTTGATTGCCCCGCGGATCGATCGCTTGCTGGACTGGGTCGTGGAAAGGGACTAGGTAAAGGCGTCATCAACCTTTCGGTACTTGAGGATAGTGCTTGTTCAGCGTTATCTGTTCTCTAGCAGATGGGCAACAGTCACAGTTTCGGTAGTGTGCAGAGCTGTGACCGAGTTGCCGCGAAGCGTGAAAACAGCTATTCAATTGCCGCTGCGCGGTAAAACTCCACATAGAACCTGCCGGGGATGCCGAATTCCACCCAATGGACGATCTCCGGCAATATGACGATGGTTTCCCCCGCATTGGCAATCGCTGATGCCTCATGCGGCGGCGCCAGGCGGTAGACGACTTGGCCTTCCAACACATGCAGCAGGCCCCAGACGCCAGCCTTGGTGGAATGCTGCGATTGCAGGGCGGCCGGCAGGTTGTCCGGCGTGAAGTCCGGGGTGCGCTTGTAGGCTTCCAGCCCGTCGGGAAGCTGGCTGGGGATCAGGCTCATGCTTCCAGCCTGACCAGGTTTTGCGGCTGGCCTTCCGCCCAGGCGCTGATATTGGCAAGCGTGGTGCCGGCGATCGCATCGAGCGCTTCGCGCGTGAGAAAAGCCTGGTGCGCGGTGATGATGACGTTGGGGAAGGTCAGCAGGCGCGCCAGCACGTCATCCTGCAATGGAAAGTCGGATAGGTCCTCGAAGAACAAGTCCGCTTCTTCTTCATAAACGTCCAGGCCCAGGTAGCCCAAGTGGCCGCGCTTCAATGCGTCGATCACGGCGGGCGTGTCCACCAATGCGCCGCGGCTGGTGTTGATGAGCATGCTGCCTTGCTGCATGCGGCTGAGCGAGCTGGCATTGATGAGGTGGTGGGTCGCAGGGCTCAACGGGCAATGCAGGCTGACGATATGGGATTGCGCCAACAATGCGTCGAGCTCGAGGTAGCTGGCCCCCAGCGCAGTCACGTCCGGGTTGGGATAGGGATCGTAGGCCAGTATCTTGCAGCCGAAGCCTGCCATGATGCGCGCAAACGCTGCGCCGATTTGCCCCGTGCCGACAATGCCTACGGTCTTGTTGACCAGGTCGAACCCCGTCAATCCGCGCAGGCTGAAATCGCCTTCGCGGGTACGGTTGTAGGCGCGTGTCAGATGCCTGTTGAGTGCCAGAATCAATGCGACGGTATGCTCGGCAATTGCATGCGGCGAATAGGAGGGCACGCGCACGACGGCCAGGTTGAGCCTTTGTGCGGCTTCCAAGTCGATATGGTTGTAGCCTGCGGAGCGCAGCGCGACCAGTTTTGTGCCGTTGGCTGCCAGCTTTTCCAACACCGGTGCGGACAAGTCGTCATTGATGAAGGCGCAGATGACTTCCGCCCCTGCGGCAAGTACGGCGGTATCCACTGTGAGCTTGGGCTGCTGGAAGATGAATTCGGCGTTCTGGGGCCTGGGAAAGGCAAGAAAGCTTTCCCGGTCATACACCTGGGTGCTGAAAAAGACGATGCGCATCGGGTTCCTTTGCATTGGCGGTGGCAGGTCTGACGGCTTGATTAAAACATCAATGCAGGCCTGAGCCAAGCAAGAGCGCTGAAGATGAAAAAATAAGCCCTCCCGCGAGGGGAGGGTGGATACATCCAACGTCAGGGAAATGTGCTGGCGAATGAGCTTCGCTTCGAGTTGTTATGACATTAGCCCTAAAATTTTTAGGTCTTCTACTAGTAATGACACGCGAGAATGAAAAAAGGACACCTCTCGATATAAATATTTTTATAAGGCATTGAATTTATTTTGGTTTATTTTCTGACTGTAAAGGGTGATGGCTGGAGCCAGACGGGAGATATTCTTCAATCTGATTCTTCAGAATGACATGAAACTGCAATATTTTTGTGGCGAAATTGTCATGCGGTTAATGCGTTCGTACGTCTTCAGTTTCGCTGGGGAATGCCGTAAACGGTGGAGCTGCCGCTAGCGTGGCTTCATCCAGTCCAACCTGTTCCAATTCCCGAGTAGACAATGCAACTTCACGATATAAAAATCTCCACGCGCTTGATCGGCCTGAGCGTGTTTCTTCTACTGGGATCTTTGATCCTGGGCCTGACGGGTTGGGTTACGCTGTCAAAAACGAACACCCTGCTCCAGCTTACGCTGGAACAGGCTTCTGCTTCGGAAGAGGCCGTGGATACCGCCCGCAAGGCGCAGGTGATATTCAAGATACAAATCCAGGAGTGGAAAAATACGCTGTTGCGCGGCCATGATGCGGAAGCGTTTGCCAAGTACCGGGATGCCTTCATCAAGAGCGGCAAAGAGGCGCAGGCAGAACTGAGCAGGCTGCAGATTATTTTCGATAAGCTGAGCCTGGATAAGAGTGGGGTATCCGACGCGAAAAGCGCGCTTGCCAAGCTTGAGCTCGATTACCTTGATGCGCTCAAGCGGTTCGACGGTACCCGCCTTGAAAGCACGCAGATCGTCGACAAGCTGGTCAAGGGCATGGACCGCGAGCCAACCCAGAAGATCGACCAGATCGTGGCACTTGTCAGCGAACATTCGGCAAGCATCCGCGAGCACAACCAAACCGCTGCGCAGGCGCAGCACGATCTGGCTGTCGCCTCGATTTTGCTGGCACTGTTTATCCTGACTGCAGCAGGTGCCGGGCTCACCTACTGGATCATCACTAGCGTGACGCGCCCGCTCAATAATGCGATTGAAATCGCAAAGACCGTGGCTGCAGGCGACCTCACCGCGGACATCAGGGTATCGTCCCAGGACGAAACCGGCCAGCTGCTCTCGGCGCTGAAGGAAATGAACGACAGCCTGGTGCGTATCGTGAACAGGGTGCGCCAAGGCACGGATGCGATTGCGACCGGCTCCAGCCAGATCGCGGCGGGCAACCTGGATTTATCCTCCCGTACCGAGCAGCAGGCCAGCGCCTTGGAGGAGACCGCATCCTCCATGGAGGAAATCACCGCCACAGTGCGGCAGAACGCGGACAATGCCCAGCAGGCCAACCAGCTTGTTGCCTCCGCGTCCGAGATCGCCGTGCGCGGAGGCAACGTAGTATCCCAAGTGGTGGAAACTATGGGTTCGATCAACGAGGCTTCGAAGCGGGTTGTCGATATTATCGCCGTGATCGACGGGATTGCCTTCCAGACCAATATCCTGGCATTGAACGCGGCAGTTGAGGCTGCCAGGGCCGGTGAGCAGGGTCGCGGCTTTGCCGTGGTCGCCGCAGAGGTAAGGGGCTTGGCGCAGCGTTCCGCTTCGGCGGCCAAGGAAATCAAGGAACTGATCGGCAACTCGGTGGAGCGCGTCGGTACCGGGGAAAAGCTGGTGACAGAAGCGGGAGCGACGATGCAGGAAGTGGTGCAGAGCGTGCAGCGCGTCATCGATATCATGGCCGAAATCACTGTCGCCAGCCGCGAGCAGACCAGCGGCATCGAGCAAGTGAACATCGCGATCAGCCAGATGGACCAGGTCACGCAGCAGAATGCTGCGCTGGTTGAGCAGGCAGCTGCGGCGGCTGCCTCATTGCAGCAACAGGCGGACGAACTGGCCTTAGCCGTGGGCAGGTTCAGGCTGGCTGCATAGCATGCAATAGCTATGCCATACCCTAGACTAAAATCTTTGGATATTTACATCAGTCTCTCGAACATAATTCTACTAAATAAATTCCCTCTTTCCCCTAAACTGAAACGAATGCTTGAGGACCTCTTGTGTATAAGGGGCAAGGCCGTCTTGCCCTGACTCACAAGGATGGAGAGCAGGGATGGTATCGATTGTCACGGGGAATGGCCTGGGG